>JAYVCW010000130.1:0-11920 GCA_043749775.1 Acidobacteriaceae bacterium | reverse complement strand
GCAATATTTAAGTTTTATCGGACGCATTGCTCCCATCAAAGGCACGCACACAGCCATTGAAGTGGCCAAACGGACGGGCATACCTCTAAAAATAGCGGGTGACATTCAGCCCATGTATCGCGAATATTTTGAAGCGAAGATCAAACCTGAAATAGATGGCAAACTAATCGAGTATATCGGTCCTGCGGATCTACAGGCAAAAAATGAGCTTTTGGGAAACTCATTCGCGATGCTATTTCCTATCCAATGGAATGAACCCTTCGGCCTAGTGATGGTCGAAGCGATGGCCTGCGGCACTCCGGTGCTCGCCTTTAAGGGCGGTTCCGTGCCTGAGATCGTCCGCGATGGGGTTTCCGGTTACATATGCCGATCGGTGAGAGATATGGTCAAACGGGTCACGAATTTGCAGCTTGATTCTGGTCGCATCCGGCAATACGTGGAAGAAAACTTCTCACTGGAGCACATGGTTTCCCAATACATTTCGCTGTACCGTGATTTGCAAAGCCCCAACCCCTGAAGGCCGCCTGATCCCATTGCCCGCGCCACAATCATTAGTAAACTTCGTGAACGCCGGTTACTGAATTCTTCCTAACTTCCATCGTGCAAAGTTGATGAAGATGGCGTGGTTTCCACGTAGCCTGTCACCTCCAGATTAGCCGAGAGACTTACTTCCCGAACAGCGGATTGGTTTCAATTTTTGAGCGTTTTTCAGGATTGCAGGTGCTGAAGGTTGGTTTGGCCGGGCGGGAAAGTTTTGTCGGGATGCCGCTGACTGTGGATTTCCGAACGTCGAATGCCCGAGCAATCATTTAGATCGAGGCGTCAGCTTTTCCGCACATGCGATGGCCTTCACTGACATTCTGGAAGATAACCCCGGCAGTTCCACTTCGGCTTCATTAAGTTTCTCAGGTGCTGGCTATGGAAGTTGCTCGGCGGCAGCGTGCAACACTTTTGTCACCGCCGGCAAGTGAGCCAGCCTCGAAGCGCGCCGGACCAACCTTTTGAATTGGAATGAATGATGTGGATTCAGTCAAATCAACTGAGGACTGCTTTCGCATAGCGAGCGCGCCGTAAATTACGGCGCGCTGTTACGGCTGGGGCTCGTATACGCGCACTTCAGCTGTTTGCTTTCCGTGGCGAGGAACCGCCAGAAAGAAGCGATTCCATTCCGGCACGAGTAGACCGGTTTTAGCCCGGAAACTTCCATGCATCTTGGTCAGCAGAACGTAATGGTCGGGATCCTTTTGGCTGAATACATCTATAAACCCGTCCCCCGGCAGATACAGGCGCTTCTGTTTTGAATCGTAAGCAATATCGTCCACCAAACCGACGGACGGAAATTCTGCGACGACCCTTCCGTTGTCCGAGTTGAGCACAACCAACTTTCCCGGCTCCCTCGCCGTAACAAAGAGACGGTGATCTGCTTCATCAAAAGCTAACGCTACGGGGTGTTTCGCGTCTGACGGCAACGGCCAGATCGCGAGCAGGAAATCCTTATTGCGATCCATAACTCCAATCGCATCTTTTCCCGTCAATACCAGGAACATTCGCGAACTGGACTTGTCGAGCACCAGGGCCTCAACCCAGTTCGTATCGATCTTTATGTCACGTATCTTTTTCAAGTCATTAGTATCAATCACGCTGACAAGTGAATAGGGCGTCTTCGCTTCACGGCCCCCATTCACGACATACATGTATTTTGTTTGTGGATCATAAGCCATCGAATCAGCATCGATGGAAACAGATATTTTCCCTACAAGCTCGTATGTTTTGCCGCTGTAAACTTTTATTTCTGAAGCGTCCCCGTCGACAACACATAACTTGTCCACGTCTTCGCGGTACAGAATTGCGTGCGGCGATTTCAGTCCCTTTATGGTATGGATGTGTTTGTTCGACGTAGCGTCAAAGACCTCGACAGTTCCACTCGCTTCACCTGTGAGAAAAAGCCGGTTACCCGCCACGTCCTTGGAGAAATGGTCGAAATCGCCGTCCTTAATCGTAGGCAGCGGGATCTTGGTAACGAGTTTTAAGGCAGAGTTGTTTTGTGCCTTTGCCACCACAACAAATGTCAGCAAGAGGAGTCCGGTCAGCAACATGCAACGCCGTGTATTCATGCTTGTGTTCCTTTCGGTGAATGTCAAGGTGTGGGGTAGCGCAATAGGTTCACGCAACTTAGAATCTAGTCGCAACTTAGGATCTAGCCTCAACAGTCTGAGCTTCGATCTCGTAATACTTATCGAGTCCCATAGCGTCCTCTATGGCCTTACGAGTGTTGATTGCCGCGGCAGAGTCTAACCCGCTTCGCCCGGTTTGCTTCATTCGAGAAAATAGTTCATAAACACTTCCATAAATCACGTTGATCGCACTGATCGCGTCGTTCACCATCTTATAGCCGGCGGATTCGAGTTGCTGGATCGCCAGTACGGGCCGTCCGAGCCGGTTGCCTTCGCTGTTTACGTAAATCAATGGAGCACTTACTTCCTTCGGCGCTTTCATCGCTTCTTCCAAAGTGTTAGGAAATATCATAACCATATCCGCGCCGGCTTCAACATATAGCTTCGTTCGCCGAATGCCTTCTGCATAATCGTGAGTACGCATGGCATCGGTTCGAGCTGCAATGACGAAATCCGGATCTCGTCGCGCTTGAGCCGCGTACTGTATCTTTTCGCACATCTCTTCGGCGGAAATCACGTGCTCAATTCCTTTGTGGTAGTGAATCCGTTTTGGGTAAACCTGATCTTCAATATGGACCGAAGCAGCGCCCGCCCGCTCCAGTTCGGTGATCGTACGAATAACATGAGTGGGATCGCCGAACCCAGCTCCTCCGTCGACCATCAATGGGATGTTTACCGCAGCCGTAATTCGGCGCGTAGCAATCATGAGCTCCTCTAAGCAGAGCAGTGGCTCCGGGACGCACGTGCTGGCCCCCAAAGCATAGCCGCCAAGATCCAGGCATCGAAATCCCACTTGCTCGGCAATTCTGGCAGTGAGCGCATCATGAGCGATCGGGGCATGGATAATTCCTGCAGTCCCTAGCATTTCGCGGAACACGGTTGTCATTCTTTTCATTGCGCTCTCCCGTGAATTACATCGAAGCTTATTAAAATCCCATTTAAACCTTCGCTACGAACAGGCTACTTATCTGTCCGAGCATTGCGTCGTTACGGTAAATTCCGGCCGTCCCCAGAAAGCAGGACAACCGAATCATTCGTCATCGTAGGAGATCCGACTTCCAGGTTGACGTCAGCATTCACAAATATCCAAAGAACTCCGGTAATGAAGTTGACCATGGCTGCGAAGTCTAGTGCTTGTGACCATCCAAACCGGGTTGCGATGTATGCCGTTATAACGGGAGCGAGTCCGCCGGCCATATTCGCACACGTATTCATCACTCCCGAAAGAGAGCCTGAATAGTGTGGCGTCATGTCAATGCAGCTTGCCCACCAGCTGGGCGCCGCGAAACTGCCAAATCCGGCCGCGCCAGCCAACAAGAGAATAGCCGAGATTGGACCGACCGCGTGGCTGCCGGCCGCTAACAAAAGTGCAGAACATGTCATTCCGAAAACAACTGTACTTTGGCGCCCGCGACGACGCCCGAACCGCGTCACCGCTTTATCGGAAAGCCATCCCCCAAGCAAAGCCATCACCGTCATCGCCACAAATGGAGTAGTGCCCCAGAAAGCGCCTTTTGTGATAGTCAGGCCGCGCACTTTGGTAAGATAAACAAAAAACCAAGTGAAGTAGATGAATGGCGTATAGCCATGGCAAAAATAACTCAGCAGCAGTGCCCAAACCGAACCACTGGAAAATATCTTGCGCCACGGCGTACCCTGTAGAGAAAACAGGTGCTTACCCCCGCCGGAACTTCGTGATGTAGTTAACGTGGCAAGTTCAGCTGCGTTAACTTTCGGGTGTTCGTGGGGGTAGTTAGTCGAGAACAAGAACCAGACCAACGCAATACTTATAGCCAAAGCGCCGGTGACAATGAAAGACGATCGCCAGCCCCATCGCGAAATTGCCGCGGCAAATAGAATCGGCGCAAGAATGCCCCCAGTGCCAACCCCTCCTAGTAGAAAACTACTGCCGAGACCACGCTCGCGGCTTGTTGTCCACCAGGCGACGACCTTGTTCGCATTCGGATAACTCGCTGCCTCGCCCGCACCAGTGAAAAGACGAATTGCGGCAAGGCTCCAGGCGAGAGCTAATGGCGAAGTCCAACGAATCGAAGTAACCACTGCGATCAGGACTGTGCACAGACCCCACCCTACGAGTGCCACCGTAAGCGTCACCCGCGGCCCATATCGATCGCCAGCCCAGCCGCATGGGATCTGAAAAATGGCGTATCCAAATGCGAAGGCGCCAAGAATCCAACCCATGGTCTCGGTTGAGAACTTAAAGTCATCCTGCATGAACCGCGCAGCGATGCCGAGGTTCAATCGCCCGAGAGCGGTCACAATCATGACCATTGATAGAAGCCCAAGAATGCGCCATCGAACTTGAGTGGGGCCTCGATCTGTCAATTTCTCGAACCCCGTAACCCTTCCGGATATTTAGACTTAGACTTGCAAGCGACTCGCACCTTGCCGTCACGCATACACGGTCACGCTATACACCGATCCGCATCCACAAGAAACCAGGCGCAGCCGCTCAATATTGTTACTAAACCGGCAAAATCCAGGGCAGCACTCCAGCTAAAGTGAGTCGCAATAAACGCTGTGATAATAGGTGAAGCGAAACCGCCCAAGCTTCCTAATGTCGTCATCGTCCCAGAGATAGAACCCGATGAGCCGGGGGACAAATCGTTACACGTAGTCCACAACACCGCTGAAGCGGCAAAGTTGAAGCCCGCTGAAATGGCAAGCTGCAGAATAGCAAGCGTATTGTTCGTGGTGTGACTCCCCGACCACAGCAACGCGGCCGAAAAAAAGATTCCCGCCCACGCAGCTACACGCCGCCCACGTCGCTTGCCTAATTTGCGAGCGCTAAAATCAGTTAGCCACCCCCACGTGGGAACCAGAATTACATTCGCCGCAAACGGAGCGGAGGCCCAAAAACTTGCCTTCGAAATCGTGATTCCCCTGACCTGCACCAGATAGATATAGAACCAGGTGAAAAAAATGTAGACCGGATAGACGAGGCAGAAGTGGCTCAGCATCAATCCCCGAACTGATCGACTCGATAAAATTGCTTTCCATGAAACCGGATTTGTCACCGGGATATTTGTCGAGTCCCGCGCACTCCCCCGTATCTTCGTAAGTTCGGCATCATTGACGGCTGGGTTGTCCTCCGGTCGATTCCGGATCACCAGGAGGCACAACCCAGCCACCACCATGCCGAATAATCCCAAAACCAAAAACGCCGCTCGCCACTTCCACAAACCGATCATCCAGTGAATTAGGAAGGGTGCGCCGATACCACCCACTCCCACGCCTGCAAGAAATACGCTCGTACCAAAGCCGCGTTCTCTGTCCCCTAGCCAGTAAGCCATCAACTTATTGCCTACTGGAATTGCCGCCGCCTCGCCCAAGCCCATAATGAAGCGAACGATAACGAACGTCCAGGCCGCTCCCAACGGCGCGAGAAAAGGAAGACCAGGTGCCACCGCCGTCAGCGCTGTGAAAGCAGAGAACCAGAGAACCGCAAATGCTAAGACTCGTCGCGCTCCGAAACGGTCGGCGAGCCAGCCGCCAGGAATATGAAACACGGCGTAGCCCAGGCTAAATGCGCCAAGGATGAACCCCATGGTTTGATTGTCGAACTTGAACTCCTCGACGATCTGTTTGCCGGCAATTCCAAGATTCAAACGGTCGACATACGTCAGGGCCGCCACAATCGCCAGCAAGATCACAACCTGCCAGCGAACCGTCGAGGCTTTCAGAGTCGCGGATGTGGACTGCGCCGATTGTTCTGTTTTCACAGTCATTAAAGTAGTCCACAGTAAAGTAGTCCACAGATTTCTACATTCCCTTTTCAAGCTGGGTGGTTGGCGGACTACACGTGATTATGCTTCCGAGATTAAGACGGAATGAACCTAACATGAATTAGTGTTCATGCAGGTTTGGTGGGCACGGTGATACCGTAATGCGGTGAACAAGGTAAAAGCCCTGGCTGCGTCCGGCAACCTGAGTACCGGATTTCCCGAGCAAAGCCTGCTGCAGGCCGTCGCAAATGGAGTTGACTTCATCGCATGTGACGCCGGGACTACTGACTCCGGACCGCATTATCTCGGCTCGGGCAAAGCTCGCGGACCACGCGAAGGTGTCAAGCGCAACCTCCGCCTGATGCTGCGCGAAGCCATGCGCGCCGGAGTTCCCGTAATCATCGGCTCTGCTGGGCACGCGGGCGGCCGACCGCATCTCCAGTGGACGCTGAACATTATTCGCGAATTGGCAGCCGAAAACGGGTGGCACTTCAAACTGGCATCTATTGACAGCGAGATTGACAAAAATAGTCTAGCCAGTGCCCTGAGAGAAGGTCTCGTCACCGCCCTGGGTCCAGGTCCCGAACTGAGCGAAAGCGCTATCTTAGAGGCCGAGCGCTTTGTAGCCATGATGGGAATCGAGCCCATCCAACGCGCTCTCGAAAGCGGAGCTCAAGTCGTCGTAGCAGGGCGTTCGAGTGACGTCGCCATCTATGCCGCCCTCCCGGTCTTGAAAGGAATTCCCCACGCCGTGGCATTTCATGCCGGCAAAATTCTAGAATGTGGCGCGGCAAGTGTCGAGCAGCGAAATTCTCCCGATTCCATGGCTGCTGAACTTGATCACAATGGTTTCACAGTTGCCGCGCCTAATCCCGCCCTCAGGTGCACACCGCAAAGCGTGGCCGCGCACACCCTTTACGAGAATGCCGATCCCTTGCATCTTGTCGAGTCAGGCGGCACTCTGGATACAACTCATGCACGCTATGAACCCATTGGCGATCGTGCGGTACGGGTCACCGGAAGCCGGTTCATTCCAGCCGCGCGATACACGGTCCGAATCGAAGGGGCTCGCCTAGTAGGCTACCGGTCCATCGTGATCGCCGGGATCCGTGATCCCCTGGTCTTGCGCCAACTCGATCCTTTTTTGGAAAGCTTGCGAACGGTGGTGGAACGAAAAATTTTCGACAATCTACACTTGGACCCAAAAAAGTACTCGATCAACTTTCGTGTCTATGGTCGCAACGGAACGCTTGGAGAAATGGAACCTCTCTCTGACCTGGGACACGAAGTTGGGCTCGTGATCGACGTCGTTGCCAGCTCACAGGAACTGGCCGCCGACATCTGCCCGGTTGTCTCCCACACCGGTCTGCATCACCCAATCCCCGAATATAACGGTCTGATCAGCAATTTCGCTTACCCGTTTTCTCCAGGAGGAATCGATGCTGGTCCCGTATACGAATTTTGCGCTAATCACGTTTGGGAGTTGCAGGACCCTTGCGGCCCTTTTGCCATGAAGCTTGAAGAACTCTGAAATGAAAAATTTATTGCTCGAACTGGAGTGCCCGGAATGCCTGAATTGTGGGAAATCACGAATCTCATTCGCAGCAAGAATGCAGGTCCATTCGAATTGACCTTCGATATTATGTTTAAAGACAAGGCCGGGTATCAGCAAGCCATCACGAGCGATTTCTGTACACCTGAAAAGATAGCGCGCCAGTATGGAGTGCAACCGGACTCCGTGAAGCTGTTTTTCCTCGAGAACATATCGACCATAAAGATCTCCATTCCCCGCAAAGTGCCGTCGGGAAATTCTCGTGACACTGATATATACGGCGGCCAGTTTCATAGTCCGCTGGTCCGTATGAAAATTTAAAGCTGTGTCGATCCCGAGTTCAAGCGTTTAGCCGCTACAACCTGCCGCCTGGCTGGCAGCGATCGTTTCCTCGAACTGCTTTCGCCTGCCCACAGCGTCGTGACCGTTTTGTATTCGTGTAGCAAAGCGCCAGAGACGCGCAGTTCTCCCGTACGAATATAAATGTCGTGATTCTCTTCCAGTTCGTTCGGGACGTACCTGTAATTGACCACCACACCAAATGAATCGCGCAGGCCGTAAGGTCGAACGTTCGCGAATGGATTGATCGATTCAAGGCGGGCGCCATTTGAGTAATGAAAATTGGCCACTCGATCATAAGGCCTGTCCTCAACCCGGCACTGCAAATACGCAAATGCAACTCGACGAAGGGCTCCTAAAAGGGTCTGCTGTGATCGAGCGGGCTCTTCAGAAGTAAGAAAAAGGCATCGACCACGTCGCTCTGCTGTGCTATTCGCGTCAGCTCAGCTTGGAACTCGTGCAGTAATCGAGCCAGGCGTTCTCGCGTAAAACCCGTTGCCGCGGAGTCCGACAGCAACGCGTGCACCAGCATGGGCATGGGCGAAAGCGTGCTGTAAGATCTGATCCGTGGCAGTTCCGATCCCAACCCATCCACGACCTGCTTGATAAGAAAATTGCCAAAGGGAATTCCACGCAGCCCATCCAGGCAATTGTTAATGGAGTAAAAGATTGCCGTATCACCCTAATTCGCGGGGAGCACCGGGGCCGTAATGTCGATCAGCGGCGCCAGATTGCGGGCCAGCCCCCTGGTGAGCGCGACTAGTACGAAAATTACCGGGCCATCGCCTAGGGCAGGGTGAAAAAAACCGAAGCAGCGACGATCGGCTTCCAATCGCCTGCGCAGTTCCGGCCAGCCGTTGATCTCGTGAACGGACTCGTACGCAATCAGTTTTTCCAGGGTTATGGCGGCGGTGTTCCATCCGATTCTCTCCATACGCAAGAATCCGCGATTGAACCAGGAGCGAAACAAATGCTTAAGTCCGCATCCACCACCGCAAGCTCTGGATTCGCGCGCAGCAGCCGAAGCAATCGCTGCGCCACCTCACCAGGCTCTCGGTTCCTGTCATGCCCGTATTGATTCGCCGGAACAGTTCCTGGCGCGGGGGTTCGAGCGCGGCCGACAATGCCGCTGCTGCGGCAGGAGTTGCCGCACGTTGATACGCTTCTAGGGCGGGCTGCGTAACGTTGTTGTCAGGACCAAAATCGCGGGCCAGCATCTGGAAAAAACCCAACTGCTGCCCCGAATTCATTAACTTATACTGCTGCAGAATCTGACCGGCCAGCACGGTCTGCGAGGCCTCGCCACGTTGAGAAAGAAGCTGATGGCAGAGCCCGTGCATATCCCCACCGCGCTTACCGCTCAGGCTTCGAAGAAGACTAGCAAGAAATTCCGGCATTCGTTACAAGCTGCCTTCCATCAGCAATCGATTCCGCTTCACGAAAAATTACTGTTCACCAATTTGCTTCGTGCCGATAGCGCATGCCCAGTCTGCACTGCCGCCGCTTCGCGTTGTAAAGCTGCCAGGGATTCCGACGGTTTGGTTTTCCGGCGGTCGGCTTCTGATTCAAAGTAGCGCACTAACATCTCCCCAGCCCCGCGTAGATGGTTGTCCAGCAGAGAGACGGCACGTCGACGATTCCCGGCAATGCAGGCGTCGAGAATTGCGCGATGCTCTGTTTCTGATTTTTTTAATTCATCGCCTACGCTTAGTTTCAATCGCAGATATCGATTCCCTCGTTGCCGCAAGTCCTGAATCATCCTCAATAACTTTTCTCGTTTCGCGGGCGCGTATAGGGTGAGGTGAAACTTCAGATTGTACCCAATCTCCCGTCCGCCGCCCCTGTGTGCCCTCGCACGATCAAGAACATGTTGTACCTGCAACAGCGAGTCGGATGTGTGGTGGTGGAGAGCCAGTCTAAGCGCGGTGCATTCCAAAGCGGCCAGAATCTCATAGACCTCGCGGGCTTCCTCAATGGTCAAAGCGCGGACCGAAGCGCCCTTGTTATTGCAGAAAATGATCCAGCTTTCGCTCTCCAGCTGGCGAAGCGCCTCGCGAACCGGATACGGCTCACGCCCAAAAAATTTCGCCAGCTCTTCTTGCTTGAGGGGCTGTTCGGAAAGCAAACCACCGTCAATGATCCCGCTACGGATGGACGCGGCGATACTGTGGGGCGTGTTCTCACGTCCCATTAGTGAATTTTTTAAATTGCCCAGCACCGGGGTATTTTATACAGTCCTGAATATTCTATACAGTCAAAATTAGATACCGTACTGCGGCAGCTATGCCAGAATGACAGCCATGCATCTCCAAAGCTCCGAGCGTGCTGCGCATTCCCAGCTGACTAAGCAACAGATTCTCGGCTTTTGGTTTGCCTGGGCGGGCTGGACTTTGGACGGCATGGATTCCTTCATCTATGCCATGGTTCTTGCGCCCGCTCTTCGCGATCTTCTGCCCAGATCCGGATATCGCGCCGATGCCGCCACAGTAGGTGCGGCTGGCTCCGTTCTCTTTGCCTTGTTCCTGGTTGGCTGGGGATTTTCTTTCGTTTGGGGACCGATTGCCGATCGCTACGGACGCACTAGAGCTCTCGCCGCGAGCGTTCTCGTTTACTCGCTTTTCACTGGCGCGGCCGCGTTCTCGCACAATGTATGGCAGCTTGCCGTTTTCCGCTTGTTGGCTGGAGTCGGCATTGGCGGCGAATGGGCTATGGCCGGAACTTACGTTGCCGAAGTGTGGCCCGAAGATCGCCGCGTGCGTGGCGCGGGCTATTTGCAAACCGGCTACTATGCTGGATTTTTCCTGGCTGCCGCTCTCAATTACACCATCGGCGCCAGGTTCGGCTGGCGAGCGATGTTTTTTTGCGGCTTCGTTCCCGTGATTGTGTCTTTGCTGATTGCCACCAAACTCAAAGAGCCGGAGCGCTGGAGCGGCAAGCACGCAATCGACTCGGGCTCTCGCTTAATAGCTATCTTTAAAGGGCCCTATCGAAAACGTACTCTGGTCAACTCGGGTCTCCTGACTATCGCGATCATTGGCCTGTGGGCCGGGGCAGTCTTCGAACCGACGGCCATCACCATCCTGGCGGGCCACGAAGGAATCAATTCTGTCGGAGCCGCCCGCCTGGCTTCGCTCGGCACTGCTTTTCTTTCTGTCGGCACAATCCTCGGATGTTTAGCCATGCCGATTCTTGCCGAGCGCTTCGGAAGAAAACCGGCGCTCTCCATCTATTTCGCCGGAATGGCTTTCAGCATAGCGCTCACTTTTGGATGGGCATTTTACCTTCCCCATGGACTGCGCGTATTCATCGGCATGCTATTCCTGCTCGGGTTTTTCGGTGGCAACTTCGCCATCTTCAGCCTTTGGATCCCTGAACAATACGAGACCAAAGTACGAGCGACCGCGTTTGCATTTACCACCTCCGTCGGCCGCTTTGTAGGAGCCGCTGCGAACTTCATCATCGCGGCACTCGTGCACCGAATGGGCACCCTAGGCTGGCCGATAGCATTCACTTCAGCGGCGTTTGTCGCAGGATTGCTCTTGATCCCTCTCGCGATTGAAACTAAGAATTGCCGGTTGCCCGACTGAGCTCGATGAGCGCAAGGCATTTGTCACCTCCGTCATCGGCCTCCTCCGGCCCCATTTTTGAGCTGACGTTTTCGAGCTGACATTAGAGCTGGCATGACGTGACATGCTGCACATCTCTCTCATGAATAGAATTTTATCTGACATTCAGTATGGGTTCATTTTCGACGATTACATTCGATCCCGCTAACAGCCGCATTTAGGAGGTAACAACTTGAAGATACGATTAGGCGTCCTTTTGGCGATGTGGATGATCGCACTTTTGGGTGCGCAGGCTCAGAGTAACGCTCCGTTGAAGCAGATTCAGGCCATCCCCATGCCGAATGTTGAAGGCTACTTCGACCATCCGGCGGTCGACATCAAAGGACAACGTTTGTTCGTTCCTGGAGAGCACCAAAGGACGATTGAAGTTCTGGACCTGAAGTCCGGAAAGGACATTCATTCCATTACCGGGCTGGAAGGGAATCCGCGCAAGATTGTTTACCTTCCGGAATCAAAACAAATCTGGGTCGACCTCGGAAGCGG
>JAYVCW010000129.1:0-5797 GCA_043749775.1 Acidobacteriaceae bacterium | reverse complement strand
TCGCCCGAAGGTGTGCATTTATGCCTTCAGTCGCAAGGAAGAAGTCTGCAATCGGATGAACGCGCTTTGGGGTGTGCATCCAGTGCATGCGGATCAGTGGGAGTCGGCGGAATCGATGCTGATGACGGCTGAGAACGAGCTGATCGCGAAGGGCCTATTACGAGAGGGAGACGTGCTGGGGCTGGTTGCCGGCACAAAGCTGACGTCTGGCGCCACCAACTTTATGCGGCTCCATACGGTCGGAGAAACCGCTGGCGGCCGTGCTTCTTCTCAAAAGAAGTAGTCTAGGGCGGACCTCCGGCGCCTTCATTTGACGTTGGCGGTTGCTTGGATTAAAAGCATTGCGCTCACGTTTTTTATTCCGCAAGCGAGTTGAAGGAATGCAACCGGCCCATTTACTTCTCGACGATTCGGTTGATCCGGCAGTTCGCGGATTGCTTCACACTCCCGAGAATCCGAGTGGGGATGCCCTCATCCTGGCGCATGGTGCCGGTGCGGATTGCAATGCTCCTCTGCTGATTGCTCTTAGCGAAAAGTTTGCAGACAGCGGCTATCTGGTTCTTCGCGTGGACCTTCCTTTTAGGCAGAAAAAGCCAAACGGCCCGCCGTTTGGACATGCGGAGAACGATCGCGCAGGACTGCGAAATGCGGTCTCCGTTATGCGTCAGCGTGCTGCCGGACGAATCTTTCTGGGCGGGCATTCTTATGGAGGCCGCCAGTCCTCAATGCTGTGCGCCGCAGAGCCCGAGCTGGCGGCGGGACTTCTGCTGCTCTCCTATCCCCTGCATCCTCCTCGAAAGCCTGAGCAGATGCGAACGCAGCATTTTCCACAGTTGCGAACTCATAGTTTGTTTGTGCATGGCACGCGCGATCCGTTCGGGGCTTTCGATGAGATGGAAGAGGCTCTGCGACTTATTCCAGCCAAAACTCACTTGCTAACAATTGACCGTGCGGGACACGATCTGGGATTTAAGGGGAAGGCTTCGGCTCAAGAATTGCCGGGACGCGTTTTAGATGCCTTTCAAGAGTTCGTTCTTTGACCCGCGATGGCTGTGAGGGTTCGGTTATTTTTTTGATTAGTTTACCCAGCCAGATTTAGAACCGCCGTTTGGCTTGTCGCTCGCCTTGTCGTCGGGAGGAACATAGTTTCCGTGCTCGTCGAACGTGACTTTGCGGTCGTGATCGCGCATGTGGACTTCGAATTTTCTCGCAGCGCGGCGGCACTTCCATCGATAGTAGGAATTGCGGGCTCCGTAAAAGCGCTCTGAGACGCGGAGAGAAGCGCCGCGGGTCAGGAACAAGGAATACCAGATGTATCCCGCCCCAAGGCCAAGCAGCATCACGAAATAGTACAGCGGGAAGTGATGGAGCAGAAGGTAGGCGGTTTCGATCGCGGCCGCAAAGAGCACAATCCACTTCACCGGAATTCGAATCGGCAGCGGAAACAGCATGATTGGCGCTTGACGATTGAACAAATAGAAGACCATCAGGATCGCGTTCGCGGCTGCTCCCGAGCCAAGCGCGAGGCCCTGGGCGATGACTCCGGAGAGAGAAAGAATGAACCCCGCGACTCCTGAAAGCACAATGCCGCCGAAAAACAGGCCGTAAAAAGAGCTTCGCCCGATTTGCTGTTCTACCGCCGAGCCGAGAAAGTAAATTCCGAACAGCGACAGGGCGAAGTCCATGGGATCGACATATATGAAGGCATAAGAAACGAACTGCCACAACCAGCCTGCCCGGATGTGCGCCGGATCGAGGGTGCCTAAGCTTAGGATCGCCTGACCCGTGGCCGGCGCGAACGACACAGTGAGCAGTACCACGACATAGATCGCGGTGCTCGCGAGGATGATTTCTCGCACAGCTCCACGAAACGACGGGAAACCCATTTCGACGAAAGAATTTCTAGCCATATCTGCGATTTCTAAACTCAATTGGCCCGGTGGAAGTTGGACGGCGGCTTATTTTATCGCTCCGGCTCAGGGACGACTGGCAGGCTGCGGTGACCGGCTGCGTCTACAGCGCGCACTGCGAATATCACATTATCCTTCGAAATCTTTAGAGTTGCACGCGTTTCGGCGACCGATTGGGCATACTCCCAGTCGGCAGCGCTCGTGCCTCTCCATAAAACTTCGTAGCTCTCAGCGCCGGGCGAGGCCTCCCAGTGGATCGTGGTGTCGTTATCAAGGTCTTTGGTGACGAGCTTCGCCTTCGACGGCGGAGCCGGGGCCGAAGCCAACGACGCTAGCGTCGCGGCGTTTAACCGGGCGACGTGGGAGACGTATTCGAAGTCGACGAATTTCAGCATGTCGCCATACTCGATGCCGTTTTCGGTGCGCGGCGTTTGATGCTGATGGTTGAAGTCTTCGCGAAATTCGGTAAAACGTACGGCGGCGAATCCTTGCTGGTTGAAGGAGTAGTGATCTCCACCACGGAGAAAGCGATCTAGACGGAAA
The DNA here is from genome assembly GCA_043749775.1 of Acidobacteriaceae bacterium. Taxonomy (GTDB): domain Bacteria; phylum Acidobacteriota; class Terriglobia; order Terriglobales; family Acidobacteriaceae; genus Acidiflorens. The sequence continues at coordinate 3,344 of JAYVCW010000129.1, read as the reverse complement.
ATAAGCAGCGGCTTGACTCCGGCATCGTAGGAGCGGCCGATATCGCTGATGTAGCGGGCTAGTTCGCGCGAAGTGGAGTCGTTCTCGCCTCCAAGGCCGCGAATGCGATTGACCTCACCTTCGGTCGCGGCGTTGGGCAATCCTTCAGAGAAGACTCGAACCACGCTCGCATCCTGCCCGGCGCCGAGATTGCCACCTACGATGTCGTTGTTCAGGACCGCTTCCAGCTTCCAGCCCTTTTCTTTCTCGTTCTCTTTGGCCATCTTCGCGAAGTGATCGCTGCCGTTCAGTCCTTGCTCTTCTCCGGCTACCGTCAGGAAGATGATTGTGGCGGGAAATTTAATAGTCTTGGCTGCTCTGCTCAGTACCCTCGCGCACTCGAGACTGACTGCGGTGCCGCTGGCATCGTCGTTCGCTCCCGGAGCGGGATCGGTACCGTTGAAGGTATCGCTATTGCGCGAGTCGTAGTGGCCGGTGACAAGCACGATGCGGTTCGCCTGGGCGGGATCGCTGCCCTTTAATACCGCATAGACGTTGGTTATTTCGGTGGGCTCTTTAATACGCTCGGCTGGCGGTTGGGTGAAGGCGTCAGTCTTTACTTCCAGACATCCGCCACATTCTTTCGAGTAGCGTGCGAATTCCGATTTGATCCACTCGCGTGCCGCGCCTATGCCTTTGCCTTGCTTGAGGGAAGCAGCATCCTGTGCCGAGATCGTGGAACGGTTATTGAAGCTAACCAGTTTTTCGATGGTCTGCTTGATGCGGTCGGCGGAAACTTCGCGAATGGCTGCTTCAATTCGGGGATCCGGGTGGCGGTCGGAAGCGAGTCGCGGCGCCGAGTCAATCTCCTTCGATTGCGCGAAACAATGCGCCGTAAAAAAAATCAGGGCTGAGGCAATCAGGGTGACGGTCACGAGTCTGTTCGCTAAGTGCATGTATTTAATAGACCGCGAAATAATTGCAATTTTCCTGGAACGCACTTGACCTTTTCCTCGTCTGAACCCTAAATATAACAGGGAGGAAATCATGGTGTACTGTCCTGAATGCGAGACGGATCTCGATATCGACGAAGAAGAGGTCGATGAAGGCGCGGTCGTCTCGTGCCCGGAGTGCGGGACCGACTTCGAGGTGATTACGGTAAATCCAGTGGAATTGAAGATTGTCGGCGAGGACGAAGTCGAAGATGACGATGACGACGAGGAAGCTACTGCCGCAGAGGCGTCAGACGACGAAGATTAAAGCAAGAGGATTTAAAGCAAGCAAGCTTAAAGCACGAGCGATCGGCGCAAATTGTGGCGTTCGTAAGATGGCCCTCGCTGCGACAGCTCTCCTCAGCTTCGTGCTCATGACGGGGAATGCGGCGGTCGCGGAGCCGAAGAATACTAATACTAATTCTGAAGAGCGGAAACCTTACGCGCTGATCTTTGGAACGGTGTGGGATCCGGAGCAACGCCCTGTTTACGGGGTCAAGATTCGCATCCGGCGCGCTGACGAAAAAAAGCCGCGATGGGAGCTGATCTCGAATCACACCGGAGAATTCGCCCAGCGGGTTCCGGCGGGGAAGGCTGACTATATCGTCTGGGCGGATGTGAAAGGCGTGAAGCTCGCTTCGGGCAAGCATCTGAAGCCAAGCCCCGAGGTGACGGTGCATATTGAGAATGAAGAGAGGGCCGACACCGGAATTCATTTAAACTGGTGACACTCTTCGTTGGAGGTATCTGGCCCATGAACCCGCTTCTGAAAAAAGCAAGCGTACTGCTGGCTCTCGTTGTCTTCCTGGCTATCGTCGGCCCGACCTCTTCTTCCGCGCAGCTATTTGGACGCGATTCCAAAAAAGATAAGACTCGCCTGCTCACCGGCAAAGTGCTCGATGGCGGCGACAATCCCCTTCCGAATGCGGTCGTTTACCTCACCAACACGCATACCCGCGCCGTTAAAACTTACATCGTTGGGCCCGATGGGACTTTCCGTTTTCCTGCGCTGCAACCGAGCCTCGACTACGAGGTCTATGCGCAGTTCAGCAATCGAAAGAGCGGCACGAAGTCGGTCAGCCAGTTTGACGATCGTACGGAGGTCTACATCAGCTTAAAGGTCAGTACCAAAACTGAGCCGCAGTAGGATGTTCCTTCGGTTTCTTCTCGAACCAATTTACCGCGTGCAAATCCATCGACCGACAATTCCAGTAAAACAAAAGGCCACCGTTGCCGGAGGCCTTTGTCTGTTGCTTTCGTATCGCTCTGCTTGCCGCCCTAGTTGCTGTCGCCGCCTGCTCGCTTCCACGAGATCAAGTCGCCGATCGTTGTGCTCTTCGATGAAGAGGACGAAGGATGCTTGTAGGATTCGACTTCCTGACGGGAAGCTTCTTCGCCTACCGCTTTGATGCTCAAGCCGACTTTTTTCTCTTCCTGATTCATCTTGATAATCTTGAAATCAAATTCTGCTCCAGGTTCGAGGTGCATAGGTTGTCCGTTAGGGTCGACGGCTTCTGAGTTGTGACAGAGGCCTTCGATACCTTCGGCGATTCCGACGAATGCTCCGAAATTCGCCACCCGCAGAATCTTGCCGTGGACGATGTCGCTCACTCGGTGCTGGGCGAAGAATGAATCCCAAACATCGGGCTGCATTTGCTTCACGCCGAGCGAGAGACGACGCTTGTCAGGCTCGATCGCTAGAATCACCGCCTTAACCTTGTCGCCTTTCTTCAGGATTTCGGACGGATGCTTCACGCGAGTCGTCCAGCTCAGGTTGCTGACGTGGACTAATCCATCGATGCCGTCTTCGATTTCGATAAAGGCGCCGAACTCGGTCAGGTTGCGGACCCGTCCCTCGACAGTCGCTCCGACCGGGTACTTATCGTGAAGCGAATCCCACGGGTTCGAAGCCAGCTGACGCATGCCGAGCGAGATGCGGCGTTCGGTCGGATTCACGCTCAGAACAACGCAATCGACTTCGTCATTAACGTTGACCAGCTTTGACGGATGCTTCATCCGCTTCGACCAGGTCATTTCGCTGACGTGGACCAGGCCTTCAATGCCCTGTTCGAGTTCAACGAACGCTCCGTAATCGGTGACGCTGATCACGCGCCCGTGGACGTGCGCGCCCACCGGATAACGATGCTCCGCATCGAGCCATGGGTCGGGAGTGAGCTGCTTGAAGCCGAGCGAGACGCGCTGCTTGTCTTTGTCGTACTTCAAGACCTTCACCTGAATCTGGTCGCCGACGTTAACTAGGTCGCGGGGATGAGTGAGGCGTCCCCAGGACATGTCGGTGATGTGGAGCAGGCCATCGAGCCCGCCCATATCGACGAATGCTCCGTATTCGGTGAGGTTCTTGACAATCCCGGT
>JAYVCW010000128.1:0-4247 GCA_043749775.1 Acidobacteriaceae bacterium | reverse complement strand
CGGATTTAGGCCGCTTCGCCTTATTGCAGGGCATGCAGGTGGCCCAACTCGCAGCCTGCAACCGCCTTCATGAAGTGGAGCAGCGCCTGATTCGCTGGCTGCTCATGTGCCAGGATCGTGTCGACTTTGACATGCTTCCCTTAACCCATGAATTCCTGGCGCAAATGCTGGGTGCTGGACGGCCCAGCGTCAGCCTGGCCACGGCCGTGCTCGAGAATGCGGGTCTCATCGAAAATCTGCGCGGGACAGTCAGGATATTGAACCGCAAAAGCCTGGAAGAAATTGTCTGCGAATGCTACGGCGTCATCCAGCACTTCAATGGAGGAATGGGCTTAAAGTAGCCGTGCGTACTTGCCATATCCGCCGCCTCGTAACGGGATCGACTCCCTGTCTCCTCGTCACCGGGTACGCGACCGTGCATGACCAAAGTGCAATGACTCAACTGCAGACGAAACTGCAATGCCCAAACAAGATTGACCTGCGCTAGCCTTCGCGATAAAGTTTGAAAACCGAAGGTACGCAGTCCCCTTCCTGCCGGCCAGCGATGATGCAAATGAAGTTCACTTATTCACAGGGCAAAAACTGGAACCCTGACCGGTCTAGGATCGCGCTGCGCCTGTCTGTGGCACTCATCCTTGTGCTGACGGCACGGTCCGCGCTGGCTGCGGCGCCGCCAGCCGTGCCGCCAGTCGCGCCGCAAAATGTGCGTTTCTCTGGACCCATCCGCGTCGGAATGGCAAACGGCGATCAATGGGAACCCTCGATTGCGGCTGACGGCTCTGGGCACATCTTTATTCTTTACCCGCAGTACGGCAAGGTTGCAGGGTGCGATGGCTGCCGCATGCCGACCATGCTTCTCTCAACCAGCGCTGACAATGGAAAAACCTGGTCGCCGTCACGGGTGATGCTCGCATCGCGTTCCGGTCAATTTGACCCGCAGATTACTGTCGATCCGTCCGACGGCCATACTATCTACGCCGCCTGGTTGCAGGATGGAAAGCGCGTTGCCATGCTCGCTAAGTCCTTCGATTTGGGGGCGACCTGGACTTACACCATCGCAGTACGAAGCAACGGAGAACTCGACAAGCCGGCGCTCGCGGTTCGCTCCCAGAGTGTCTATGTGGCATTCAATCACGAAGAAGAAGTGTGGGCGGCGGTTTCGCAGGATGGCGGCCGAAGCTTTGCGCCCGTTCGCGTCAATAGTGAGAGCCGTCCGGGATGGTCGCTTTTAGGCGCGGCCACGGTTGACGCCGCCGGCAATGCGTATCTCGCTTGGTCGTCATACGCTAAAGCCGCTGGAGCGCGCGGCCCGGTTCAGCTCTATGTCGCGAAATCTGGCGACCAAGGCAAGTCGTGGAGCACGAAGCCACTCGCAGTTTCGGCCGCCGCCCCAGGTTGCCGGAACGAGCAATGTGGCGAAGCCTATCTTGGACCGCAAGTCGCGCTCGCCTCCGATTCTGACGGCACCCTCTACGCGCTCTGGAACGCTGGCCGCACGCCGATGGGAACCGAACGAATCTACTTCTCGTCATCAACCGACGGCGGTGAAAACTGGCTGCCTCGATCCAGCGTGTCACTCGCACCGCCAGGTGTAGAGCACGCTTTTCCGGCGATCGCGGCAGGTAGCAGCGGCGATGTACGAATCGCCTGGATGGACTCCCGCAACTCAACCCGCACTTCGCGCTTTTGGAATATGTATTACCGCAGTTCAAGCAACGGCGGCGCCACCTGGGGAGATGAGCTCCGTATCTCCACCTTTGTTCCCGGCTACTCCTACATCTCGCGCGAAGGTTTCCGCTTCCCCTTCGGAGACTATTTCGGCCTCACCATCGACAACCACGGCGACTCCCAGGTGGTTTGGGGCGAAGGACTGAATTATCAGTCTCCCGGATCGATCTGGCACGCGAGCGGCAGATAACGCGGGCTTCAAGGTCCAAGGTCCAACCCGCTGACCACAAAACCGAACATATTACTCGTGCGGAGATCACATTCTCCGGCATCGCCTTCTTGATATATAGCTCATAGGGTTTCAGGAATCCCCTCCGATTCCGAAGTCTAAACACGAGGGGATTACCATGCGCGGCAAACAACAAGCGGTTCGAACAGTTTCAACCCTGAAATTTCAGGCAGTTTCCCTGCTTCTTTCCATCTTTCTGCCGTTCATCTTCATGTTCACGGGCGCCATCGCCTCGGCTCAGGACGCATCGACCGGAGCGATTCGCGGTATTGTGCTCGACGCGCAAGGAGCGGCCATTACCACCGCCGAGGTCGTCGCCATCCGCATGAATACCGGCATTCGTTACCATGCCGCGATAGATTCGGCTGGTCGATTTGTCGTCGACCTCCTCCCCGCTGGAGACTACTCGGCTCGGGCCTGGGCGGACGGTATGTCTCCGCAGATCTCGCCGACGATTCGAGTCGAGGCCGGTGCGGCCGCAATTCTGGTGTTCAAAATGACGGTTGAGGGCCCAAAAGAAACGGTAACAGTCTCCGCCGCCCCGCAGACCATCGAGGTCAATCCGAGCTCGGTTTCTTCGTTGCTGGATGAGCGAGCGATCAAGGATCTGCCGCTGAACGGCCGGCGTTTTACCGATCTGCTGCTCCTGATGCCGGGAGTTACGCAAGATCCGCGCGGGCTCTCTTCCGGCGCCAACGGAGACCTCTCTTATGGCGGCATTCGCGGATACAACAACAGTTTTCTGGTCGATGGCGGCGACAATAACAACGGCTTCTTTGCTCAGGCGCGGGGACGTTACCGCTCTCCCTATCAGTTTTCGGACGAGGTCGTGCAGGAGTTTCGGGTGCAGTCGAGTGGTTACGGAACCGAATCCGGGCGTGCCGGAGGCGCCGTCATCAATATCGTGACCAAGTCCGGCACGAATCACTGGCATGGCGGCGGCTTTTACTTTTTGAAAGACAGTCAATTCGGCGGAGCTTCGCCCGCATTTGTCGGTTTCAATCCTCGCGACCAGCAGCACCAGTTCGGCGCTACCGTTGGCGGGCCCATCCAGCGTAACAAGACGTTTGTCTTCGCAGGCTTCGACCAGCACCTGTTTTACGTGCCGGAGATCGTACAGTTTCAGACCGGCCAGTCGTATGTCACGCCCCAGTTGGGGACCTATCCAACACCCGGCGACTACGAAATCTGCAATCCTGCGATTGGAGGCCCTGCCTGCGATGAGAGTCTGGTGTTTGCATCGGCCCGGCAGTTGTCGAAGCTCGGCGGAACCTTCCCCGCAAAGCTCTTGGGCAATGCCGGATTCGTTAAGGTCGACCACATCCTTACTCCGCACGAGCACCTCTCGCTTCGACTGAGCACGTCGCGATACTACGGAACCAACAATGTGTTTCTCGACCCCGGCAGTCCGATTACGAATTTCGCCATGAGCGGCAACGGAGAAGAAGAGGTTGCAACCGAGAGCGCTTCTCTTGCGCTTGTGAGCAACATTACGCCTCGGCTGACCAGCCATCTGCGGTTGCAGTTCTCGCGTGACTTACAACAATCGTTTCCAAATTCAACCGATGTCCACACCAACATTTACAGCCTGCTCAACGGCATTGGGCAATCGTCCATTTTGCCGAGAGAAACTCGAGAGCATCGACTGCACGCGGCCGAAACCATGAGCTTCAGCCGGGCGCGCCACGAATTTAAATTCGGCGGCGACGCCATGATGACCTGGGACTACAACTATTTCCCCTCGCTTTTGGGGGGTGAGTATCTGTTTACGAATATCGTGGTCGATCCATTTACTTTTGTGCCTGAGCACGGAGGACTGAACCTGACCCCTTTGCGCGCCTGGGCCCACAATGTGCCGCGATATTATCTGCAGAATTTTGGAAATCCCGTCTCTCATCCCGACAGCAACGACTATGCCGCATTTCTCCAGGACACCGTCCGCCTCACGCCCAAACTTAGCCTGAGTGCGGGGGTGCGCTACGATCTGCAGACGTTTTCGAAAGCCGGAATGGTGACGAATACTCTCTGGTCCTCCTCCGGAAAAATGCCGCTCGCGGGCACGAACTTCGCGCCGCGCATCGGCGTCGAATATGCCCTCGGAGAGGAACATCCGCTGATGGTTCGGGCGGGCTTCGGAATTTTCTTTACTCGCATTCCGCAGATCTACCAGTCCGCGGTGACGAATAACAATGGTTTGAATAACACATTTCTCTTCTTAGATAACACGGACTACTACCAGCACCAGGTATTCCCAGCGAATCCGAATCCGGCGTTCGCATGCGCTCGCGGG
>JAYVCW010000127.1:0-19043 GCA_043749775.1 Acidobacteriaceae bacterium | reverse complement strand
GCGCAAGCGGGTGCCCATTGGCGGAGCACTTGAACTGGTGTTAGTGGAGGCCCAATGAGTGGCCGGAAGCACGAATGCCCTTTGGGAGGTGGGTACGGTGTAGCGCAGTGCATGATTAATGGCGCCAGCTGCCACTTCATCATAGCGAACCAGTCCGGCGAAAACGGGCAGCCCCGCTGCATCGGCGGATGTCCATGTGTACGGCCGCTGTTCGTTGATCGTCATGTCCCAAACGTCGGTGGAGTCGGCGCTCCACTTGCCGTTCTTCAGTGAGGCGTTAAAGAGTTCGTACAACCAGCACCCGTCCTTTTCCAGCACCAGGACATGGCGATCGCCGGTCCCAGGTTTTGGATACCCCTCGATCAGAGCGTTGGATGGAATCGGTTCAGGACCTGGGTCGCTCTCGTCCGCGTACAATCCCGGAGTGATATTGACTTTGGCTTGAGTTCCGGAAACCACCTGATAGGGAATGCCGAGGGTCTGGTTATGGAATGTTCCCGCGCCGAAGTCAGGGTGGAGGGTAACCGACGAGCCAATGAAGTTGATGATGTTCGCTGAGTTTGCGTCAACCTGCGCAGTTGCAATGTCGGTGTTCCACAGACTGGTTGCCAGGAAAGGAACGAAGCCGTTCAAACTAGCTCCCTGCCCGAGACTCATCCCACCGCATGTCCCGGACTGAGACGAAGCCATGCCACAATAAAATAAGAGAACTCCGATTGTGAGAAGCGAGAATTTCCTTGGCCCAGTTTGCATATATTCTCCTTTTCAGTACCGCTGAGCGGTAGTTGGGGGTTTAGGTTATGCGTTCCCAAGATCCGGAAGCGCGAGTCAGGTGCGGAGGTGACGTGGCGCGCTCAGTATGCTAAGCAAAGCCAAATGGGGCGGAGTCAAAATGTTCCATGCCATCCTCTCAATTCTGTTCCTTCACCAGCTTGATGAGACCGAAGCGTTCGGGCACATGAAACGTTTCATTCATGGGGGCTTGCCAGCTCATTTCCTGATGATGCGAAGGCGGGCCCTGGCTTCGAAATAGATTGATGCGCAAGGTCTGTCCAGGAACGGCGGTACGGTTGTCAATTGAGGCGAAGGGAATGCGCATCGCGCCATACCAAATGTGTGCTGTCCGATCGATCCGTGCCTTTACCTCGCATCCCGAGTTCCACGTCCAGCCTTCTTCGTGATGAGGCTTGTGCAAATCAATATCAAGGTCAATCCACTCGCCTTGCGGAGAAACTTCAAATTCCTTGTAGCGCTGAATGTCCTTGAAGTCGGACCCAACAAAGACTTCGGCGACATCCCAATTCCACAGCTGGTTGGTTTCTTGCTGAGTATCGGGAGAAGGTTTCAGGTGGAGCTCTTCGTACGGGCATACAAACAGGAAGTAAAGATTGTTTTTTGTCCAACGTGTGCGAATTTCGGTCCGGAACGAGGGTACCGTCTTGCCGAAACGGTCTTTCTCCATGTAGACCGGACGTGACCCACGCCAGAATTGCGATGTGGGGTCGAGTGCCAGGGGGACGTCTCGATCCGCTTGCACGCTTTCCATCACTGCGTTATCAATCGCTGCTTCACCCCCTGCGGCCGCGCTCGAAATAAATAGCATGAGTACTAAAATGCTAGTGAAGCCATTCATCGAGATGCTCCTTTACAAATTCATCGTCCTGTAAATGCGGATAGGCCGTGCACACACGATCGATTTCAGCGCTCTGTCCCGGAGAGAGTTCCTCAGCAGGATCCAGACACCAACGTCCTTCGAGAAGGCCCTGACGACGCAAAATTTCGTGAATGCCCGGAATGCATCCGCGAAAATTATGGGCGGGGTCAAAGATGGCTGCATTCGCATCTGTGATCTGCTGGGCGAGCGTCAAAAATTCGCTGGGAATGTGGTTTGATTGACGCTTCACCATGGCCAACTGGGAGACAGCGGTCTTCGTCCACACTGCCCAGTGACCGAGTAGGCCGCCCGCAATCCGGATCGGTTGACTGCCGAAGTCAAACGTAGCGAGCAGATCGTTGAGAATGTTGTCGTCGTTCCCCGTGTAGAGAGCGACTTCGCTGGCGCGGCCAGATTCCGCCAGGGCGCGCAGAACTTCGATCGTGTAATAGCGGTTGAAGGGCGCGATCTTTATTGCAACCACGTTTTCAATTTCCAGCAACTGTCGCCAGAATTCGTAGGGCAAAATGCGTCCTCCGACGGCGGGTTGCAGGTAGAACCCAATCACCGGGATTACAGTTGCAATGGACCGAGCATGCTCTACAAGTTGCGGAATGCTCTCGTTCTTAAGATCGGCAAGACTCAATAACACCGCATCGTAACCCAATCTGGCCGCGAGTTGGGCCTCGGCGGCGGCCTGTCTTAGCGCGCCGCAAACGCCGGCAATTTTCAGCACGCCGACGTTAGCGCGACATTCCTCGGCGACCAGGCTAAGCACGGGCTCCAACAGCGCAAACTTGGAATCACGAATGGTGAACTGTGTGGTATGAACGCCCACCGCGATACCGCCCGCGCCCGAGGCCAGATAATACCTCGTGAGCGCGCGCTGCCGGCGTTCGTCCAGTCGCCGCTCGGAGTTCAGTGCCAGCGGGTGTGCGGGAATGACGAGGCCGGAAAGTAGTTTCTCGCGCAGCTTCATCAGAATTTTCCGTCCCGGGTTTGAAAATGTGTCGGCTTGTTCAGCATCACGCCGCCTTCGCGAATCCAATCGGCAATCCATTCGATCAATTCAGAAGGACGGACCGTCGGATCGCCGAAAAGAAGGCGTGCTTTGCTGACATCGCTGAGCAGTGCGTTCGAACCTTCTCTGTCAGAAAGAAAAACTGGCGCGACGCCAAAGTGGCGGCCAAATTCATGCGCTATGTCGCGCACGGAAAGTTTCTCCGGACCAGTGATATTCAAGATGAGTGGTGGCGACGCGCAGTGCGCAAACGACCGCAGGCACCATGCGTTCGCATCACGCTGCCAGATCACATTGACACAAGGCATGCATAGATCAATGGGATGGCCTTCAAATACTGCACGTCCAATATCGACCAGTACTCCGTAACGCAACTCCACAGCATAGTTAAGACGTAAGATCGCAACGGGTGTTCCCCATTTCTGCGATCCATACTCGAACATCCGTTCGCGGCCTAGCGCCGATTGCGCGTACTCACCGATGGGGCCGACTGCCGTTGTTTCCAGCGCTCCACCGTCGGCTAACGGGCGCAATGGATAAACGTTGCCGGTGGAAAATGCCACAATGCGGGAATTGCGATAACGCTCCGCGACGCGCCCGGGCAAGTAAGTGTTCATCGCCCAAGTCAGGTGCTCGCCTCCAGCAGTGCCGAATTTCCGCGCCGCCATGAAAATTACGTTGGGAATATCGGGGAGGCTATCGAGCGTACCGAGCTCCAGCAGATCTCCCGCCTTGACCTCTATTCCGAGCGCCGCAAGTTCGGACGGGAGGGCGCTATTCGTAAAGCGAGCAACTGCAATCACCCGTTTCTTGACTCCCGCCATATCGGCGGCGCGGCGCGCTAGCCGCGCCAGGCTGGGACCCATCTTGCCGCCTGCGCCGAGGATTAAAAGATCGCCGTCCAGCGCGGCAACAGCCGACGCCGTTTCTTCGTTTGGACGCGAGAGCAATTCTTCTAACTCTGTTTCTGTTTTAATTTTCACGGTTAATCACGTTCCTCTTCATGCATTGGCGCGGCTCTTTCGAAACCAATTCACGAAGTGTGGTAGCGCAATTTCAGCGTCCGCGATTTCCGGATGCCACTTCTTTTCCCACTCGAATGACACGAAGCGGTCATAGGCTAGCCGCTCCAGAACGCTTCTGAGTTCTAGCAACGGAAGGTCGCCTTCTCCGGTCAAAACGTGCTTCCAGTTTTCACCCTGGCGTCGAAGATCCTTGACGTGGACATGGCGAAGGAATCGTCCCAAAGTCGCGGCTCCTTCGGTCGGCCGCTCTTGATTGGACGCGAAGCTGTTGGCGGGATCCCAAACCGCTCCGGCTCGGGGAGAGCCCGCCTGCGCGAGTATCGTGGCCGTTTCACTGGCGGCGGCAAAATCCCCGTGATTCTCCAGCCAGACCTCAACGCCCTTGCGAGAAGTAATTTCTGCAAGTCTTTCAACGCAGTCGGCAATCCAGTTCCGTGTCATCTCGCGATCTGCACCGGGCTGAATCGTATCGCCGAAAACTCGTATGGCCGGCGCGCTCAGTTCGGCTGCCAAATCTGACATGCGCTCTCCCTCGACCAACCAGCGCTTGCGCTCCTCGGCGTCCGGCGAATGAAAGCGGCAACTCGTGTCGACACAGGGTATCGCCAGAGAATGATCCGCAAGTGCGCGTTTGGTCGATGCCAGCGTCGTTCGCGAGAACGCCGGAAGTTTCCATAACGAATCCTCTCCCTCGACGAAGCGTAGTTCGATTCCGTCGTAGCCGTGGCCGGCCATGGCGATGATTTGCGGCATCGTCCAATCCGGACACGCCAGCGTTGAGAATGACAGTTTCAGGCTCATGTCATCCGAGCCAGCTTCTCTGTGGTAATGCGGTTTTCAACGCGCTTTCCGCGGAAGAATCTCTCCAAATCGTCCACCACCACGCGCGCAATTCCTTGTCGAACATGCTGGCCGCTCCCGGCGATATGCGGGGTGATGATCGCTCCCCGCATCGTGCGCAATACGTCTCCGACTGGAAGTGGTTCTAACGGATCGGTCACGTCGAGAGCGCAGCGCAGCCGCCCGCGTCGCACCTCGTGCTTGAGTGCTGGCAGATCGATCAAGCCTCCGCGAGCGATGTTGATTACCACAGAGCCATCCGGCAACCCGGCAAGATTTTTCTTCCCCAGAATGCCACGCGTTTGTTCAGTAAGCGCGGCGGTTAGAACGAGCAGATGAGCCTGTGGGAGTAATTTTTGCAGACCAACGAAACTCACGGGGTACCGCCGGGATAAAGAGCGGGGAGCATACGGATCATAGACCAGCCAATGCAAATCGAAGCCGCGCATCAGATCTACCAGCGCACGTCCGATCCGGCCGAACCCGATCATCGCCACGCTCTGGCCAATCAGCGATTCCGAGCTCCCGTGGAGATGGACCGTTTGGTAGATCCGATTCGACTTCTTTCCCAGAGCGTCGCGGTAAAAGTCGATGTTGCGTGCGCAATACAAGAGCAGTGCAGCGCCCATTTCCGCGGTGGCACGCGCCATTGGCTCCGCCGCGTTGGTGATGGTCAAGCGCTCAAACAGAGAATGCGTGAAGCGCGATTTCACCTCGCCGCCGCAATGGGCAATCATTCGTAATTGCGGCGCCCAGCGCAGCAGGTCATCATCGAACTTGGGGCTGTCCCAGGTAGTGATAAGCGCGTCGGCTGCGCGCAGAGCCTGTTTGAATTCAGCGGTCACGTGAGTATGTCCCAGCCTCTTCCAACGGAATAAGCTGCTAAGCCGCCGTTGCGCGCGTGGCGAAAAGAAGGAAGAGAATAATTCTTCTCCGGCGCACACGAGAAGGACGGGACGGGCCATGACGGGTCCGAGTATAGCATTCGTTTGGCAACTATTTCTTTCGTTTGCTTACTTCTCGCCTTCTATTTCGGGTAAAAACAAAGTATAAGGAAGCCGAGGCTTCTCCATGAACAGCGCCAACTACCTGGACTACCTGGTCATCGCCCTCTATGCGCTCCTGATGGTTCGGGTCGGAGTTTATGTCTTGCGATTCAATCGCGGCGCGGCGGAATACTTTCGAGGGGGGAGTCGGATTCCCTGGCTGGTCGCTGGCCTCAGTTGCTTTATGTCAGGCTTCAGCGCGTGGACCTTTACCGGGGCGGCGGGCGTTGCGTACCGCTCGGGCATCGCCGCAATTGGACTCTATGTGGGAAACGCATTGAGCTTCCTGCTCGGCTACTTTGTTTTTGCCAAACTCTGGCGACGGAGTCGCATTACCACGGTGATGGAATACCTGTCGTCCCGATTCAATCCCATCACCCATCAAATCTTTTCCTGGGTCACGATCTTTTTTCAACTGTTTACTAGTGCCAGCACACTATTTGGCCTCAGCCTCTTTATCTCTGCGGCTTGTGGCTTTCCCGTGACTTGGACCATCATCGGCGCTGGAGCGCTGATTGTTTTTTATTGCGTGCTCGGTGGGTTGTGGGCGGTAGTCATTACCGATTTTCTGCAAGCCTCGATCCTGATCCCATTTTGCCTGGTTCTCGTGGCCCTCTCCCTGGCACGAGTGGGCGGGGTGACAGGGTTGCTCCATTCGCTCCCTCCCGAAATGAAAACTCTCCACGTCTCCGGCGAATTTGGATGGGTCTACATCCTCTCCTGGACGATCATGGTTTCGTTCGGATACAACACCAGCGCCATGGCGCAGCGCTACTTCAGCGTCGACGACGAGCATTCCGCCCGCAAGGTAGCGTTATTATGCTGTGGATTGTTTTTCGCAGGAGCGTTCGTGTGGTTCATTCCTCCCATGGCGATGCGGGTGATTTATCCCACTCTACCAAGCCTCAAAGCGGCGCTGGCAAGCCCAAGTGAAGCTGCATACGCGGTCGCCAGTTTGACTTTGCTTCCGCACGGCTTGATTGGGGTCATGTTAGCGGCGATGTTCAGCGCAACCATGGCGAATCTTTCTGCACAATTCAATTTCAAGTCCGCGATTCTTACAAAGGATGTGTATCAATGCCTATTCCGCAAGAATGCGGGCGAGCACGAACTGCTCGTAGTCGGCTGGGTAACTACGCTTTTGATTGGCGGTGTAACGACCATTACCGCGGCTATTATGGCGATCAGCGGCCAGAGTGTCTTCCAAGTCATGTTGAAATTCAATACGCTGATCTCCCTGGCCTACGGTCCGCCGGCCCTGCTGGGCCTGGTTGTGCGCCGGACGCCGCAATGGTCGGGATTGGCTTCGTTCGTTACGGGCCTCGTCCTCGGCATTCTGGGAGCTTTCGTCTATCACTGGTCCCTCATTCAGCAGGTCGCCATCATTATCCCAGCCTCGTTTGGAGTTTTTTTTGTCACTATGCTTTTCGACCATGGAGAGACGCCGGCGCGGGCGAAACTATTTGCCAATCTGAACACGCCCATCGACGTGGCCAATGAGTTAAAGGATTCATCGGATTTCACTGCGCCTGTTTTTCGATTCCTCAGCCGGACCGTCGCTTCCATCGGATTCCTCAGCTTGTTGCTGCTGATCACCGTGCCTGCCAGTCAGCGGGGCACTGTCCTGTGGTTCGCAGCTAGCACGCTGGCGCTAGGAGGATCACTGTGGTTCGTGCGCGGCGCACCGGGAAACCTCGGAAAACCCCCTCCAACCCTCGAGGACGAGCCGGTTTCGGCGAGCGTCAAATGAGGTTGATGCTATGATCCGGCTTGGACTCATCGGTTGTGGAGCGCATTCAGAGAGTGGGCACGCCATTCCACTTGCCCGCTACAAGGCCGCCCATCCGGAGGAAGTTACGCTGGCTGCGGTCTGCGATCTGCGCGTCGAACGGGCACGAGAATTCTGCGTCAAATACGGTTTCCTCGCTTCTCATCACAACGTCGACGAAATGTTGCGACAAGAAGATCTTGATGGCTGTATCGCGGTCGTTCCTTCAGAACAAATATCTGCGCTTGGAATCAAACTGCTGGAGTTCGGCCTTCCCTGCATGGTGGAAAAGCCTCTAGGCTCGTCGCTTGCCGAAGTGAATGCCCTGGCAGAGTCTGCCGCCGCAACCCACACGATGAACATGGTTTCAGTTAACCGGCGTTTCATGCCATACCTTAACCGCGCACTAGACTGGTCCAGAGCTGCGGGTTCGCTGCGCTATACACGATGCACGCTCGCTCGGCACGCCCGTCCTGAACCTGAATTCTTATGGGCGACTGCTGTTCACGCGGTGGATGCTCTGCGCTATATCGCCGGCGACGTGTTGGCGTTTGACATCCAGACTTTGAACTCGAGAAATAAGTCTGCCAACTGGTATGCGATCGACCTGCAATTTAAGAGTGGATTTGCAGGCCGCATTGATGTCCTCCCCACGGCCGGAATGGTCGAGGAGACCTACGAATTGCTCGGCGACAACTTTCGCGCGTCGGTTACTTGCCCGTTCGGTCCGCGCCTTGGTTGGCGTGGCTTCGGCGACGGTAGTCTCGTGTCGGAGGAAGTTGCCGGCGACGAACCCGAAGATGTCTTGAATGGTTGCTATGACGAAGCGGTCGTATTCATCAGAGCCTTGAGCAGCAAGTCGCCCCCCAAGCCATCAATTGCGGAGGTTGTTCCCTCCATCACCCTTTGCCTGGCAATGGCAGAGAAGTCGGGATGTTGGCCGCAGAAGTACTAAACAACCGCGAAAACTTGCGTTTCAGACACCTTTGCGCCATCCGGAATCGTTTTCATCCTTGAGTTCAACATTAATTGAGCCGTCCGAATTGAGCGGCTGTTCACAAGCCCAGGCAATAGGCTTCTTTACGCCCGGACGAATCTCGAGCTCGGCGAAGAGACTGAGCTTGCCACTGTAACCGTGTGGGATCAGAAAAGAAGCTTGCCGAATGCCTCCGCCGTGCGGATGTCCGGCATCGAGAGAACCGCGCAAATGGATCTTCCCGTCGGGACTTTTCAGGATCAGCCAGAGCATACCGGGCACTCCCGCCACTCCTCGATTGCTCACGCACACGATGACTTCGAAGGTGCCATACCGTTTGCGCTGCCACACCCATGAAGGCCGCAAGCGGTATCCGATGCTCGTGCGCAAGCGCTCGAACCCACGAGGATACTTCTCGTTGTAGTGCGCCAAATTGTCTGCTTCCGTCCAGAGCGCCCAGTAGTTTGCCCGCAGGTCCGGGACGTGCAACATATAGTTCTCCAGCTCGTTGATGCCAGCAGCGTCTTGTTTCAATTTCTGAACGTCATACTGGCGTAAGTATCCGTCCTCGAGGATCGCGGCTGTCCACGGCGGCCGGTTGGCAATCTCATCAATCTGAATCGGTTCTTCCACGATGATGCTGTCGGATCGCATCCACGCACCCGCCCGCACGGCCATATCGATTACTCTGCGGTTGCCCACTTTACTTATATCCGGTTGGGTATTAACCGCGACGGGCGTTTTCTTCCAGGTGTCGAGTTGCCGTGCCGTCATGCTGACCGAGGTGCGCTCCGCTGTTACGTAATCGGGAAAGGGACTAGGAAGGTTGCTGGTGTGCCCCTCGCCCCAAAATCCGTATTGCATGAGGTCCACCCACTCGATCATAGGATTGCCTTCAAACTGGGCGGCCAGCAGGTCATTGAGCTCGGCAAATGCTTTCTGAAATTCAGGATGATCGTAACGTGGCTCGCGATACTCTGTGTCGCCTTTGCTAAGGCGCCCAATTTTCACCAGCGGTATGCGATCACGCAAAAACGGCGGAAGAGCAACCTGTTCCGGCTGGAACGATGTATTTGACAGCTGAATCCGAAATGCAACTCGAAGCCCTTTGCGTTTTGCGGCATCCAGCGTCAAGTCCCATACGGGATCAGGATCCAATCGTCCTGGGCGGGATTGGACATTGCGCCAATCGCAGCGAATGTAGAGGACATCCACAAAAGGCAGGCTTGAAATCTTCTCGACGTGTTGCTCGATCGTTTCGCGGCCCGCCCGCGCCGCCAGAGACGGTCCGCTTTCCTCCCAACTGTAGCCCACCAGGCCAAGTCCTGGATTGCGCAAAGGCCGTTCGGAGGGCGTGGTAAACAGCACAGTCTGCCACCCCTGATCCTGATCGATATCAAACGGGCCTTGATCCAGACGTTCCTGAGGTGCAAGCCCAAAGCCGAAGTTGCGATCTTGACACAGAGCAGCCGCGACATCGGCTCGAGAAAGTGCGGGCAGCAGCGCGGCACCTTTAAGAATATCCCTGCGACGCATTGTCGATTTCCCTCCGGTACCGGATGTTAAAGGCAGGAAGACGTCGAGAATCGTATCGGTGCGGTTAGACCGAAAGCAATTGATTCTCGCTTTGCTCGTCTACTGTAGCAAAGGTTTCTATTTCTTTCCTTTGAAAGCCCCAGGAATCGGATTCCGGTGCTCGCCACCTCTTCTTGCCGGAATAGGATTGGAGTACTTGACGTTATCGTGGGGCAGTTTGATGACCCATTTTCCGCGCCAGCCCAACCATGCATTATCCCCTCGCTCGCGTTGTCGAGAGCCTGGTTCCGCATTCGCCAGCCCTCTGAATTTGTCTCATTACCTTGCGAGTTCTGTCGAATGCTTTCGTTTACTTATATTTATTGCTTGCCATTGCTTCCTTCTTGGTATAAAAGAGCTAGGTGTTTTCGCCTGTCGTTTTCAAATTCAGGAGCCTCCGTATGAATCTCGCGAAGTATTTTGCCTGCTTGTTCCTGCTTGTATTGGGTCTAGGATGCGCTCAGATCGCCCGCGCCCAAGGCACAGATTTAGGCACAATTAGTGGCTCGGTCACCGATACCAGCGGCGGCGCAATTCCCAACGCCCAGATCGTCATTGTCGATCTCGCAACCAATACCTCGCGCACGACAGCGAGCAATTCGCAAGGGGAGTATCAGGTGTTCGGGCTTCGATCAGGCGCCTACAAGGTGACCGTGTCGGCACCCAATATGGGCACGACCGACCTTACCGGCATCGTCTTGCACGGCAGTGATGTCGTCAACGCGAATGCCGTTCTCAAAGTGGCAGGCAAGCTGGAGGCGATCGAGGTCACGGCCGAAGTCCCGGTTATAAATACCGAAGATCAGACGATCAGCGACACCATCACCAGCCGCGAAGTCATCGGACTTCCGCGGGATAGCCGGGATGTGTACTCGTTTCTATATTTGAATCCGAACATTACGCAGTCGGGAACAGATGGAAGTTTCAAATTCCTCGGAGCGGAGAGTTACGGCGCCAACTTTTCACTCGATGGCCAGCGTTCCAACGGAGGAATTTTCGGGGAACCCACGAGCAGCCAGCCTTCGCTGGAAGCGGTAGGAGACGTCAATGTCCTTTCCAATGATTTCGGCGTTGAATATGGCGGAGTCGCGAACATTCGGGTGACGACCAAGCGTGGAACGTCGGCGTATCACGGCTCGATCTTCTACAACAACAAGAACTCGGCCTTAGCCACTTATGCTTACCAGGACAAGATTGGCAAGGCAGACTTCGTGCCTTCGCCATTTCAGAGCAAGTATCCGACTCCATACTTCAACCTCACAGATTTGGGCGGCTCCTTTGGCGGGCCGATACCGTTTTTGAAGAAAACATGGTTTTTTGCCGCCTACGAGCGCAACTGGAACGTCGCACCGGTGAATGTCCAATCTAATAATTTGCCTCATCCCAGTCTGTATACCGGCGACTTTTCTTTAGTCGATGATGAAAGCAAGCCGGCAGTTCCAGATCCAACGGTGCTGACGCCAGAGGAAATCGCGACTGATACGGTCGGAGGCCTCGGTGAGCAATTTATCCGGATTCCCTCCCGCCTTTTGAACCCGACGGTACAAAACCTGGTTCAGAAGTACTTCCCGAAGATCGGAATTACTGCGCCGATCGATTCGACCACTGGCCAGATCGGCGGGCCAAACGATCCGAGCGGTTTTCAGACACTGCTTCCGGGCCGAGCCGTTCGTGATGTCGGAACATTTCGCGTGGATCACGACTTCACGGATCTGGATCACGTATACGTGGTCTACAATGGCGCCGCCAACACCGCCGCGAATAGGCTCGTTCAGGCTCCTTATACGGGTCTCGGCCTCTCACAGTTAGAAGGACGGAACAACACGCTGTCGGTTTCGTACACGCGAGTTTTTAGCAACAACATAGTGAACGAATTGCGTGGCGGATTTAACCAGGCAAAGCTGAAGCGTCACAGCAACACCACCCTGGGAGGTTTCCTCTCCAGCATCGGATTTGATCAGTCCGACATTGACGCTTACGGCCAAGTAGTTGGAACCTCCGAATTAACGACTTTTGGACATCCCGCGATTACGTTTGGGAGGAATTTCGCAACCTTTCAGAATGGTGGCCGAAATACAGACCGGCCCATGGATCAAAACCTTGCCACCTTCGGAGATACATTCACGTGGATAGTGGGTAACCACAGTTTTAAAATGGGGGCAGACTTTGTCCGCAATGCGGCGCTCGACGGTTTTGCCGTGAATCGAGGCAATCCCCGAGGTGCGATCAGCTATGGAAGAGCGCGAAGTATTGATCCCTTCGCGGAATTCCTACTGGGAATGCCCGCTTCTACTGTGACGTACATCAGTGCTCCGCGACCACCGATGGATGTGCACAACTGGGAACAGGGGTTTTTCTTTCAGGATACTTGGAAGGTTACACCACGCCTTACCCTGAACCTCGGCTTGCGGTACGAACTCATTACACCGTTTATCGACAACCACGATTTGCTGGCAAATTTCGATCCTAATTTCGTGGACGCGGGGACCGGGCGAAAGGGCCGGTTCGTCATTGCTTCCGACCGCACCAAGCAGTTTCTTGACTCCCGCATCCTAGACCAGTTTGTGGTTGTGACTGCGGCGCAATCGGGCCTGCATGTTGGCCGCGGCCTGGTTCGCGAAGACAAAAACAACCTGGCTCCCCGAGTCGGAGTTGCCTTTCGGCTGAGTGATCGGTCGGTTATCAGGGGTGGTTATGGCTTCTATTTTCCGACTTCGGCGGCCCAGGGGATCCGCGATCCGATCGCGACCAACCCATTCAATCAAGGACTTACCAAGGCCTCGGATTCGGACACTAACAGTTTCCTCTCCGGTTGGCCTGGATTCAGCCATGGTTTCAGTCCTGTTTCAGGCGGAGCAATCACGACGGACTTTACTACCCTCCCGGCGATCAATGCGGTTCCGGTCGGTTTGCAGCAGCCTCGTGAGCAACAGTACAACGTAACCTACGAGCGTGAACTGGCACGGGATACTTCCATCCGGTTTTCTTATCTCGGAAGCACCCTGAGCGGATTGATCGCTGGGGTGGATTTAAACGAACTGCAACCTAGCGACATTCCATTCGGTACGACGACGGGCGACGGAGTGACCCCCTGCGATCCCATTAACAACGGGGACTGTCTGCCATCAGCGGCGGATCAGGCCCGGCAGCCCTTCCCAGGGCTGGGTGATTTTCTCCTCACCTATGGCAACGTTGGTCATGCCCGCTACAATGCCTTCCAGACGCAATTTGAGCATCGATATTCTCATGGGTTCATGCTCAACCTGTCCTATACCTACCTGAATCAGAAGTCGACCGGTCTGGACACTGGAAATTCGAGTTTAGGCGGAGTCACCTACAACCCGTTTCAACCCAATCGCGATTACGGGCAGGAATCATTCGTTCCTCACCAGCGGTTTGTCGCGTATGGAATGTTCGACCTGCCTTTCGGGCGTGGGAAGCATTTTGGATCTTCCACGTCGGGCTGGGCGAACGCGATCATCGGCGGCTGGCAGACGAGCTTCAACATGTTTGCCAAATCGGGTGCGGGCTTCACGCCGTACTGGGCTTGCGACGATTGCGGACCGCTTGGGCCTGGAAACGTCGGGGTGGGTTCAATCGACGCGGTCGGCGACTTTAATTGCTGTATCAATGGCGTTACATCGTATCGTCCGCCCATTATCGGCAATGTGAATCATCGCGTAGGCGATCAGATCTGGGATCCCAATGCGTTTGGCCCTCCTCTGCTGGGCGCAGATTTATTTAGCAATCCACAGGTTGCTACGCGCAACGTTTTGATAGGGCCCGGCGCCTGGGGCGTGAATCTCGGCATACACAAACAATTTCACTTAGGCGAACGGGTGTCGGCATCGATTGGCGCCGACATCGATAATGTCTTTAATCATCCCTTGTTTGCACCGGATAGTGACTACGGCGGTGGCGGCGGCGCACTCGCCATGCTGGGAGACTTCAATGTTGCAGTCGATCCGGCCACACTGAAACCCGTGATCGCCACCAACCCTGATACGGGACTACCCGATATCACGCCGAATCCGCTCTTCGGGAGACTGGTAAATACATTTACCCAAGAAGGCGTAGACAGCCGACGCACTGTGCGTCTGCTGCTGAGGATCAGCTTCTAGAGGCCTCGAATTGGAGGCCCCCAATTCGAAAAACTTCGCCTGCGTTCGAACGAGCGGTTCGGTGAGAGGCATTTTCATGAAATCTACAATCCTCGTCGGAGCCGCTATTTTTTTCTGTCTCGCTGCCGCATGGGCGGAGAGGCCCGGCGACTTTCGCGTGCTTGGACCAGGTGGCGGCGGGGCGATGTTCAATCCTACGATCAGCCCCCATGATCCCAACACCGTTCTCGTTTCCTGCGACATGAGCGGTTCATATATCACTCATGATGGCGGCCGCACCTGGAGGATGTTCAATCTGCGCGGCGTCGTAAATTTCTTTGCCTTCGACCCTCGGGACCCCAAGACCATGTATGCGCACGCGACGGGGCTCTGGCGCACTGTCGATGGAGGAGAAAATTGGAATCTGGTTTCTCCTTCTCCTGCGAACGTGCAAGGCGTTGTGATGAATTCCGATCACGCGGACGAAATCATTCTGGCTCCGGCGGACCCGCTGGGAATGATCCTGGGCATGGCAATTGATCCTGATAGCTCGCGCACTTTGTATGTTGCCGCTGGCCCGAACGAGCATCCTGGACTTTATGTTTCTCGTGACTTTGGACAAACCTGGCAACGGCAGGCAGATCTGCCAGCCGGCATGCGTCGAATGTGGGTCGATCCCCGCTCCCCCGTTGAGTCGCGAATAATATTCTTGATGGGCAAGCAATCTCTGGCCGTGGTGAAGGGAAACAGTGTTCGCGAAGTTCCTCTCCCAGCTGCAGAAACGGATATATCCCTGGGTTTTGGTTCGGGAGCGCAACCCACTATTTATATGACATCGGAGCTGGGCGCATTCGTTTCTACTGACGGCGGCGCGAACTGGCGCAAATGTGCTTTGCCTGGAACCGGAACCAAAGTACGGGCGATTGCGACTAGCCTTCATCATCCCGAAACAGCGTACATCTCGTACAGCGACCTTGCAGTCGACGGAAAGACCTGGATGGGCGTTGCCAAGACGACAAATTCCGGAGGCGACTGGCAGTTGGTGTGGAAGGAATCGTCGGGCGCTGCACAGAACATCCAGGACAACTGGATCACGGAGCGCTTTGGAATCGGATGGGGAGAGAATCCTCTGAACATCACTGTGGCTGACCAGGATCCGAATCTGAGCTACGGAACCGATCTCGGCAGAACTATGCGCACCACAGATGGAGGTGCGACCTGGTCTGGGCTGTATTCCCGCAGAGTCAGCGCCGGAGGGTGGACGAGCGTCGGTTTGGACGTTACCACTAGTTACGGATTTCATTTTGACCCGTTCGACGCCAAACGACGATTTATCACCTACACAGACATTGGGCTGTTTCGAAGTGAAGACGGCGGAACCTCGTGGACGAGTTCTACCGCTGGAGTTCCGGCTGAGTGGGCAAACACGACCTACTGGGTCGTTTTTGATCCCAAAGTGCCGGGCAGAATGTGGAGCGTGAACAGCGGCACTCACGACCTGCCGCGTCCTAAAATGTGGCGGCACACCGCGGTTGCAACTTATCTAGGCGGAGTTTGTCGAAGCGAGGACGGCGGGAAGACGTGGGCCAAGTCAAATACTGGAATGGATCAAACGGCGGCCACGCACATCCTGCTTGATCCGACCAGCCCGGTGGACGCACGGGTTCTCTACGTAGCCGGTTTTGGACGCGGCATTTACAAAAGTGTGGACAGCGGACGCAGTTGGAGTTTAAAGAATCAGGGCATCACCCAGAAGGAACCGTTCGCATGGCGGTTAGCCCGCAGCTCGAATGGAACTCTGTACGTTGTAATTGCTCGCCGTTCCGAAGACGGCAGTCTTGGGAATGAGCTCGATGGTGCGCTCTATCGCTCAATGGATGGCGCCGAGCATTGGCAACAGGTTGAACTTCCTGCCGGGGTGAATGGTCCGAATGGCCTGGCAACAGATCCCGATTCTTCAGACCACTTGTACCTCGCCGCCTGGGCGCGGGCCAAGGGGCAGCACGGCGAAGGCGGAGGGATCTATTCTTCTGAAAACGGTGGCAAGAGCTGGCGAGTCGCCTTCGATCAGGACCGGCACATCTACGACGTGACCATCGAACCGGCGGATTCCAACGTTCTGTATGCCACTGGTTTTGAATCTTCGGCGTGGCGATCGGCCGATCGCGGGCGTCATTGGACGCGGATTCAGGGCTTCAATTTCAAGATGGCCCATCGTGTCATTCCCGATCCAGAGAATCACGAGCAGGTCTACATCACGACTTTCGGCGGAAGCGTCTGGCATGGTTCCACCTGTGGTTCAAAGAAGTCGCTGGACATTGCCACGCCTGCGCTCGAGCTCGGGCAGTGAGCAACAGGAGAAAATCGAAATGAATCGCCGCCAATGGTTGTACGGGGCCGGGCTAGTCGCGGGTGCCCGACAGCTTGCGTTTGAGAGTTCTCCAGCGTCAGCTCAGCAAAACCCCAGTCAGCCAAAGCCGCTGGATCTTTCGCAGTACGAGCCGAAGAGCATGCTTCAGGTGCATGAGACGCACTTGGAGCAATCCAAATTCCCCGCCATAGACTTCCACACTCACATCTCGCTCTCGGTTAAGTCGGATCATGGCGTGGAAGTCGCGCCAGAGCGGCAATACTTAGGCACGCCGGAAGAATTGTTGGCAGTCATGGACCGCAAAAATATTCGCGCCATGGTGAACCTTACCGGTGGATACGAGAAAGGTCTGGCTGAGGCAGTGGGGAAGTATGACCGCGCTCATCCAGGGCGCTTCTATACCTTTACCGAACCCTCGTACTCCCTGTTCAAAGAGCCCGGCTATCCGAAGGTTCAGGGGCTGGCGATCGAACAGGCGCATCGCGATGGCGCCAGAGGGCTTAAGATTCTTAAGACTCTTGGTCTCTACCTTCGCGAAAACATTACTTCAGGAACACTCGTTAAGATTGACGATCCCCGCTTCGATCCCATGTGGGATGCCTGCGGCCAGCTCAACCTTCCCGTCGCCATTCATGTCTCGGACCCATTGGCATTCTTCACCCCGACAGACCGTTTTAACGAGAGATACGAAGAATTAAACAATCATCCGGACTGGTCATTCCATGGAGGAGACTTCCCAACCAACGATGAATTGCTTGCGGCCCGCAACCGGGTGATCGCGCGGCATCCGAAAACGCAGTTCGTGGTACTCCACGTGGGAAACTTTGCGGAAAATCTTCAGAACGTGTCGGAAAACCTCGATCGCTATCCCAATATGTTCGTCGATATCGCCGCGCGCATCGGCGAACTAGGACGCCAGCCAACCACCTCCCGCAAATTTTTCGACAAATACCAGGACCGGATTCTGTTCGCGACGGACGCGACGCCTCATGGTGACGAATTTCCACAGCAGGTCTTCAATGACAAGCTGTACGAAATTTACTTTCGCTTCCTCGAAACCGAAGACGAGTATTTCGACTATGCTCCCGCCAAAATACCTCCGCAGGGCCGGTGGAGAATTTACGGGATTCATCTCACGGAAGCAATTCTCCGCAAGGTGTACTACGAAAACTCTGCTCGACTGTTGCGAATTTAGATGCGAACCTGCCTCCATCTTCTCGCTGTTCTAGCGCTCGCCACTTTTTCGCGAGCGGAAGTACGGGTGTGGGAAGGAAAACTCACCCTGCCTACCTATGAAGAGGGAATGCCCGATCCAAACCCTGCTTTCGATCAACTGGCCAGCAACCGTTTTAACTATCCTTATGCCCTGCGTGACAATCTGACTAGCCGGCGTGTGAATCACGATTGGCGGGCAATCTACATTGAGAATGAATATCTGAAGTGCTCGGTCCTGCCGGATATCGGCGGACACATCTATACCTGTCTCGACAAACTCTCCGGTCAATCGATGTTTTATGCCAACCCTTCAATCAAGAAGGCCGCGGTGGGATATCGAGGAGCGTGGGCAGCGTTCGGCGTCGAGTTCAACTTCCCCGTCTCTCACAACTGGGCGAGCATGTCTCCGGTAGATTTCGCGTTCCGCAACAATGTCGATGGCAGTGCATCTGTGTTCGTGGGCAACGTGGACCGTGTCTATGGCATGGAGTGGACCGTTGAGCTAGTGCTCCGTCCACAATCGACTCTGCTGGAGGAGCGGGTGACGCTCAACAATCGAAGTGATGTTCGGCATCGCTTCTACTGGTGGAACAATGCTGCGGTAAGAATTTCTGACGACTCGCGCATTGTCTATCCGATGCGCTTCGCCGCGAGCCATGGCTTTACTGAGGTTCGTCGCTGGCCAGTGGGCGACGATGGCAAGGACTTGAGTGTTATCCGCAACCATAGCGATGGCGCGGTTTCGTTCTTCAGCCATGGAAGCCGCGAAAACTTCATGGGCGTCTGGCATCCCACGAGCAGAACGGGAACCGTCCACTTTGCGGAATATGAAGAACTTCCGGCCAAGAAAATCTGGTCCTGGGGCGTCGATGCCGAAGGTCTGGATTGGCGCAAA
This sequence comes from Acidobacteriaceae bacterium, assembly GCA_043749775.1. Taxonomy (GTDB): domain Bacteria; phylum Acidobacteriota; class Terriglobia; order Terriglobales; family Acidobacteriaceae; genus Acidiflorens. The sequence goes on along the minus strand of JAYVCW010000127.1, from coordinate 557 downwards.
GCACTCTCCGACGACAACAGTGGATACGTTGAAATCCAGGCTGGCTTGTTTCGCAACCAGGAAACTTATGCATTCATGGAGCCGCGAGAGACGATTCGGTTCTCGGAATTCTGGATGCCCGTGCGCGAAATCGACGGCATATCGCGCGCCAATCTGGCCGGTGTACTTAGTCTCTCTCGCCTCGGCAACACTCTGATTGCGGGATTTAACGCTAACCATGCCGTTCATGGAGCGGCGGTCTCCATCCTGTCCGGTGGGACGCGCCTGTTCGGTGAGACAGTTGATCTCGTTCCCGAGCATGCCTGGATCCACAAACTTCCGCTCAACGATGCAGCTGCCAAGTACACGGTCGAAATTCTAGACAGTCAAGGGTCTGTGCTGATGCGCCAGACTGAAGGTCAGTATGACTGGGATCCGGAATCTGAAATTCAAATTGGATCGCAGGCGTCGTACCGCATGCCCGACCCGGACAAGAGAACCTGTGACGACTGGATGCAACTTGCGAAGGAGTACGAACTAAATGGAAGGAATCTTCAGGCGCTCGACGTCTATATCGA
>JAYVCW010000126.1:0-2784 GCA_043749775.1 Acidobacteriaceae bacterium | reverse complement strand
TGCAATTACCTATTATGACTATGTCGAGAAGATGATTGCTGACAATCCGCAAGCGACGGTCATTGGCGGCGAGTTTCGCGCCGAACATAGGGCGGCTTTGGTCGCGGAAATCGAAAGGCGCAAGAGAGAAGGTCAATCCCAATGAACACAAGTGCACGAACTGGCGCGAATCAGTTGCTCGACCTCGCGCGGGAATACGATCTTCCGTTGGAAACCGTCTATTGCTATGCGTGGCGCATCAAGCGGCTGGCGCTCGCGAAGGATGGCGGTATGATTATTGATTATTGGGGCGAAACCGCACGCAACGATATTCACCGATTGCTTCAGTCCCGCGCGAACGAATGCTTAGAGCGGATCGTTGCTCAGGTGCGAGCTTTCTTGATCGTGCAAGGGAGTCTGGCGGCGTGTTGATCATCCGCGTCGAGCTTCATTCGGCCCGCACAGGCAAAGTGACGGAGCTTGCCCGGATGAAGATCGCGCGCGTCGTGACGCACGAAAAAGGGATCAATGACTATGACGCCGACGTGTTGCGCAAACCGTTGTGGCAGCACGCGACCCGCTCAGTGACCGTGCTGAGGCACAGGGCGCAGGTTGAGCCGGTTTGGACCCTGATATGCTCTGCCCTTAATCAAATGGGCTACGGGGCTCCCTACGCCCGTCTGAAGGGCAAGATCGACAACCCTATCTGTCCGACGTGCAAGCGGAATACGAAAGCGCCGCTATTCGACGGTTGCATGTTAGCTAAATGTCCGAAAGGTTACACGCCATGCCTATAACCGCGTTTGGAATCACGCTGTTTCCGTTTGATTGGCATATCGGGTTTTGGCGCAAGCCTCACAAGACGCTGTTGTCGATTGGGCCGATTCGATTGGTCTCGTATCGAACACAGGGCAAGTGGAAGGAGGATTGACGTTATGCCTATAGATTTGGACCCGAAATCAATTCTCGACGCGCTCGGCGTCAAGACGATCTATTACACGTCGGTCGCGAGCAAGAGCAATCCGTATCATCATATCGGTCAATTCGACTCGCCGGACACGCAACGCGAGGATTCGAACAACCGCTTCACGCGCCGAGCAATGAAGAAGGTCTTGCGCATCGAAGAAAAGCTCAAGCGACAGGGGAAGCGAACGTGAAGCTAGGAGCTACCGGGCAATTCCCGGACGGTAAGATCAATCGTAGCGACGAAGGCGGGATTGCCCTTGGCGTCGCTTATGATCCGACCAAGAATCTTGTCAGGATAGATTTTGGCAAGCCGGTCGCATGGCTGGCGCTTCCGCCTGAGTCGGCGATTGAGTTTGCAAAGCTGTTGCTCAAGCACGCGGGCGCGAAGAAGGTTGAAATCTCACTCTGAGGGAATCGAACAATGGACAAAGACAATTTCATATTCATGCTCGGCGAGCATCAAGTCGTGATGACAAGCGGGACGCTCTTTATCGACTATTCCGAATATGAGGAAGAAACGTCGCCGGTTGAATACAAGATGGCTCGGCGCATCGCTTACGAGGAAGGGCTGTTCCCGTCCGATGACGGCGTTGAAGCCGTATCGTGGCAGGTTCCGTTGTGAGGTTAACCTTTCATCAACGGAAACTGTACGCCTTGATTCGCGTGCATGGCCCGGTCGCGGTTGAATCCATGCCGTCCTATAATGAGCGTGGGCCGAAGGTGAATGTCATCGGAGTCGTATGGGCGAATATGGCGGCGCTTGGTTCTTTGGAGCACAAGGGTTTGATTGTGAAAGACGACGCCGGCAAATGGAGGATTGTTTGATGGCGATCATCATTCGCAGGGGCGGCCATGTTGAAGTTGCGCTTTCCTCAGTTGGCAAGCCGTTTCAGGCTCGCGTTTATAAATGGCTGATCGATGCGTTCGGGGAAATCATCGCGCGGAACAAGCGCAGACGCGCGCTTCGCTTCATCGAAGAAGCTGTTGAGCTTGTGCAAGCACTCGGGCTTGGCGAAAATGACGTCAGCGCGGTCGCGCGCTCCGTCTATTGCCGACCCCCGCACAAACCGGAGCGCGAGGTTGGCGGCGTGATGACTTCGCTTGGCGGCCTGTGCGAGGCGCACGGGTTCGATATGGCTGCAATCGGCGAAGCGACGTTGCGGGACAACTATCGACGCATTCATGAGATTCGTGAGAAAGAAAGAAGGAAGGCGTTATGACGTTTTCTGATTATCTCGACAAGGACGGGTTCTATCTGTTCCTCGCCCTCGCGACTCTTATTGTCATCGCGGCGGCGGCATTTCGCGGAGAATGGTGACATGATCGGGCTCGGCGCAAACGAAGTCATCATCGATTATACAAACCATCGTGGCGAGCGCGCGAAGCGACGCATCCGGCCGAAGGATTTCATCTTCGGGATGAATGCTTATCACAAGACTATGTGCTATTTGCTGGTCGCATTCGATATCGAAAAAGACGCCGAACGCACGTTCGCGATGAAAGACATTCATTCTTGGGAAGAAGTAAAACCGTCTGAAGCCTAGTTTGCCCGGCCTACGTTGACCGTACCTCGCCAGTTTGTGATAACGCCCTTTGACCGGGCGAGGGCATTCCGTTGGCGACCATTTCAATCAAAGCGGGCGAGACGCTTTCCTATGGCGGAACGATCACGAATCTCGACCCGACGATTGATTGGGGAGCTTCGATTGCGTTCAAGCCAAGTGTGGGAGGGGCTGCGGTCACGCCCGCCGCGACGCTGACATTGGTTCATGCGCTTGATTACTCGACAACGCACAATTGGGATATTCTGATTTATGCGGCTCCCGCGACAACGCTCGC
>JAYVCW010000125.1:0-3831 GCA_043749775.1 Acidobacteriaceae bacterium | reverse complement strand
GCCGGCATGGCCCACGAAATTGGCCACAGCTTCGACGAACTTGGCAATATTTACGACGCTCAAGGCCGGCTCGGCGATTGGTGGACCGCGGAGGACAAGGTCTCGTACCACGCGGCTACGGAGAAGTTGGCGGCGCAGATGGATAGCTACTGCCCGTTCGCCGATCTTTGCATCCACGGCAAACAGGTCTTATCTGAAAGTGTCGCCGACCAGTTGGGATTGCTGGTGGCGCATGACGCCTATGTCCTGTCAACAAAAGGTAAGCCAGATGTTGTGCTAGGCGGACTGACTGGCGAGCAACGCTTTTTCCTGGCGTTCGCCCAGAGATGGCGGAAGATCCAGACCGAAGCCGCACTGCGCCAGCAAATCAAGAGCGACACGCATCCGCCCGGGAAATACCGAAGCGATTCGGTGCGCAATATCGATGCCTGGTACAAAGCCTACGAGATCTCTCCCAGCGACAAGCTATATCTGAAGCCCGAAGATCGCGTTCGGATCTGGTGACGTTTCCCTGTTCTGCCCAAAAATTTCTGGCAACTAAATACGGAATAAGTTGCTAGTCTCGTGCGGCCTAAATAGTAACGAGTATGGGATTTCCTCGGCTGGTTGGGCATCGGAGTTCAAGTTTTGGCTTTCTCCAATACCAAGTGCGTCGCTCGCTCAGTGGCCTTGTGGTACGTCACGGAGAATCCCAGTGCGTGCAGGTCGAGACCGGTAAACAAGGCCTCGCCCTGGCCGAGTACGACTGGCGCCAACGCAAAGTGCAGGGAATCTACCAATCCGGCCTCAAGGTATTGACGCAAGGTGGAAACACCGCCGCCGATTTTGACATCCTTATCGCCCGCCGCCTGCTTGGCGAGCCGAAGTGCTTCGTGGATTCCGTCAGTCACGAAGTGGAAAGTCGTCCCGCCCTCCATCACGATAGGCTCGCGTTCGTAATGCGTCAGAACGAACGTGTCCGCATGGTACGGCGGATTGGCTCCCCACCACCCCTTCCATGAGAGGTCCGGCCACGGGCCGCGCACCGGACCGAACATATTGCGGCCGAGGATGAAGGCGCCAAAGTTCGACATGGCTTGCCGGGCAAACTCGTCGTCGACATCGACAGATCCACCTTCCCGCCCCTGCATGGCGCAAAATGTTTTTGTGTGGAAGAACCACTGGAAGATCTCGGGGCCGCGTTTGCCCAGAGGATCATTCAGGCTTTGCTCCGTTCCTGCGCCGAAACCATCCAATGAAACACCGAATCCCGCTGCTCGAACTTTCGACATATGTCCGCGCTTTTCTCCTCTTTAGGTTTATTCTAACCGCGCCCCAGTAATGCCGGGTACAAGGACGGTACAGCATGATGGTGCTCTTCCGCGTCTGAGTTGAGGAATCTAAGCAATCGTTCATCCGTCGCCAATTCAGATAGAGTTCCCCCCACTTTAAGCATCCTCCTCGTTATCAGAGCCGCTAGCGTAACCCACCAGCGATAAGACAGTTTTTCCTGACGAACGAACTACACTAGGTTCCCCAGCATGCGATCCAAATTAAAAGCGGCGCTGATCAAGCCAAGATGAGTAAATGCTTGGGGAAAATTTCCCAACGCTTCGCCTCGGGGGCCGGTCTGCTCGGCGTAGAGACCGAGATGATTGGCATAGCCTAGCACGCGTTCGAAAAGAAGCCGTGCCGTGTCCAGCTTTTCCGGAACCGCCATGCTGGCGCGCGTTAACGCCTCTACCAGCCAGAACGAGCACATGTTGAAAGTGCCTTCTTCGCCGGGCAGACCATCGATCCGAGGCTGCGGTGGATACCGGTAGACGAGGCTATCGCTAAATAATCCGCCCTCGCGCGGACTTTTCATAATCGCGTCGATCGTGCCGAGCATTCTCGGATCACCGGGCGCCATGAAAAATACGAGCGGCATGATGAGGAGAGAAGCGTCGAGATCTTCGCTCCCGTAAAACTGCGTAAACGCGCCTCGTTTCCGGTTCCATCCTTTCGTCATCACCTCTTCGTAGATGTTGTCGCGCTCGAGCATCCACTTCTCGCGCGGCGCGGGCAGGGCACGCTTTTCCGCCAACCTGAGTCCGCGATCAAGGGCGACCCAGTTCATTACTTTTGAATAGACGAAGTGCTCCTGCCGGTTTCGCATTTCCCAGATGCCCGCATCCGGCCGATGCCAATTCTCGCAAATCCAGTTGAGACGCCGGCGAATCCTAACCCAAACATCGTAGGAGGTAGGGCTGACATATTTGTTCGAGAGATAAAAGGCGTCCATAAACTCGCCATAGATATCGCCTTGGTATTGCATAACCGCTTCGTTGCCGACCCGAACCGGCTTCGACGCCCGATAACCTTCCCAGTGATCCAGCGTGTATTCGGGAAGCTTCGGTTCTCCGGCGATCGTAAATACGGTAGAACCATCGGTGTCTGGCTGAATATGTTTAGCGGCGTAGTTTTCGATCCATCCCGTGAATGCGGCCGCTTCTTCTTTGAACCCTATGCGCAGAAACGCATATACAGTGAAAGCCGCGTCGCGAATCCATGTGTAGCGGTAATCCCAGTTGCGCGATCCGCCAATCACCTCGGGCAGGCTCGTTGTTGGCGCCGCAATGATTGCGCCGGTCGGTGCGAAGGTCAGAAGTTTCAGGGCAAGGGCCGAGCGATGCACATGCTCGCGCCACCGGCCATGATACGTACAGGCACTAAGCCAGCGCTGCCAGAATTGAACCGTGTCTTGCAGAAGTTCCGCGGCTTCGACTTCAGAAGGAGGAACGGAAAGGGAGTCGACGGCGCGATGGTCTTTCTCGACATCTTTGATAATGAAGACTTGGGACTCCCCCTCTTTTAACGTGAACTCTGAAGTCACTCCGCCTTGTCCGTCGCTCTTGAGCGGGACCGCGGTCGCTAACACAAGCGTCAATCCAGCTGACTCAAAGATTGCGCCGTTGCTCTGAATCTGCGTCCGATGTGATTGACGCCCGTAATCAAATGCGGGACGGCAGACCATGGAGAGCTTCACCGTTCCACGTACGCATCGCACCCGACGATAAAGATGATGATAAGAAGGCGAATCGGCGGGCAGTCCGGCGGGCATAAAGTCTTCCAGTTCGGCAATCCCACCTTCCTGCAAGAAACGCGTGACCAAAACATTTGTGGAAGGCCAGTAATATTGCTTGCAACGTACGCCGTCAGCCTCGTCTGCAATTTGAAAGCGCCCGCCCTTCTTGTCATCAAGCACGGCACCAAAGATGCTCGGCGAATCGAAGTGAGGATAGCAATACCAGTCGATCGAGCCGTTCATTCCGACTAGAGCAACCGTTCGCATGTTGCCAATGATTCCGTAATTTTCAATAGGCTGATAGGCCATTTTGTAGTCTCCGCCCTCGTGGCTACACGTAATCTACGATCAATTCGAACTCCGAATGCACGTGATCGCACTAAGTTCGCAGATTTGGATGCGTCGAGCCCGAGATAAGTAGCAAACCAGGCTACCTCATCGCCTTCTTTGCAAAGCTGTACGATAAAATTACCCCACACAGTGCGCCCGGCAAACCCTACACAATGAAGAGTCGCGTTGTAATCGTCACGGACATTATTGCGCCTTATCGCATTCCGGTATTCAATGCCTTGGCGCGCCGCGAGGAAGTTGATTTACACGTGATTTTTCTGAGCGAAACGGATGCGTCGCTTCGTGAATGGCGCATTTATTCTGACGAAATCCAGTTTTCCTATGAGGTGCTCAGGTCGTGGCGATGGCACGTAGGCAAGGGAAACCTGCTTTTCAATTTCGGCTTGTCGCACGCTATGGGCCGGTTTAAGCCAGACGCAGTGATATGCGGCGGG
>JAYVCW010000124.1:0-2122 GCA_043749775.1 Acidobacteriaceae bacterium | reverse complement strand
ACGATTGGTTCGCGATACGACTCGTAAATTTATCGAAGATAATCTCGTTCCGATTATCGAGGAATGCAATCGGGCGGGCCGCTTCCCTCGCGAACTGGTAAAGCCAATGGCGGAGCTCGGATTTTTTGGGGCGTCGTTGAAGGGTTACGGTTGTGCTGGCATGGGCAACGTGGAATATGGCTTGATGACGCAGGAGTTGGAACGTGGCGACTCGGGCGTACGATCATTTGTCAGTGTGCAATCTTCGCTGGTCATGTATCCGATCTATACCTTTGGAACGGAAGAACAGAAACAGACGTGGCTGCCTGCAATGCAGCAAGGCGAGAAGCTGGGCTGCTTTGGACTGACGGAGCCTGACTTTGGATCCAACCCCGGAGGCATGCGCACGCGAGCACGCAAGTCCGGCAAAGAATATGTGCTGAACGGCGAAAAGATGTGGATCACCTCGGGCACGATCGCCGATGTGGCCGTGATCTGGGCGAAAGTAGAAGAGGAAGACAACAAGGTCCGCGGATTCCTGGTGGAAACCGATCGCCCGGGATTCAAGGCGGATGACGTTCATGGCAAATGGTCGCTACGGGCGTCGGTAACTTCAGGGCTCTCGATGCAGGATGTTCGGATTCCTGAGGCAAATCTTCTGCCGGGAACTGGCGGGCTGAAATCTCCGCTGATGTGCCTAAACCAAGCGCGCTTCGGCATTTCCTGGGGAGCACTCGGCGCGGCTATGTCATGTTACGACACAGCGTTGCAATACTCACTGCTGCGCAAGCAGTTCCGCGATCAGCCCATTGCTTCGCATCAGTTAATTCAGGAAAAATTGGTTTGGATGATCAGCGAGATCACAAAAGGGCAGTTGCTGGCGTTGCAGGTAGGACGTTTGAAAGACCAGGGAAAAGTCCAGCATCAGCACATTTCGATGGCTAAGCGGAACAACGTATGGATGGCCTTGGAGTGCGCTCGCATGGCCCGCGATATTCTGGGCGGAAACGGAATCGCGGACGACTATCCGATCATGCGCCACATGATGAATCTGGAATCAGTGAAGACTTACGAAGGCACGCACGATGTGCATGCGCTGATTATTGGACAGTCGATTACTGGAATTGACGCGTTCTAAGTTATCGCCGGATATGCGCGCTGTTGGGGCCAACTTTGGCCCGCCTGCGATCACGGAACCGCACTATACAAGGAAAATTGGTGCGTCCCGGCGGTCTTCTTGAACAGCGGGCTGGCAGCAATCACGTTCTCCAGCAGCGGGTTGAGATAGAGAACGAGTGCTTCCCTCGAGCATTTCCGCAACGACAGTTCTAGATTCTCAACTACCTGTTCCAATCCCGATTCCAGAAGCGGATTAAACAGATAGACCAGCAAAGGCTCGTCCGGAAATTCGTACTCCCGTGCATCCAGGCAAATCGATTCCAATGCAAAGCATCGTTGAGCATCGCTCTTGAACGTCGAAATATTCTTCTGCGCCAAGCTGTTCAAATCCGGAAGCAGCTCAACACCGACGATTCGTCGAAACGGATATTCCGACGCCATCAACAGTGTTCTTCCCTTCCCTGAGCCTAGATCAATGAAAGTAAACTGCGAATAGTCTGCATTCAGAGCGTCCATCATCTCTCGAAACAACTCAGGTTCCGTTGGCTGATAGGGAGAATGGAACACGCCCAGCAACCGGCCCCGCCATCCAACCGCGGCGCTCATGGTGTTGACGCCGTGTTCCCAGTCGTAGTCCATGTCCCCGTAACGTTGGCGTTCACGGGCGGGAGTGGAATCGCGGAGGAATCCGAGGACTTCCGTTACGAAGAAGTACGAAGTCGCAAGAACGCTTCGATGCTCGCGGCTATCACTCCACCAATCGCGAATCGCCGCACCGAGGCTCGGCGAGCTACTTTTCATCCGGAGTGGGTGGCCATTCCTGCGAGGCGCCTTCAAACAAACTCACCGTCTTCTCGTTTCTTTTCGTACTACCGTCGTGGACCGCGATTTTGTGCGGATTGCCTGGTTCGTATCCCGTCCAGAGTGAGACTCCAGCATAAGCGCCGTCTTTTCGAAGCACGTAGTAAGTCATGTCGATGAAGCGCAGGCGATCCCTATCGCCGTTGTAGTTGCGAACGATACG
>JAYVCW010000123.1:0-2416 GCA_043749775.1 Acidobacteriaceae bacterium | reverse complement strand
CCTGACGGCCGGGAAAGATCTCTGGCAGCTTGTCGCGGAATGCTCGGATAACGGTGCGGATTTGATCCGGATTGACGATCGCGCGGTCAAGCTGGTTCGGATCGGTCGCTACGGAACATGGTGGAGATGTAGAGGTAGAAGAAGCCACAACCCCAAGTGAACAAAAGAAAGTGAAATGAACGATACACTATTCGGCGTAGGATTTAGCGGCAAGCGCATACGACAGGTCCGCGAGCTGATGGGCATGACCCAAACTGCTTTCGCCGCGAAAGTTGGAGTCTCTCAAGGAGCGATTGCGCAAGTGGAAGGCGCTTTTAAGAACGCGAGCGCAGACCTGATTCAAAGAATCGCAACGCAATCAAAACGATTTCGAGTGGCGTTCTTTCATAACGATCCACCGATTGAACTCTCCGCGGATTCGGTGATGTTTCGAGCCAAGGCGAGCATGACCAGAACGGATGAGAATGAAGCTCGCCGCTACACGGAGGTCGTTTGCGAACTTGCGGCAGTATTACTCCGGCGAATCAAACCCATGCAGTTCAAGCTTTCACAGGTTACGGCGACAGATCCCAGAGAGGCAGCACGCGAAACGCGGGCCATCCTGGGGATTCCGTCATTGGAGCCGATCCCACATCTCTTGAAGGAGATCGAGAAGAGCGGTGTGCTCGTGCTTTCGCTGCCGACTGAACTTGAAGGCCGAGACGCACTTTCAGTTTGGGTGGATGCGATACAGATGCCAGTAATCGCGCTCTCAAGAAATCGGCCTGGAGATAGAATTCGTCTAAGCGCTGGACATGAATGGGGCCACATTGCGTTGAGGCATGCTAAGAGGCTTCACGCTAAGGAAGAGAAAGACGCATACGAGTTTAGCGCTGAGCTATTGTTGCCTGAGGCTGCAATGCGGCGCGAGATGACTCCTCCAGTCACGTTAACTACATTGGCAAAGCTAAAATCCAGATGGAGGATGTCGATGCAGGCCCTGATTCTTCGAGGGCAAGGCCTTGGGATCATTACTGATGATCAGTCAGCTGATCTTTACACACAACTTTCTGCGAAGGGTTGGCGGAAACAAGAACCCGTTGGCATTCCTGAGGAGAGACCTCGCTTGGTGCGTCAACTGACCGAGATATCGTACGGGCAAGATTGGGGTGGCCTTGCCGACGAGCTAGGCTTTGAACGTGACTTCGTACAGCAGATTCTTGAGTGTTATGAGGCGAAAACAGATAGTTCCGCCCATCGTACGAAGGTAGTCTTGCTCAAGAAGGGTTGATCCCGTGGCAGGGCAACGATCATTGGCGATTCCCGACAGACACGAAATCGAGAAACACGCCAAAAATGAATTTGCGGTAGCCCAAGAACGCATCGCCGTTAAGCACGCAAAGAAGTGGCGGCGCGTGCTTGCTCAATTGGCGGCGAGCGGCAATAATGGCGGTTACGAGCCGGCCCTGACGGAATCTAAGGCAAAACATGTGCGAAAGCAGATTATTGCTTTGGCGGACGCCTACGTAAAAACCTTCGATTTCTTGGGTGTCCCCAGCGACGAAGAGGCAGAGAGAAGCCTGGAGACCGGTGCCCAGCAAATAGCGGCAGGCTCAAGTTCAGCCGTTATGGGCGAGCTTGACCTCATCCAGGGGAGGATCCGGGTATCGCTGCCCAAAACCGGAAGCAGCGTTTACAGAGAGATCCACCAATCCATGCAGTCAGCCCTCAATACGGGCAAACTCAGGCTAAGGCGGCAACGAATTAAGTTTAGCCATGCGCGGAGTCCATCGCAGCAGGCAGTTCCGCCGGTGCATCGCACTAATTCAGCGGTTACGGCGACGAATTCTCTTGTCGGCCATTTCGTGAGTGCGTCCGGCGGGGTGGCAGACCCCGCCGATGGAATGTGGAATGAATACCGGGCTTGGTTTAACGCCAGAGTGGAGTCTTTCGAGTCGATGGCAGCCCGCGTCAATCCTAGGCACTTGCCAGAGGATGAGCAGGAAGCGCAGAAATTCTCGACGGCCGCCATGAGGCGGAGATTCGATGAGATCGCGGAGTTTGAATACTTCAAATGGACGGAGAGCGGCATTTCGCCCGAGACCTTTACTAACAGGCTCACTGAATTGCAGGCGCAAGTTCTAGAGGCATCGCTGAAACTGTGGAGTCTGGGGTCGGACACCCTCAGACAGTGGTATGAAAGGGATTGCCAACCGTGGACCAACAGCGCGCTCAGTGGACGAGTGGAGAGGTGGGAACACCGCGCCCGAACCGCCGAGATCGTTCGTCATTTATCGCGTGATCGTAGTCGTGCTTTCATCGGCCTCATTGTGAAGCTTGGGAAGCTGACTGCGGAAGAAGATCAAGAAGTTCCCAACTTGCAAGACAAACGCCGATTGCAGGTTTATGTAAACGACGGAGGTCATCGTTTCGACGG
>JAYVCW010000122.1:0-7461 GCA_043749775.1 Acidobacteriaceae bacterium | reverse complement strand
CTGTGTCTCAGGAGAAATCAATGGCATCGAAAGAAAATGTGTCCATGAATCAGATTCCGCTCGCCTCGTCCCCTGGAATCAAGAAGGGGGACATGCTCTACCGCACTCTCGGACGCACCGGGGAACAGGTTTCCGCCATCGGCCTTGGCGGATTTCACATTGCGCAGCACGCGCTAACTGAGCAGCAGAGCGTCAGTCTCATTCGCAGCGCGGTTGATCGTGGCATCACGTTCTTGGACAACAGTTGGGATTACAACGAAGGCAAAAGCGAAAAGTTCATGGGGAAGGCTTTGAAAGACGGCCATCGTAACAAAGTTTTTCTCATGACAAAAATCGATGGTCGAACAAAAGAGGTTGCGGCGCGACAGATTGAAACTTGTCTGGAGCGTTTGCAAACGGATCACATAGATCTGGTGCAACATCACGAAATCATCCGATTCGATGACCCCGATCGTATTTTTGCTGAAAGCGGTGCCAATGAAGCCATGGTTGCGGCCCAAAAGGCAGGAAAGATTCGCTACATAGGCTTCACGGGTCACAAGGATCCACATATCCACCTCTACATGTTGAAAGTGGCCGCCGAGCATGGCTTTCATTTCGATTCAGCGCAGATGCCATTAAACGTCATGGACGCCCACTTCCGCAGTTTCGCTCAGCTTGCTGTGCCCGAGTTAGTCAAGCAGGAAATTGGAGTTCTGGGAATGAAGTCAATGGGCGATGGCGTCATTTTGAAGAGCAAAGTTGTGACCCCGATTGAATGCCTTCACTACTCGCTAAGCCTGCCCACGTCGGTTGTTATCACCGGCATCGATAAGCCTGAGATTTTGGACCAGGCGTTCGAAGCGGTGAGAACTTTCAAGCCGCTGGATCGCAATCAAATCTCCGCTTTGCTGGCAAAGACGAAAGAAGCGGCGATGGCCGGGAAGTATGAACTGTTCAAGACTTCGTCCCACTTCGACTCTACGGCGAAGCATCCTGATTGGTTGGGAGGAGACGCTCCCGGGGTTCAGGATCTGGCGCCACCGAGCGCATAGGCAAGCGCAAATAGGCGAGAGCATAGTCAAGAGCATTGATGGCGCGCGTTTTTATCACTGGATCAGCCGACGGTCTTGGCCAGATGGCCGCCCGGCTTTTAGTCGAGCAGGGGCATCGCGTCGTTCTGCACGCTCGCAACGAGCAACGCGGACGCGACGCTATGTCCTCGGTTCCGGGAGCGGAGGCGGTCGTCACGGGCGATCTCTCAAGCCTTTCGCAGATGCGCAGCGTTGCCGAACAAGCGAACGCTCTCGGTCAATTCGATGCCGTCATTCACAACGCGGCCGTGGGCTATCAAGAACCGCGTCGAATCGCAACGGAAGATGGGCTGCCGCACGTATTTGCCGTCAATACACTTGCTCCGTATGTTCTCACTGCTTTGATTTATAAGCCGAAGCGTCTCGTATACCTGAGTTCAGGACTCCATCAAAGTGGAGACGCAACCCTCAAGGATCTTCTATGGGAAGATCGGCCGTGGCGCGGGCAACAAGCGTATGCCGACTCTAAGCTCTACGATGTCGTTCTCGCCTTCGCTATCGCGCGCCGTTGGACCGATGTTTACTCAAATGCTCTTGACCCGGGATGGGTGGCCACTAAGATGGGAGGAAGAGGGGTTTCGGACGACCTTGACCAGGGACACCGCACCCAGGTGTGGTTAGCGGTTAGCGAGGAATCGGCGGCTAAGGTTACGGGAGAATATTTTTTTCATTTGAAACGTCGAGCGCCTAACCCGGCTGCCCGTGATGGCAAAGTGCAGGATCAACTACTGGCGGCGTGCCTAATATATTCAGGCGTTGCTCTTCCGGAAGCACATCTGCCAGAACAAGAATCGCGCGTCTCGAATCACTTCGGCCCTGCGAGATGAGCGCTGGTTCCGCGTTTAGAGAGGCGATAACTCATCATTGTTGTCTTCCGTCTTTCCGTGAACAAAGCGCTTCTCGAGAAAATGGCGGGCGATATCGCGACCACCGATCCCGAAAGCTATGGCGAGGCCAAGCATCAAAGCTCCAAAGGCGATACCAAAAGCTACCACCATCGTTTGTTCAGCCAGGCCGAGTTCCTCAAAAACCATGGAGGTTGTGAAGATAATAATAATCACGCGGATAGCGGTGCTCAGCAGACCTGGAGATGGCACATTCGCATTCACGGCCGCCAGCAGCGCCGCCCGCGCGAAGAAGCTGGCCGCAAGAAGACCAAAGAACATAATGAACATGGCGGCGAACAAGCGCGGAAGGAAAACGAAAACTTGGGCGATCTGATCTTGTAGCCCGAATATCCCAAGCAAATAAATTCCCAGCAAAACGAAACCCAGCCACGTGACCCAAAAAACAAAGCGGCTTAAGACTTCGGTTGCCGGCGGAAGGGCAGCTTTAGCGAGCAGTTGAGAGGTGCCGGCGTTCTGTGAAAGTTTGTCGAACTTGATGAGGCGCAAGATGCTGCGCAAAATTACTTTTACAACTATCGCGATCAGCCAGCCAACAACGGCGATGATGAGCATGACGATGAGACTGGGAAGAAAGTGCGCGAAGCCCCTCACCATTTCGTGAAACGCTGTACTAAGTTCGCCAATGATCAATTCCCGCATAATCGCCTCACTCAATTGATTTCCACATCTGCAGCAGGTACGGCTTCATTCGTTCGAACTCCAGGCACAGGGCTTCGATATTGTTTTCAACCTCGTCGGCCGAGGAGTCGCGGTTTTCCGTAAGAAATGTATAGACCCGACCCCGAAAGATGGGCGCCAAAGCCTGAATGATGTGATCACGGTTGATTGCAGATTGTTGATACGAGATCGCAAACTCGTACACAGTTTTGACCCACAATTCAGCGGGCAGTCTAAAGTTATTTTCGTCCATGTCAGCGATGCGGCGGAGTTCCGCAACGGTCTTGGGCGAAAGAATGGACTGAAAGACGGATTCCAACTCCAATATTCCGGTCGAAAACATCTCCCGTAATCGCTTGCGGTTAACGCGCAACGGGTCGAGAAGAACCTGGTGAGCGGATCCGTTGGTAGGAGCGCCGGCGGAAGTGGCCACACTCCACGTGGGAAAGTCCCGGCCTAATGCGGAAAATAACGAGCCAACCGTTTGTCGCAGCGCGGGGACAAGTTCCGCCCCCCGCCGCTCCACATGCATCTTGTCGCCAAGAAACGTCTGGTATACGCGATACTTCCCTGTGATCGCGGCTAAGGTAAAACGCAATTCCGCGCCACTAGTGTATGCTCCATCGTCCCAGACATTCTGCTCCAGGAATTTGCTGCCAAAGCCACAGGAAAAGCCAAACTCCGACGAAAATACCTCGCGAATTTTTACGCCATAAAGCGCGCGCGTCATCGGATAAAGCAGATTGGTTACCAGCAATCCTTCGAACTTATGGCGGCGATAGGTAGGTGTAACCAGATCGTAGCCGTCGTTCAGGACGGGACGCAGGAGTTTCGACACCCATTCGGGCTCGATATTTGCAGACTCCGGAGACATCATGACGCACGCTTTTGCACGCAGCAGGTCAGCCGCTGCGAGGATCGTGCGGAACGCAGCCCCATTCGAATCGTCGGAAGAATTGGAATAGTCAGTGCTTATCGAGTGCAGCGTTCGAAGCGCGCTTAGGTTGGATTTTGCGCCGACATCTCCGATTGATCCGCTCCGGACGAGGTCGGTCGTTCCGTCGCGGGATCCGCCATCGGCGTTGATAATTGCGGTACGCTCGCGCGGAAAACCGCGCAGAATACCGCTTTGAATGGTCTGGATGATTGGGCCGACGGTCTTTGCATTATTGTGAGTCGGCAAGCCCACGACGATATCTACTTCGCCGACATTCATCAACTGGCGAAGAAAATCATCGGTAAGAAAACTCTCCTCTGACAACTCTATCTCCGTTTGAAGAGTAAGGCGCCGCCCCGAAACCGTGGGACATAAAACATGGTACTAGAGAAGCGCATCGGCCTATACCCGCCGCAGCCGAAACCAGAAAAATTGATATGGACCCATAGTCAGCAAATAAGGCAGGTCGCCTACGCGCGGAAACATATTCTTGCCGAACATCTCGATCAGGATATTTCCCTTGTATCGCTTGAGATCAAGTTCCACCGCTTGCGCGGTGCTTGAAAGGTTGTTGACGATGAGGATTGCATCGTTCCCGAGCTTTCGAACATAAGCCAGAATGCGGTGATTGGCCGGATAAAGGAACTCGATCGATCCCCTGCCAAAGATCGCGCTCGATTTGCGCACCGCTATGATGCGCTGCATCCAGTTGAATAGAGAATGTTCCGCGGTCTTTTGTCGAAGCACGTTCACCGCGGGGAATCCGTAAACCGGATCTTGAATCAGCGGCGCATACAAGCGCTCAGAGGGGGCCGTCGAAAAGCCGGCGTTCGTCTCGCCGTTCCACTGCATCGGGGTACGCACGCCGTTTCGATCGCCCAGGTTGATGTTGTCGCCCATCCCAATTTCATCACCGTAATAGATGATCGGGGTTCCTGGCAGTGACATGAGCATGCCGTTCATCAACTCGATGCGCCTGCGATCATTCGACAGCAAGGGAGCTAGACGCCTGCGAATGCCCAAATTCAATCGCATCGTCTTGCTCGCCGCATACGAATCGTACATATAGTCGCGTTCCATGTCGGTGACCATCTCAAGCGTCAACTCATCATGGTTGCGAAGAAAGAGTGACCACTGGCACGACGGTGGTATTTCCGGCGTCTGTTGCAGGATTTCTGTGATCGGCTTGCGGTCTTCGAGTTTCAGGCCCATAAACATCCGGGGCATCAGCGGGAAGTGAAACGCCATGTGGAACTCGTCTTCGTTGCCAAAGTAAGGACGCAGATCAGCCGGCCATTGATTCGCTTCCGCAAGAAGCATGCGACCGGGGAAGTTTTCATCCAGTCTGCGTCGCAGTTCTTTCAATACTTCGTGAGTTTCAGGCAGATTCTCGCAATTCGTTCCCTCACGCTCGACGAGATAGGGCACGGCGTCTAGCCGAAACCCATCCACCCCCATCTGTAGCCAAAAGTTCATCACCTGCCACATCTGTTCTCGCACCGCGGGGTTGTCGAAGTTCAGATCAGGCTGGTGGCTGAAGAACCGATGCCAATAAAAGGCTTTCGACACCGGGTCCCAGGCCCAGTTTGATTTCTCGGTATCGAGAAAGATAATGCGCGTCTCTTTGTAGAGAGTGTCAGTGTCGCTCCAGACATACCAATCGCGACGCGGATTGTCGGTTGAACTTCTCGATTCCTGGAACCACGGATGCTGGTCTGAGGTGTGGTTGGCTACGAGTTCGATGATTACTCGAATGCCACGATCGTGAGCCGCTCCCAAGAAATTCTCGAAATCCTCGAGCGAGCCGTAGCTTGAGTGGACGGAATGGTAATCAGCGATGTCGTAGCCATCGTCGCGCAAGGGCGAGGGGAAGAACGGCATCAGCCAGATTGCAGTGATGCCCAACTGTTGCAGGTAGTCGAGCTTGCTCTGAAGACCGCGAAAATCTCCGATACCATCTCCATTACTATCGTGAAACGTGCGCACGTGGACCTGATAAATTACCGCGTCCTTGTACCAAAGCGTGTCTCGATCTAATGGCATTCAGAATTCCTGTTCGAGTAAAAAGTATTTCCGGAACAAACAGTTTAAGTGGTGTCCAGATACGGCTGCTGCTATCGATTGTAAAGCGTGGCCAAATGGTGCAGTCTTTCACTCAACGTGCGATCTAACGCGTCGGCGCGACAGCGCCATTTCCAGTTTCCACTCACTGTGCCGGGAAAATTCATGCGCGCCGAATTACCCAGGCCGAGAACGTCTTGCAGCGGAACGATCGCCATATCCGCAACCGAGCCGAGCACTGCGCGAATCATCACCCAATTGATTTCAGAATCATCTTTCAGATCGAGATAGTCCGACGCAAATTTGTGCTCTTTACGAACGTCTTCTGGAGTGCGCGTACTATCACTCGCGCCAGAGCTGTTCCACCATCCCACGGTGGTGTCGTTGTCGTGCCCCCCGGTATAAGCAACAACGTCGCGCTCGTAGTTATGCGGTCGAAACGAAGGCCCTTGGGGATCATTGCCAAATGCAAACTGCAACAGCGCCATGCCGGGCAAACCAAAATCCTTACGCAATTTTTCAACTGCAGGAGTAATCACCCCAAGGTTTTCGGCTACGACCGGTAACTCGCCACACGCATTCTGGACGGCCCGCAGAAACTCTTCGCCCGGCCCTTTCACCCAGCGCCCGTTGATGGCTGTCGCTTCGCCGGCAGGAATCTCCCAATACGCTTCGAATCCCCGAAAATGATCGAGCCTTACGTAGTCGCAAAGTGCCAGCGACGCACGGAATCGCTCGATCCACCATTTGTATCCGCTAGCAACAAACTTAGCCCAACGATAAATCGGATTGCCCCAAAGCTGGCCGGTGGCGCTGAAATAGTCTGGAGGAACTCCTGAAACTACGGACGCCCGCCCTTCTTCGTCGAGATGAAACAGTTCTGGATGGGCCCACACATCAGCGCTGTCATGCGCCACATAAATTGGAACGTCTCCCATGAAACGAATTGCGCGCTGCGAGCAATAATCTTTCAAACTATTCCACTGTTGAAAGAATTCGAACTGCCAATACTCGTAAGCCTGCACTTCCCTTTCCAGTTTCTGCGCCCATTCGTTAAGAGCCCGCGGTTCCCTCTTGCGGATCGGACTGTCCCATGAGGTCCAGGCCACTCCACCGTGCGCGTCTTTGCAAGCCATGAAGAGTGCATAGTCGTCGAGCCAGGAACGGGATGTTTCACAGAACTCGTCGAACATGGCGCGGTCAGAAGGTGACGCAGTGGCGAAGAAGTTCTTCGCGGCGCGACGCAAGATGGGCATTTTAAAATCGATGCACGCCGCATAATCGACGGAATCATCTGGAAAGTGCGGGGCATCGATAAGATCGGAGGCGGCGAGACGTCCTTGCTCCCGCAAATGATCAAGACTGATTAAGAGAGGATTGCCAGCGAAGGCCGAGAAACACTGGTAGGGAGAATCACCGTATCCAGTTGGATTGACCGGAAGAAATTGCCAGACTTTCTGTCCGGCAGCGGAGAGGAAATCAGCAAATTCATAAGCTCTCGGCCCAAGATCGCCAACTCCGTGCCCGCCGGGCAAAGAGGTAAAGTGCAATAAAATTCCACTACTTCGGGGAAACTTCACTCCGTAACCATACTTAACCCGGTGTCGTTGGGGCAAGTTTGCCGCAACAAAACAGGCACGACGTAGGAAGAGCCACAGACAAGATTTTCCACGTCCTCAATAAACAAAAAATCGAGTTCGTCTGGGATCGCATTCGTGTAAAGCGTTTTCGACCATTGCCGCTTCGAGGTGGCACCGGGTGCCGGTCATGCCTGCCGTGGAGGTCACCCTTCGAAACCGCGAAGGGTGAGGTAGCTTCACCATCA
>JAYVCW010000121.1:0-6255 GCA_043749775.1 Acidobacteriaceae bacterium | reverse complement strand
AGCTGTACGTAGCGCAGTTTTCCCAAAAGCCCGGGGATGGCGCTTAGAGTTCTGCCTTCGAAATCTTCAACCGCCGAGGTAAGAACCACAAATTTACGTTTTCCGAAAAGAAAAGCTTATCGCAGAGCGCGCGTGAGGGAGCGCTACGTGTCGCAGAGTAACACGAGAAGTTCACTTTTCTCAAGGAGCGACAACGTGAAGAATATTCTGCGAGTTTTGGCTGTAGGAGCTGTACTACTGTTCACTGCCGCATCGAGCTTTGCCGACGGTAACCCAATACCCTATTGCAACTCCAAAGGAATCTGTCAATTTTAAGCTGGTTCCAACCGGGGCGCCGGCCAGCATTGCATTTGACCGTGGGAGAAAATATAGTACGGACTATAGTACGGTCAAGTCGCGATGAGTCACTTCTACAAGCTCTTGTCTCTTTATCTCTGGATCGCGCCCCACTTTTTCCTTATAGTTATAGGAGTGCTTCTCTACCGGCGCGGTGTTCATCGCGCATTTCCGTTTTTCTTCCTATACGTCTGGTATGAGATCGCGGAATTCGCACTGCTGTTCACCATTTCGAGAATTTATCATGGGGTCGGGTACGTCACCGCTTTTCTGATTACTTGGGTCGGAAGCGCGGCGCTCCGATTCGGAGTCATTCACGAGGTTTTCAATAAAGTATTCAGTCATGACGCCCGTGTAGACGTTATGTCCCGTGCCGTCTTGCGTTGGGTTTCGGGCTCCTTACTCATAGGCGCGGTGCTCCTTTCTTTCTTCGCGTCCGGACAAACTTCTGGCAGCTTAATTGCTGGAGCTGCTTTGGTTGGACGCGGTGTCGCGATAATTCAGTGTGGGCTGGTGGTCTTCTTAATTCTGTTCTCGAATGTGCTTGGGATGTCCTTTCAGAGTGTGGCGTTCGGAATCGCCTTGGGATTCGGGATCTACTCATGCGCCGACCTTGCCAACTTCGCCGCGCGAACCGGCGATCCTAGTCTCGCGATGGTTAGAATGCTTAATTTTTTGCCTACGGGTGGTTACCACGTGGCTGTTTTGCTTTGGATCGGATACCTGATCGTGCCTAAGCATCAAGTGATCGACTCCGCGCCGTCCTACACCTCTGGCCAAATAAGCCGATGGAGTTCTGAAATGGAGCGGTTTCTGCAATGACCTACGTCGTTTCTTATGCTGTCCTGGCGTGCATCGTGGCTGCGCTACTGATCTATTTTGCAGTCAAACGAAACGTCAGTGCCATCGGGATTGAGAGCCCTCAAAAGCTAATGAACTCTCTCGATATCGAAGCATTTCGTAATCTTGTGGACCCCGAGGAAGAGGCGTTTCTGCAAGCCTCGCTTCCGGCAGACCGTTTCAAGTCAGTCCATCGCGAGAGGGCGTGGGCTGCCTTCGCCTATGCCCGAACTTTGTCTCAAATCGCGCTTGAATTCAGCCGTTTTGGGAATGCAGTTAGTCAGAGTTCCGATCCTGGGACGGCTGACTTAGGGAAAGAGCTCGCGAACGCCGCGGTTCACCTGCGCATTTCGGCATTGGCCGTGAGCGGGCGCCTGCTCATGGCAGCTGCTTTCCCGGCCTTACCGCACAAGATCCCTCGCTCGCTCCTTGAACAGTACGGTCGTTCCGCGAGCCTAGTTAGCCGGTGCGGGATGCGAGAGAAATCGCGGCGACATGCCGCAAGTCGCGTCTCTGCGTAGGCTTCTCCAAAACCAAAAACCTCTTCCCCGAAAAACTTACGTGTGCGTCAGTGACTTTTGCCCTCCAGCGGCATGTTCTGTTTCTAGAACAGAACTCGTTCTCCATTTTCTGTCGGCGCATTCTCGTCTTAAATGAAGCTGGCAACTGGAAGCAATGAAAAAATTGGAGGGGTATGGTCGCTGGTAGAGTGGGCAAGGCTGAGTCAATCAAACGCAACGGGTCCAGCAAGTCTTTAAAAACTTACCAAGCGCCCGCTTGCAGGCAAATCACGCCAGAACAAGCCTTGAATCAGTTTAGTACCCTGCCGCTGGAAGAGAACTCTCCTGAAGACTTACTGAGGGCTGCCGTCCTGGCAGCTGGCTCATCGACTTCGCCATAACAGCTAGGTATGCTGGTTGGCCTCCCGTCGCCGAGGTTGAAATCGGGAAGCAAGGGAGCAAAAACTTCGTGAGCGAAAGTACGTGACATTCGCAGGGGAGGCAACATGAATCTCGACGGCACACGAACGGCCCTAATAGAAAGTCGGGGAGGTAGAGAGGGCAAAGAGAAAGAGCGGAAGCGAAGCCGAGTGATCTCCAAACTCATCGGCGCCCGATGGGAGGTTGAGGACGTTCTTCTCGTATCTACGGGAAGCGGCATTCTCTCTTCGAAGGAACGCAGTCGGCTCAGTATTCTCATGGGAGCGATCGATAACATTGTGCGAAGAGTGGAGCGCTCGCCTGAATGACCGTCTGACTCTGCAAGTTTAGGTGCAAAGGATCAGTAGCTGACTTCTTTCTCGCCTGAACCTAAGCATCGCTCGCAGTGTTCAATATCAGCGGCCGTGGTTTATCCTTGGTTTCTTTTGAGGTTGAGCCATGAATAGGCTTTTACTGCCGGTAATAGTATCGCTGTCAATTATTTTCGCGGCTGCCGCGGTCTTCGCGCAACAGTTCGACCCTTCGATGTATCAGGAACTCAGCTGGCGAATGATCGGGCCTTTTCGCGGTGGCCGTACCGTGGCGATTTCCGGAATTCCCGACCAACCGAACGTTTTCTACATGGCGCCTAATAACGGTGGAGTCTGGAAGACAACCGATGCTGGTCGCACCTGGAATCCAATCTTCGACCCTCAAAGCGAAGATCGAGACAACCGCGATCCCAAAGCGAATCAGGATCCACGCTCTGGCTCTATCGGAGCGATCGCAATCGCCCCGTCAGACCCCAATGTCAATTATGTCGGGAGCGGAGAGGGGCTACGCCGTCCAGACCTTTCAGTTGGAAATGGAATGTATAAGTCTATGGACGCCGGCAAGACCTGGCGGCATCTGGGATTGCGCGACGCGCAGCAGATTGCATCGATCATTGTCGATCCTAAAAATTCCAACCGGCTTTTTGTCGGAGTGCAAGGCCATCCCTACGGGCCCAACCCCGAGCGTGGAATTTTTCGCTCCATTGACGGCGGCGAGACCTGGCAAAAAGTTTTCTATAAGGATGAAAATGTCGGGGGTATGGATCTTCTGTTTGATCCGCGCAACTCTCAGATAATTTTCGCGAGCATGTGGTCCTCGCGCCGCCCGCCGTGGACGATCGGTGGCGGCTACAACGGCCCGGGCAGCGGCCTCTACAAATCGGTCGACGGCGGAAATTCGTGGCAGCAACTCAGCCGAGGCTTGCCCGGAGAACAGGAAGGCATCGGTCGTATCGGTCCTGCAATTTCTCCGAGCGATCCCGATCGCATGTATGCCTGGGTGAATGCGAAGAAGGGCAGCGGCATCTACCGGTCAGACGACGCCGGCGGTAGCTGGCAGCAGGTGAATGATGAAGAGCGCATCTGGGGACGCGGCGACGATTTCGGCTGTGTGCGAGTTGATCCAAAAAATAAAGATGAGATTTACGTCGCTAACACTTCAACCTATCGCTCAACCGACGGAGGCAAGAATTTTACTGCGATCAAGGGCGCTCCCGGAGGCGACGACTACCACACCATCTGGATCAATCCCACAAATCGCGACATCATCGCCATCGCGGTCGATCAGGGAGCCACGATCAGCGTTAACGGCGGACAGACGTGGAGCTCCTGGTACAACCAGCCCACGGCGCAGTTTTATCACGTCATCACGGATGATCAGTTTCCGTACTGGGTTTACGGAGCGCAGCAAGAGAGCGGATCCATCGGCACTGCCAGCCGCAGCGATTTCGGCGAGATAACTTTTCGTGATTGGACCACAATCGGTGTCGAAGAGTACGGCTACGTCGCTCCCGATCCCCTTCATCCGAATCTGATTTATGGCGGCAAGGGGACGGTCTTCGATCGCAACACAGGACAGACGCGTGATATTTCTCCCGTCGTTCTTCGCACCGGAGAATTTCGGTTCAACCGCACTGCGCCGCTGATTTTCTCAAAGGCCGATCCGAGCACACTTTATCTCGGATCCAACGTTCTTTTCGCCACGCGCAACGGCGGCACGAGTTGGCAGGTCATCAGTCCTGATTTGACCCGTGAGGATCCAGGAGTACCAGCAACACTCGGGCCGTTCGTGGCGGACGATCCCGCCAAGGGGAAGCATCGCGGCGTAATTTATTCGCTGGCTCCGTCGCCAAAAGACGCCAACCTGATCTGGGCCGGAACTGACGACGGCGTCATTCAAGTGACACGCGATGCCGGCAAGAATTGGCAGAATATAACTCCGCCAGAATTAACGCCTTGGAGCAAGGTGGCGCAACTCGACGCCTCGCACTTCGATGTGGCGTCCGCATACGCGGCCATCAACCGGTTTCGCCTCGATGACCTGCGTCCTTACATTTACCGCACGCACGATGGCGGTAAGTCGTGGCAGAAAATCACGAATGGCTTGCGGGATGATGAGCCGGTCAATACCGTGCGCGAAGATCCGGAACGCAAAGGGCTACTCTTCGCAGGAACCGAGCGCACCGTCTACGTCTCATGGGACGATGGCGACCACTGGCAAAGCCTGCAGATGAACCTTCCGCCGACCTCGATTCGCGATCTGGTCATTCATCACGATGACGTCGTCGTCGGAACTCACGGCCGGTCGTTCTGGATATTGGATAACATCACTTCTTTACGGCAGCTTAAGGGCGAGATAGCGAAAAATAATCCTGCGTATCTCTTCGCTCCGCAACTCACGTATCGTGTTCGGCGCAACAATAACCCTGACACACCGCTGCCGCCGGAAGAACCGGCAGGGCAGAATCCTCCCGATGGAGCGATGATTGACTACTGGTTAGGCGCGAAACCATCAGGCCCGGTAACACTTGAAATTGTGGATGGAGCGGGGAACGTGATTCGCCGCTTCTCGAGCGCTGACCAGCTCGCACCGGTCAACGCAAAAGAACTCAATGTCCCGATGTATTGGGTTCGCCCGTCGCGTGTGCTTTCGGCCAATCCAGGGATGCATCGCTTCGTCTGGAATTTGCACTATCCCGACCCAGAAGTTTTGGAGCATGAATATCCGATTTCTGCGATCTTTCGCGACACGCCGCGTTACCCCCTGGGAGCGGCGGCAGCGCCTGGCAAGTACAAAGTAGTGCTCACGTTCGGTGAGAAGAAATACACCCAAGCACTCGAGCTTCGCATGGATCCCAGGGTAAAAGTGTCGCAAGAAGATCTTCGCCGCCAATTCGAGCTGGACCAAAAAATCGCGCATTCGCTTCACGACGACCACGAAGCCTTATCGCAAGTGCGCAATCTACGAACCCAACTGAAGTCTCTGGACAAGCAGGCCGCTGTATCGAAAGCGGCCGCTGATCTCGAAGCAAAAGCTGCGGCCTTGGAAGGCTCGACCGGCGGACGGTACCCCAACTCAGAAGAAGGCCGCAGCCTTGCCCGCCTGAATGGAGGCTTTGCTTCCATCCTCGGTGCGCTCGATTCAGCCGACGCGACTCCAACGACCCAAATCGTGACCATGTACAGCGAACTGGACAAGAGACTGCATGAACAACTCTCAGCGTGGCAGAAGATTAAGTCCAAAGATATTGCAGATTTGAATGAGCAATTGAAGAAGGCCGGATTGCCACCGATCGATCTGATTAAAGCGAACGTGGATTCAGATGCGGCACAAACCTCTTCAAAAGACCGTGACGCTAATTTGGAATAGCTGAAGGAAAGTCGAATTCAAACCGAGAGACCTACCAAATTCCCTAGGAGTCGGCCAATCCAGGAGAAACTGGGAACTCACGGCGAACATATTCCATCGCAGCATCACGCGAATCGAGGCGACCTTCGAGTTGTGCGTCTTCGATAGCGGTCAGAATTTCCTTGAACCGCGGCCCGGGTTCGTAACCGGCATCCATCAAATCTCGCCCAGAGATCAATGGCTTGGGTCGAATTTCATCGGGAGGCATTGAATGCAGTTGTTGGCGCGCATATTCATAACAGTCGAGATGCCCGTGACTCGACAGGCAATCGATGCGATGGAGTTCCATGTGTTCTCGGAACGCAGGCAGCCGCAGAAACTTTTTCAACGTTGATTGCTTCATCCGCTGAATGTCACCAAATCGCATGTGATTCGCAATCAGAGCGAGAATCTGGCCGGTCTCATAATTCGAAAATTT
>JAYVCW010000120.1:0-2210 GCA_043749775.1 Acidobacteriaceae bacterium | reverse complement strand
TGCCTGAGTTTCAAAAGGTGTTTCCGCACGACAACGCGTGCCAGAGATACCTCGAATCAATCCGTTGGCCGGACGGCTTTGCCTGCTCGCATTGCGGCGTGAAGGGCGAACCTTACCGCTTTCACACCCGTAGCTCCGTCGTACTCCGATGCCGGGCCTGTAAGAAGAACACGTCCCTGACCGCAGGGACGGTAATGCAGTCCTCGCACACACCGCTTTCGACCTGGTTCTGGGCGGCCTATCTCGTCACCACGCAGACGCCCGGCCAATCAGCCCTGCAATTCCAGCGGCAGCTCGGCCTGTCCCGCTACGAGACAGCCTTCCAAATTCTCCACAAACTCCGTGCCGGAATGGTGCGACCGGATCGCGACCCCATCGGCGGCGAGTATCCCGTGGAAGTGGATGAGTGTCTGATAGGGGGAAAAACGCGGGGCAAGGGGCGCGGAGTGCATCAGATGACGAACGTCATTGCCGCCGTGGAAGTGCGGTTGCGCAAGGATGGCGAAGACCGCGCAGCCACAAAGCGCGCCAAGCATCAAGGAGGCAAGCCGCTCAAGCGGCTTCTCTACGCCGGTCGCTTGCGGCTCCGCGTGATCCCCAACCGGACCACACTCACTTGCACTCAGTTTGTCGTGGATAATGTCGCCTCCCGCTCGACCGTGCGAACCGATGCCTTCAACGGATACGCCCCGCTGAAATCCCTCGGCTACGTCCACGAAAGCATGGCGCTCAACGGCGACCCTGAGAAAGCCGACACCCATCTGCCGATGGTACATCTGGTCATTTCCAACCTGAAAACCTGGATCATGGGCACGCACCACGGGGCCATCGCGCACTACCACCTTCAAGCTTACCTGAACGAATACCAGTATCGCTTCAACCGCAGGTTCTACCCGATGACCGCGTTCAACTCGGTTCTGGGGATTGCGGCCCACGCAACGTCGCCGACTTACGAACAGCTTTACTCCCGCTTCTGGCCTCATGCGGCCTGATTTTCACACCCGAGAAATGCTCATAGTCCTCTGCCAAGATTGCGCGATCCGCGTCGAACATATTCTGCATTCGCTCCATTCGGAGGGCGTCGGACACTTGGGGCGCGGGGTTCATTTATGAAAGCTAAACGGAAGAGCAAAAAACTCCAGCTCATTACGCCACACCGCCACCATGCGGTGTTTGGTTACCACTATTTTGCGTGTTGCCCTCTAGCTCGGATAGCAATGGCGGTGGAACGTGAACTCGCTCATGGCAAGAGTCACACACCGCCACCAACTCCCAAAGAAGCTCCTGAGGGAGATGCACATAAGTAAGATGATGCACCTGTGTCGCAGGCTTCGTTCTGCATCCCTCGCAAATGTTATTGGCTCGCAGCAGCACCAGAGCCCGCTTCCGCTTCCATTCATCCGAGGCAAGATAGATCGCATAGTTGCGCCGCCAATCCTGCAATTGTTTTTGTTCCTCAGCTCGCATGAGCTGAATCCGAGTTTCATTGCGTTTCTTGTAGTAAGCCTTCTCCAGCTCGAAATCCCAAACCAGAACGGCATTCTGTTCGGCGGGCGTCAATGTAGCCTTCCGCACGGCATTCCCGATCCTGTCTCCGCAGTCCAAGCACTGTTGCTTAAATTCAACGGTTCCATCCGTCTTTATTTTCTTCCGCGTCTCCAAGCGAGGGTGCTTGCATTCAGTGAGACGGCGAAGCTCTTCATCCAGAGCTTGGTGGTTAAGTTGAGGCCGTGGAATCATTCCGAAACATTTTCCAAAGGAGAGAAACCAGTGACGACGCGACGCGGTCCCGTCTTGGGTCTGTAAATTACGCGCGCAACCATCTGACTATAATGAACCACTACCGAGGTATGATTCCCTTTCTCATTGAGACCGGACAAAAGAATGGTGTGCGGCTGGATGAATCGGACTTCCAAAACAAAGATATTGAACGCCTCAATAATCACGTCGTGGTCTTCCGGGGCGGCGCGCTTGATCTCCTCGACCGCATCCTTGAGGGCGACAAACGTAGCCTCCCCGCTCATCAGGTCATACATGGTGCTAACAGTCTCTCGCCCAGCGGCGGCAGCAGCGTCCGCAGCGGAAGGAATATAGAGAGATTGGAGGAAATCCGGCAGTGGTGGCTCGGGTCTCTCAGGGATATTGAACCTGTCCATGATCAAAAGAAAACAGAGCAAATTACGAATTGTCAACCAACCGGATAGGCACGG
>JAYVCW010000119.1:0-6357 GCA_043749775.1 Acidobacteriaceae bacterium | reverse complement strand
GAAGGAAATGGAAGTTCGTGTGCTTGGCCTCAAGTTCTTCGAACTCCTTTTTGTAGTAAAGATCTTCTTCAGTTCGCGCTCCAAAAAGCAGCCAAAATTCGTGATCCTGATGACGTTCTTTCATCGCAAGCAGCCAATGCAGCATGGAGCGAAATGGAGCCACCCCTGTTCCTGTAGCAATAAACAAAGTGTCCCGCAATGGCGGACGCAAAGTGAAATCTCCGAACGGTCCCTGAAAGCTTATGGTCGCGCCATCTTCGAGTCCGCAGAGGTAGTTAGACATAAAGCCCTCTTCGACTCGGTTCAGGCAAAACGCGACGTGACCATTGTCAGTCGGTGGCGACGCGATCGAATATGCGCGCGTCATTTCTTCGCCATCAGGCGTGACCGCTTTTACCGAAAGCCATTGTCCAGGAACGTAGCCGAAGTGATTCACTCCCTCGACCTCAAGCTCAAGATGCTTGGTGAAATTGCTGAGTGGAATTGACCGCAGCACTCGAGCCTCAAATGTTTTGAAATTTGCCATTGTGCTTATTAGATGATAATCGGCGGGCGCAGGACGCGCTTACCGCAGCAACACCCCCTGCATCTGGAGCGACGCGAAACACCCGTGCAACCGGCACGCAGAAAGGTGTATAGGCACTTCGCGTCGCACAGGACGACAAACTTTTATTGTGTAAAGCTATTCCACTGTGACTGACTTAGCCAGATTGCGCGGCTGGTCTACGTCGCAGCCCCGTCGCACTGCGATGTGATACGCCAGCATTTGAAGCGGAACAATTTCCAGAATAGCCGACAATTCTTCCGGAGCCGGTGGAACGAAGATGACGTGGTCCGCTTCTTCGGTGATTTCCTTATCACCGGTTGTCGCGAGCGCGATGACGATGCCAGATCGCGCCTTCACTTCTTTCAGATTCGACATTGTCTTTTCGTAGCGAAGCATCGACTGTGGGCTATTTTCGTCGCGCGTCGCGATGATGACCACCGGCAAGTTCTCGTCGATCAGCGCGTTCGGCCCGTGCTTCATCTCGCCCGCGGGATAGCCTTCGGCGTGAATGTAAGAAATCTCCTTGAGTTTCAACGCGCCTTCTAGAGCGATGGGATAATGAATGCCGCGCCCGAGAAACAAGAAATCCTGCGCTCGAACATAAGTTTTCGCCAGTTCGTCACAGACTTCATCTTGCGTCAGGATTTGTTCGAGCTTGCCAGGAATGTGGGTTAGCTGCTGCACCGCGGCTTTCGCCTGCTCCGGCGTCATCGCGCCGCGTACTTGCGCAAGATAGAGCGAGAAGAGATACAGTGCGGTCAATTGGCCAGTGAAAGCCTTGGTCGATGCCACGCCGATTTCCGGACCGGCGTGAGTATAGACCGTGCCGGCAGCCTCGCGAGTGATCATCGATCCGACCACGTTGCAAATTGCTAAAGTCTTCGAGCCTTTTGATTTCGCTTCGCGCTGCGCCGCAATCGTGTCCGCCGTTTCGCCGGATTGCGAAATCAGGAGTGTCATCGAGTCTGAGCCGATGATCGGGTTTCGATAGCGCCACTCGCTCGCGTAATCGACCTCGACTGGAACGCGAGCCAGGTTCTCGATCATGAACTTGCCTGCCAGCCCGGCGTGCCAGCTTGTTCCGCAAGCCGCAATATTGATTTTCTTCAGCGCCTTGAATTCCGCTTCGCTCACCTGCATCTCGTCCAAGAAAATGCTGCCAGAATCCTGCGAGACGCGTCCGAGGGTCGTATCGCGGACGGTGCGCGGCTGCTCATAAATTTCCTTGAGCATGAAGTGCTTAAAGCCGCCCTTCTCCGCCATGATCGGGTCCCACGTAATGCGTTGCGGTTTCCGCTCGACGGCTGTGCCATTGAAGTCCGTAACCGTCACGCCCTGGTCGGTGAGCACCGCGAGGTCGCCATCAGCAAGAAAGAAGAGATCGCGCGTGTGATCCAGCAGCGCGGGTACGTCGCTCGCCACAAAATATTCGTCTTTGCCGATGCCGATCACCACCGGCGGTCCATTGCGCGCGGCCACGATCTTGCCCGCTTCGTCGGTCGAAATCACGACCAAGGCAAACACCCCGGTAAGTTCTTTGACAGCCTTACGCACCGATTCTTCAAGCGTCGGCCGATGCCCATTTCCGGTGTGAAAGTGATGCTTCTCGATCAGGTGCGCGATGATTTCTGTGTCCGTCTCGGTCGTGAACTTGTGGCCTTCAGAGATGAGCTTCTTCTTGAGCGAGAGGTAATTCTCAACAATGCCGTTATGAACGACGACAATCTTTCCGGTGCAGTCGCGATGCGGATGCGCGTTCTCTTCAGTGGGGCGCCCGTGCGTAGCCCAGCGGGTATGGCCGATGCCGTAGGTCCCATCGAGCGGCTTCAGACGGATGACTTCTTCCAGATTACGCAGCTTACCTTCGGCGCGGCGCACTTGCAGTCCGGAGCCATTTCCGGCGACTGCGATTCCGGCTGAGTCATACCCGCGATACTCAAGCTTCCGCAGACCTTCAATGATGACTGAAACGACCTCTTTTTTACCTACGTAGCCCACGATGCCGCACATGGATTATTGCTCCTCGGTGGTGACTTCAGCTGGTGGCCTCAGTGATGACTTCCTGATTTCCTCGTTGCGATGATCTCACCGGTGGGGAACCGATTTGCTGACTTCCGTGACGCATCTGTTCACGCCTCGAAAGGCGCGCCCAGCTTATGATTTAGTTGTCTTCGAGGGAGAATCTGTACTCTTCAATGACAGGATTGGTCAGGACCTCACGCGCAATCTTCTCAACTTCGATGTTGGCTTCGTCTTTAGTGATGCCGCCGTTTAGGGTGATTTCAAAATATTTTCCCTGTCGAACGTCATGCAATCCTTTGTAGCCGATTTTGGACAGAGCTCCGTGGATCGTTTTGCCTTGCGGATCAAGCACGCTCTTTTTCAAGGAAACGTAGACGTAGGCTTTCATCAGCACCTTGATTATACGTCAGGTGAACAACTATCCGGCTGCGGTTTTCGTTATCGAGGCTATGCGTTCAGCCGGTAAGCCCCCCTTTCAAGGTTGGCGTCCAACCTCGCTAACTTATTTGAAAGACGCTAGTTGCTTATCTATCTCTGCAATTGACTGCTGTAACATCTCGCGGTGCCTGAGGCTCGCCGAAGTTTGCATTTGCTGGAGGAGGCGTTCGCGCGAGAGCAGAAGGCCGTCGCGCTTCCGATTTCGTTCTTGCTCGGCTGGAGGAATAGGGGCACCTCGCGGCGTTCTTTGCTGCTCCATCTCTTCCTGCTGTTGCTCGATGGACTTGCTCTTCCAGCCACGTGCCATAGTGGGAATTTTACCTTCGAAACTTGGATAACAGGTTGAAAGAACTTGCATATGACTATAGGACAGCGTAAAAATGTGCGGTAACAGACGTTGACAGTTCTTTACAGGCACATTCCAAGTCGGCCGAGATTCTGGGGAGTTCCGCGGAGGCATAGTTAAGAGCGGCTCCCAACAGCTGAACCAGTGGACTGCGTGCCCCGTGAATTGAACTCCAACCGTGGCGTGGGACGCCACGTAACCCCCGGTCTGCTATCAATCGGCCATGATGTATGTTATGTCGCGCGAAAGGGGTTTTTATGTCCCAAGATGAACGTGAATCGCAGAGCCACTCCTCCGACCGCAGCAGGTATCGCCTCCTGCTTGAGATGACCGACCGGCTGAGTCGCGCCACTAACCTGCCCGAAGTGTTCACGGACGTGGCGCCGCCGCTCTTGGAACTCACCGGCGGAGACCTGCTCCACCTCTCGCTGCACGAGCCTCGCGGCGATTACATGGCGACGCAATATTGGAAAAGAAATAATGAGAGTGGCGTGTTTGATCCGATCCCTGTCGATCAGGCAGCCAGTGGTTGGTCGTGGCGCCATCAGTCGCCTTTGGCCATTCATGATATCGAAGACGACGGGCGCTTTGCCGAGATTGTGCCCACTCTACGCGCGCATGGGGTGCGGTCCTACACGGCCATCCCCATGAGTTCGCCCTCCCGGCACTTTGGCGCGATCGGTATCGGGAAAAATATCCCCGGGACGCTAAGGTTCGCGGACATCGAACTACTCTCACGAATCGCTTTGCTCAGCGCTCTCAATCTGGAGAAGGAAAAAGCGGGGAAAGCCTTCGAAGAGCAACAGAGCCTGGTGGCAATCAGCCAACAACTGAGCACTAACCTGGAGCTCGAAAAACTGCTGCCCGTCATTCTGCAGAGCCTTAGAAGTATTGCTCGCTATGAACGGTCCGTTTTGTCGCTGCTGGAGAAGGGCGATGCCCACGTTTATCTGCACGGAGATGCCCTGGAGTGGGAGCCGTTTATTAATCACGGCGCCAAACTGCCAACCGCTCACTCACTTTCGGCCAAAACTATTAACACGCGCAAGGTAACTTTTTACGGAGTTGACGATCTGCGCAAGGCGCAACTGCCGATCGCGAACGCCATGCTGGAAGCTGGGGTGCGCTCCTTGTGCAGCGTGCCACTCATTGCCAGCGACCGGGTGTGGGGGGCGCTCGATATCAGTGGAACATCGAACAATGCGTTCAGCCACGCCGAAGTGGGATATCTTCAACAAGTCGCCAACCAGATCGCAACCGCGGTGCAGAACGCCCACGCATTCAAAGAAATTGAAGAACTCAGAGACCGCCTGGCGCAAGAAAAACACTATCTTGAGTATGAGATACGCACTGTCAAAGGGTCGGCAGACGTCGTAGGGTCAAGCCAAGCTTTAAAGCGCGTCATGGATAACGCCGCAGTCGTCGCTGACACGGACTCGACCGTCCTAATCACCGGTGAAACCGGCACTGGAAAGGAACGGGTCGCGCGGATCATTCACGCCATGAGCCGGCGCAGAGATCGAAATTTTATTAAGTTGAACTGCGCCGCCATTCCCACCGGATTACTCGAGAGCGAACTTTTCGGCCACGAGAAAGGGGCCTTCACCGGAGCTATCAGCCAGAAACTTGGCCGTCTGGAACTCGCGGACAAAGGCACACTGCTGCTCGATGAGATTGGGGATATTCCGCTTGAATTGCAGCCGAAATTGCTGCGCGTGCTGCAGGATCAGGAATTCGAACGGCTGGGTGGAACCAAAACGATTCGCGTCGACGTTCGCGTGATCGCAGCCACCAATCGGGACCTGGCTCGCGCCGTCGAAGACAGGGAATTCCGCAGTGACCTGTTTTATCGCCTGAACGTTTTCCCAATCCATGTGCCATCGCTACGCGAGCGGCGGGAGGATATCCCGGCGCTGATTCGGCATTTCGTCGACAAATGCGCTGTCCGCATGCACAAGCGGATCGATGTCGTCCCAAAAGAGGTCTTGAGCGCCACGATGCGTTGGCCGTGGCCGGGAAATATTCGCGAACTCGAAAATTTTATTGAGCGCTCGGTGATTCTTTCCGAAGGCACCACGTTAAACGCACCTCTGGCGGAATTGAGCCAAGAACTGATGAGCAATGCGCCGGAAGCGGCCGGCACACTGCTCGATCTAGAAAGAGAGCACATTATAGAAATCTTGCGACAAAGTCATGGGACGCTTTCCGGACCTCAAGGCGCTGCCGCCCGGCTTGGAATCAAGCGCACCACCCTGCAATACAAGATGGCGAGGCTTGGAGTATCTCGAAACGATTACGCAGAGTCGAGGTAAGCACGGTAGGCCGCACTGCCGAACGGGCGGCACCTCGCCAAATGTCCGGCACTACATTCGGCACTTCATCCGGCAGCCTAACGACGAACCTTGACTCCTGCCTGCTCCTCGCCTGCAAGAAACGGAATTTACGGGGTCGAAGATTGGTCATCGGTGTGCAGAGCATGTTGCAAGACCCTGCTCACCCGGTGCAAATCATCTTCGGCAGGCCGAATATCTAGCGTCAAGTGACTATGGGCATGTCGCGACGAATCGCAATCCCTAACGACTGTCTGAGCTGCAAGCTAAGACAGGGCAATGATTTCTGCAATTTTCCACCGTCGATAATGTCGGTTTTTAATAACATTGGTCATCTCACGCTTTATCCCGCGAATGCCACTTTGATTTCGGAGGGGCAGAACGCGCGGGGCATCTATATAGCCTGCTCCGGCCGCGCAAAAATTTCGGCGCAAGCACGCGATGGCAAGACGCTAATCTTAAGAATCGGCGGAGATCGAGAACTGTTTGGATTATCTTCGGTTGTGAACGGCGGGCCTTCCGCTGTCACCGTGACTACGATCGAGCTGTGTCAAATAAAATTTGTGGAGCGGGAGAGTTTTCTGCGGCTGCTCCATGACGATGGCGGGGTCGCGCTGGCATGCGCTTCCATATTAGGGCGCGAGATTATGACTTGTTTCGAGAATGTGCACCAA
>JAYVCW010000118.1:0-2171 GCA_043749775.1 Acidobacteriaceae bacterium | reverse complement strand
GATTTCCGCGCTGGCCGGTTTGATACGACATTTATCGAACGGTTCTTGGCGAAGGGGAAAGAAGCGAAGGCGTAAGGCTCGTGTGGCAGCGGAGCTTGCTCCGCTGGAGACGTAACGTGCCTCACATCCCGCCAAAATCCGCCGATGTGTCAAGTAGGATAGGGGCGTCCAAAATCAGCACGTTGCGGCTGTTTTACACAGATTTTCCACAAGCGATGCTAATCTAAAGAAGGCTATTTCCATATGAATCTTAGGTTTGACGAAGCTAAGGCTACCCAGGCTGCGGCGCTGTTCCTTAAGCTGCGCGGCGGTCGCATGAGTTATATGAAGCTGATTAAGCTTCTCTACCTCACGGACCGGGCAGCCTTGCTGCGTTGGGGCGTTCCCGTGACGACGGACCGCTATGTTGCGATGGATCAGGGGCCAGTTGTCAGCAATATCTACAACCTGATCGTGGAAGACAAGCCCAAGCCTGTGTGGTCACAATTGATTTCCGCGCCTTTGGGCGACTACGAAGTGGAGCTCGTGGGAGAATCGCGTGCAGAAACGCCCACCGACCGACTCTCACGTGCCGAGGAGCAATTGATTCGGGAAATTTTTGTCGAATATGGAACGTGGAGCCGCTGGAAGCTGGTCGATCATCTGCATACCTTGCCTGAGTGGCAAGATCCGCATGGCAGTTCGATCCCGATTCATATCCGCGATATCCTGAAGGCTGGCGGGGAAGACGAGCAGGAAATCCGTGCGGTCATCCGAGAGTTGCAAGCTGCGGCAACGGCCGAAGAGAGTTTTTCGAGTTAATCTTTTGGGCCCGTTTCCTGCAGCCGATCCATGCTCAATTGTGGCGATACCTTCCTTACCGGAGACGAAGAAGATTCCGATCTTCACCTTTGGATTGTATTGACCCCTCCGACGGAAGGAGAGGTCGTCACTGTAAGCGTCACCAGCCGCCGCCAGAAATCTGAACTTCTCGTCCCACTCCAGGCCGGGGACCATCCGTTCATTCGCCACGATTCTGTCATCTCCTATCGCTACGCAAAAATCAGAACCGTCGATGAAATCGAAACAGCCCTAATGAACGGCACAGCCAAGAAGCGGGAGCCCGTCTCTGCGGGTCTTCTGAAGAGAGTAGGAGATGGCTTGGTTGAGTCGGACTTCACACCCAATGGCGTGCGGTACTTCTATGTTGACGTTATGCGGTCGGAGATTGGGTAGGGCTAAAGTACCTAGCGGCAGACTGGAACTGGAGAAGCGACCGGCCCTCCGCAAACCGCGCACGAGCGCGTATGATTTCACATAGCTCAATGGCAAAGACCCCAAATCGAACCCACAAGCACTTTCAGGCGGCAAAGGTCAAGTGCGCCAAAAAAGTCCTGACCGAAACGGAGACCATTGACCTCGCATTGGATTTAGCGATTGCCGAACTCCAGAAGAACCATCTGACTCTCGGAGCCAACGAGCGCTTCGTCAAGAGTGGTAGCGACATCAAGGACCTCTATGGTTTGCTGAGCGGCTAGATGTAGGACATAAAACCTGCGTCCTCCGAAACCTAGCGCCTCAGAATGACAATCTTATTTAAAATTACACTATTATAGTGTACACTGTTTCAGTATGAAAAACGTGACCCTCAGCGCCGAAGAGCACCTGATCGAACAAGCTCGTCTGGTTGCCCGTTCGCAGCATAAGACCCTAAACGCCGCCTTCCGAGAGTGGTTGCAGCAGTATGCCATGGGGGCGGGGAGCGCCGAAGAGGTGGATGCCCTGATGCATCGGCTGCGGCATGTGAAGGCTGGTCGGACGTTTACGCGGGACGAGATGAATGAACGGTAGGCGCTTTGAATGACAGGAAGATACTTTCTCGACACGAATATATTTGTCTATTCGTTCGATGCTGGCAATCCGGTGAAGTTGAAACGTGCAACAGGGCTGATTCGCGACGCCGTGGTCACCCGGAAGGGAATTGTCAGCTACCAAGTGGTGCAGGAGTTCTTTAACGTAGCGTTGCGGCGGTTTGGCCATCCGATGACTCACGCGGATGCGGAACAATATCTCGGTACTGTGTTCCGGCCATTGCTGGCAGTCCATTCGTCGGTGACGTTGTATCAAGAAGGGCTGGCTTTGTTCCATCGCTACCGGCTTGGCTGGTACGATTCGCTGCTGCTGGCGGCGGC
>JAYVCW010000117.1:0-20404 GCA_043749775.1 Acidobacteriaceae bacterium | reverse complement strand
AGCGCATTGACGGTCCAGTCAACGAAAGGGGTGCGACGTTTCGAGGCCGTGGATGCCAAACTTATCTCCGACACTTTGGAAGAATTGGCCTCAGACTTTTCCGTTGAAGCTGTACACATAGGCATGCTAGGGAGCGAGGCGGTTATCTCCGCGGTGGCCGCATTTTTGACGAAAACCAGGCTCCCACATGTCGTGGTGGACCCAATCTTAAGGTCGAGCTCCGGGGCGGAGCTGCTCGGTCCAGGAGGCTCCCGGGCGCTCCTCGAAAAGCTCGTCCCGATTGCGGAGGTTTTGACGCCGAATCTCGACGAAGCCGCGGCCTTGACCGGCATGCCAGTCACGAACCTCAATGAGATGCGGGCCGCCGCTAATCGCCTGCACTCCCTCGGGGCCGCCAACCTGGTTGTCACCGGAGGCCACTTAGAGAAAGCTACGGACCTGTTGAGCTTTACGACGGCGCGCGGCGTCGAGACCGAGGTGTTCAAAGCCGATCGCCAGCGGTCGAAATCAACTCACGGCACCGGTTGCGCATTCTCGACCGCTTTGGCTTGCCATCTGGCGCATGGCCGGGGAATACCGGAGGCCGTTCTGCTCACCAAGGCTTATGTGTCGGCGGCCATTTCGCATGCTTACACCATTGGCCAGGGAGTGGGGCCGATAAATCATCTCTATCGCATGCACCAGCAACGGCGTGCGAGCGTGGTGATTGCCGAGGCCGAAAGCGCCCATTCACGAAATTGAACGCGCGCTGCGTGGCTTCAAACCTCGGGGGAGTGGAGGGGAGGACTAACTAGCCTGCTTTCCTCAGCTTACTTCTTCAATAAACAGCCGGCAATGAAGGCTGCAACCGACCCTAGCAGCCACTCGATTCTCCACATTTGGATCGCCTGCCAATCCTGTGGCGTCTTGGCGCTGAAGAAGATGCCAATAGAGAGTGCCGCCAACAAACAGAACGCTCCCAAAAGAAACGCCGCTGTCGCCATCCCCGACAGGCCAAGTCGACCAGCCAAAGCGGTGAACTCCACGATGCCCGGAACCTCAAGTTCTTGGGCGGCCGCGAGCGAAGGTCGCTTCAATCCGCAGGAGTGGCAATAAAGGGAGCTAACTATAAACTCAGTGCCGCAATCCGCGCAGGCGCGACTTCGTTCGAGTTTGATAACATTTTCGGACGCCATAAGGGGCGGACGCCAAAATTCCTGGTGGGCCTGATTCACTACTTCTGCCATAAAGTGGAACTGCTTATGTCTACTGTGATCATTAAGGGCAAGTGAATAGCCAAATGAAAGTATTGCAAATATTACAGATGGGTCTGTCCTAGCTGACCTTGCGGCAGCTTTGTCGAGCAAGATTTACGTGATGAAAGCGGAATTTCCCCTAACCTTTTAGCGATACTGGAGGGTGCTTTGATTACAATCCGCGCGGTTAGAGGCTTTTGGCGTATCTCCGCACGAGACAGATTTTAGATAACATATTAAATTTTGGAACAATCCTTTCGCTGTCCCCGTATGATATTACGTATCCGAACTACCGAAAGACGAAGTGAGGCCTGCCTATGTATTGCAATGCATGCGGAAAATCGATTGTGGACGACGCCAGATTTTGTTCGTACTGCGGCAACGTAGTGGGAAACGCGCCGATAGCAAAACAACTGATCCGGCTTCGCAGCAATAGAAAAATCGCGGGAGTCTGTTCAGGTTTAGCGCGCTATCTCGACCTCGACGTCTCTCTGGTAAGAATCCTGTGGTTCTTTATCACCTTCATTTCCGGGATCGTGCCTGGAATCGTGGCCTATGGTCTTGCCTGGGTCATTATTCCCGAAGAGCCGGAGTTAACACCCATGGTAGCGACGCATCAGCCGATCACGACTTAGCTGACGTCTTAAGCAACGTCTGTAAGCAGCGTAGTAAGTAACGTCCAGCGCGAGCGGTCAACTGTGGGCACGGGTGAGGGTTTTGTTCATTGCCTGCGCCTTGTGCTTTAATTTCTGGATGCAAACGTTGCGCAGCGATGACGCCGAAATAGCATACGAAGTTCAGGGCAGTGGCCCTGCACTCGTGCTTCTCCATCCGTTCCCCACAAACCACGAGTTTTGGTATCCGGTAGCCGCCGCGCTCGAGTCGAGCTACCGCCTGGTCCTCCCTGACCTTCGCGGCCACGGAGCGTCCGAGATTGGCGATGGTCCGGCGTCCATTCAGAAACATGCGAATGATGTCATCAAGGTGCTTGATGCGACGGGAACCGCCAAGGCCGTTTTTATCGGATGTTCGATCGGTGGATACATCATGTTCGAACTCTGGAGGCGCGTCCGCGATCGCGTTGTTGCGTTTGCGCTTTGCGATACCCAACCGCAAGCCGACAAAGCAGAAGCCCGGGCCGCTCGCCTGAAAATTGCCGCAGAGGTGTTGGACGAAGGCACCGCACCGTACCTGAAGAGCATGCTCCCGAAACTCATGGGTAAAACCACGGTCGCGTCGCGTCCCGATCTTGTCGAGGGAGCGCACGCGATGATGCGCCAAATGTCGGCCGAGGACATTAGCCAGGTGCTGCAAGGGATGGCGGCGCGTCCCGATTCTGTGGACGTTTTGAGGACCATCAATGTTCCCACACTCATCGTGATCGGCGAAGAGGATGAGGTGTCAACCGTTGGCAACAGCGAATTGATGCGCCAGCATATTCCGGGAAGCCAGTTGAAAATCATTCCGAAAGCAGGACACTATGCCCCGTGGGAGCAGTCCGAAGCCGTAGGCGGAATTCTGCGGCAATTTTCGGATAGCGTGGCGCATAGACATAGACATAGACATAGATAAGTTCAGGCGAACCGCGCCCGAGTCACCATGCAGATTGCCAGAAGTCTCTCTCTGCTAGAATCGCGGCGTCATGCTCGAAGCCTCTCTGGTTCCGGAAAAATCCGCCGTCACCGCAAGCGGCTACGGACCAGCGATCGACATCAGGAAGTCGAACGGCAGAATATTCCTGCTGACTCTGAGCATCACAGCCGTCGTCGAGCAGGAATCGATCGATGTCAGCATCTTTGCTTCTCCGGATGGCGAACGGTGGGACGCAAAGCCGCTCGCAGCCTTTCCACAAAAATTCTATTGCGAACAGGCTCCGCTACTTCTTAACCTGACTGCACGGCCAGATATCCAGTTCATCCGCGCGCACTGGGCGGTAAACCGCTGGGGCCGCGGAACGTTATTGCCGATGTTCGAATTCGGGTTGAGATTGCAAGAAGTGCCGGAAGAAATTCTGGCGGAAGCATCCAGCCGCCTGCCCACGCATTGACGACCGCGGCGAGGATCGCGACGAACTATCGCGGACGAACGACCGCGTTGAACGGGCGCTACTCTCCGTTATATTTAGTTTATGTCCCAAACCTTACACGCCGGGGCGACGGCAACCGTGCTTCCCGCCCGCGATGTCCGGGGAATCGTCCGTATTCCTGGCGACAAATCCATCTCCCATCGTTACGCCATGCTCGCCTCGATTGCCGAAGGCACGAGCCGCTTCCATAATTTTTCCGCCGCCCTCGATTGTGCGAGCACCCTCGATTGTGTGACAAAACTCGGGTGCCAGTGGAAACGCGAAAAAAATAAAGGCGAAGCAGACGATCTTGTTGAAGAAGTAATCGAAGTTCATGGAGTTGGCCGGCAACTGCAAGCTCCAACCCAAACACTCGATTGCGGAAATTCGGGCTCGACGATGCGCATGCTAAGCGGAATTCTGGCCGGCCAGCCATTCTCGTCTGAGTTGTGCGGAGACGAATCGCTTTCGCGGCGTCCGATGGCGCGCATCATCACGCCGCTTTCGCAAATGGGCGCGAAAATCTCATCGAAAGAAGGCGGTCGGCCCCCGCTGACCATTCAGGGCGGCTCAATCAAGGGCATCCACTACAAGCCTGAAGTGGCAAGCGCGCAAGTAAAATCCTGCCTGTTATTCGCCGGCCTTTTCGCCGATGGAGAAACCGTGATCGAGGAACCGATTCGGACCCGCGATCATGGCGAGATTGCGCTCCGCGCCTTCGGAGCCGAAGTTGATCGGGCGGGGACCGTTTCCCGGATTCGCGGCGGCCAGCCCCTGTCGGCGATCGAAGCGCATGTGCCCGGAGACCTTTCGAGTGCGGCATTCTTTCTCTGTGCCGCTGCCTTGTTCCCAGGTTCGCAAATTACTCTCCCCGGAATTCTGATGAATCCGACGCGGGCGCGACTTCTCGACATCTTCATGCAGATGGGACTCAAAATTTCAGCAAGCCATCTTGAAGAGCATCACGGCGAACTCGTGGGTTCGATCGAGGCCCGCGGGGTGGCGTGGAAGGGAGGCAAAATTAGCGGCGCGGATACGGCGGCGCTGATCGACGAAATTCCGGTGCTTGCTGCCATCGCTCCTTACTCGAAAGAAGGTCTCGAAGTGCGAGACGCCAAAGAACTGCGGGTGAAAGAGTCCGACCGAATCGCAGCCGTGGCCACGAACCTTCGCAAAATGGGAGCTGAGATTGAAGAGCTTCCCGACGGCATGCGTATTCCCGGAGGCCAGAAGCTCCGAGGGGCGCAGATCGAATCCTATGGAGACCACAGAATTGCAATGGCCTTCGCCGTAACCGCGTTGAGAGCGGAAGGGGAGACGGTGGTTCACGGCGCCGATGCGGCGGCAGTCTCGTACCCGAACTTTTTTGAAGAGTTGCGGGCCATCACGTCGACGTAAAGCTCGGCAATGATGGAATCCGGCAGTGATGGAATCCTAACCAAGTGCACTTTTGCAATTCGTGCGTACGATCTGATTGCATTGGCCGTTCATTTCGCTCAGGGCGACAGAACTGAGAGCAGTGAAGAGTCGATAACATGTTTCTCACTGAGGATTTATGGCAGAAGAAAAACAAACTTCCGATGAGCGCTTGCAACTCGAATTTAACCGCTGGGCACAGCAGGGCGAAGGTCCGAAGATGGAGAACCATCACCTCGACATCACCGAGAAAACATTGCGCCGAATGAATTTGCGGCAGGGCGAGCGCGTTCTCGATCTCGGATGCGGCTCGGGATGGGCTACACGTCTGCTGGCGCGTATGGTGGGTGAAGGTCCAAAAGGCTTCGGGCAGGTAGTGGGCGTCGATATCTCTGATGAGATGATCCGTGAGGCACGAGCGGGCTCGAAAGAGTTTGACAATGTCATGTTCGTCACCGGGTCGGCGACGCAGATTCCGTGGGAAGAAAATTTTTTCGATAAAGTGTTATCGGTCGAATCGTTTTACTACTATCCCGATCAGGAGCGCGCCTTAGCTGAACTTTTTCGAGTGATGGCGCCACAGGGGCGTTTGTTTATTCTGATCAACTTATACAAAGACAATCCTTATTCGCTGCAATGGGTGCCGAAGTTGAAGGTGCCCGTGCATATCCGGTCGGCGGCGGAGTATGCGGAGATGCTGAAACAACATGCTTTCGAAAAAGTTGAGTACGCGCTGATTCCGGACGACACTCCGACGCCTGAAAATTACCGCACGACTTCTTTTCACTCTCTCGACGACTTGAAAGCATTCAAGCGCGTAGGCGCGCTGCTGCTTATGGCCTCTAAGCCGGATATACGAAATCCGGCACCCGGATACACCATCTATTGAAATTTTCAAAGGGCTCCATAACTCGTCAGCGGAAGATGACGATTGCTACTAGGATGCACGTGATGAAGACGAGAATCGCCAATATGTTCACGTGATCGGACAGCCAGGATTCTTTCACCGGCACGCTGTTGACGAGAAACGCAGGCACAAATTGCACCGACGCCGACGAAGATAATTCGCTGGTCTGATTCCAGGATGCGGTTCCCGCATCCATTGGTACTGCTTTTGTTTCATGCGCAACCGCCAGTCCTAAGCCTTTCGCATTCGATCTTGCCGCGCCCTTCTCGTGCAGTTCTTTGTTTTCGCAATCGAGACAAAGCGTCCGTCCCTCTGAGACGGGAAATCCGCAGGCTGAGCATTTTTGTACTCTTAGCATCGCCACGGGCGTCGGAAGATCCGCGGTCGTAGTGGCATCGGCGTCTTCCGTAACTGGGCTCGCGCTGGAATTCGTTGCGGTCAAATCTTTGGGATCGGTTTTGAGATCGGCTTTGGAATCGGACGCCTTCGCATCTCGCGACGGCGAGTCTACGATCTGTGATACTTCGTTCTTGACGGTGGTCGTTTCTGCTGGTGGAGCAATCGGAGTTTCGCTTACGTAACTTGTTGTCGTGCCGGTTTCGCCTGCCCCAGCAACGGGCGCATCATGGGAGGCCGCATCATTGGAGGCCGCATTGATAATGGCTGCGTCAGTCCTCGCATCCCTGTTAGGCGAAATAGCCGACGAAATTTGTAGAGGCTCCGCAGACCGGGGAGTATTTTCACCGACCGCGGATGCCTCGTGCGCAGGAGACTTGACGACGGATTCCGCGCCTGGCGGTGGGTCCGCAGAGGACGTTGTTGTCTGGAATGTCGGATGCGAGTCCGCATGCAATGGCTCCGGCTCTGCGGCAACATCCAAAATGTCGTCGTCAGGTTCGGACGCGGAAGTTATTAACCCACTTTCAATTTCGACCGTCGGCTTCGGCGCTACGATGGCATTTTCTGCCAGATTGAGCGCGGTCTGGGTAAGGGCGGCCATTCGCTCGAGCGCGATCAAATCTCGTTCTTCGAATGCGTACGGGTGATCGGAAAAAAGCTCAAACAGTCCGCGAACATCGCCGTTCGGCCGAAGCAGGGGTAATACGACGATGGAAGCAATCCCAAGCGCGCGGCAAGCTTCCAGGTTTACCCGGGGATCAGTCTCGGCATTATCACAGCGCAGCAACTGGCGGCGAAGGATGCTCTCGCCGGTTAGTCCGGACTTAACTTGAAGGCTTGCTCCAACGGCGGGCGCGGATGTACCGGCACTCGCTCGGCAAACCATTTCATCGCCCTGCGGCAAGGCCAAGGCAGTGCCGGTCGCGCCAGTAATGTATTGCGCGCGCTCGACGAGCAACTGGAGCGTGGATTCGAGTTCCCTCTCCTCTAAACTTCGGTCGTCTAAGATTGGTTCGTCTAAGATTTGTCCGCCTAAACTTCGTCCGTCTAAGATTCGATCATCTAAGATTCGGTCGGAGGCTCCGTTCCCGCGACCCTTCGCGACGTTGGCATGGCTTACATTGGACTGGGATCTTCCTGCCGCGAGACTTCCATCGCCTTTCGAGAACGGTACCGCGGCTTCAAGTTTTTCGTCGGGCTGGGCTGATCCGTGCATGAATTTTCTAAAGAGGTAGAACCCGAGTCTCGCCTCGTTTGCCGAAGACTGCAAGAGCGATGTAATTGCCCGGAGGAGAACACGAGTGCCCATGTTTCGCCGGTAATTAAGTGTACCGCTTCACTCCGCCCGCGCCCCGCGATTTCTACGATCCGCACGTGGTCGGACATCTGCACTTTATCGCCTGCGGTTCAAATCGCACTCCGGTCTTCGGAGACGGAGGAGACGGAAGCGTGCAATAAAACCTACCTGACCTGGAAGGCGGGTCAGGGCAGTAAAGACTCCGACGATGCGGTGCGCAGCAGGCTCCAACCATGAAGTTGAAAAAATCAGGTTTAGTGTGCGGTAGGCCCCCACCCCCACCCCCCTGATCTTTTGGAATGATGAGGTTGCGTGGGGAATAACACCGAGATCTTTCAATCCAAAGGAGATGCGCGCAAAATCTAGATAACAATGGACTTATGACATCGTCCTCTGTTCAGCCTTTTAGAGTGCAGCTCCGACGGTACCGAGTGGCGGTGGGAGAGTCAATCGTAATCGTGCCGATTTGAGGATGGCCCTTCCCGAAACGGGTGACGTCTGATTGCCCCGGTAGCATCCGGAGTCAATGGAGGCTGTAAGTGATCTTTCGGCCGCACGTCGAAGTCGCGAAGCACTAGTCAGCCTTGTTCGTGATGGTGCGAAGGTGGGGCCAGCACCCATGAGCGAATGGCAGTCCTGTGAATCTGGTCGTGAATGGGCGGTCCCCAAGGTGCTTGGTGGCATGCTCACCGACATGGTGTAATGTGGTGAAAACGAGAAGAATCGAGTTGAAGGCGAGAAGAGGTGATAGGACGAGGAAAATGAAGGCACAAACAACAGCCGCAGTCCGAGCGTCGATCAGTTTCCCGCGTAGCGTTTACGATACCCTTGAAACGATCGCCAAGGAGAAGAAAGTTTCGCTGGCCTGGGTAGTGCGCGAGGCGGCGGAGAAGTATATCGCGGAGAAGTGGCCTTTGTTTGCCGGTTCGAAGGGAGAGTAGGGCGTGTGGACAGTCTTTCTCGGACGGAACGGTCGGACATCATGGCGCGGGTCCGCTCGAAAAACTCGCGGCCGGAATTGTTGGTCCGCAAACTCGTCTTCGGCTTGGGATATCGCTACAGGCTCCACGGCAAGGATTTGCCTGGTCACCCGGATTTGGTTTTCAGAAAAACGCGGAAGGTTATCTTCGTCCACGGCTGCTTTTGGCATCGGCACGCAAGCTGCGCGCTTGCGCGGCTGCCCAAGTCCCGCCTCGATTTTTGGGTTCCTAAGCTCGAAGGTAAT
This sequence comes from Acidobacteriaceae bacterium, assembly GCA_043749775.1. GTDB lineage: Bacteria > Acidobacteriota > Terriglobia > Terriglobales > Acidobacteriaceae > Acidiflorens. The sequence continues at coordinate 11,860 of JAYVCW010000117.1, read as the reverse complement.
AGAATGCGGGATCAGCGGACGAAACGTGCTCTCTCGAAGCGGGGATGGAAGTCGCTCACGATTTGGGAGTGCCAGGTGAGGGATGCTGAGCGGGTGCGAACAAGGGTAAAGAGGTTTCTCGATGCGTAGTGTTGAATTGTTTGCCGGCGCGGGCGGCCTCGCCATCGGTATGTCGAACGCGGGATTTCACCACGCCGCGGTTGTCGAGTGGGATCACGACGCTTGCGAGACGTTTCGTGATAATCAACGCCATCATATGCATTCCGTCGAGAAATGGCCGTTGCATGAGGGTGATGTAAAACACTTCGACTACGGCGATCTTGGCGACGTCATGGTTGTTTCCGGTGGCCCCCCTTGCCAGCCGTTCTCGCTGGGGGGAAAACACCGCGGGCATTTGGACAATCGCGATATGTTTCCCGAGGCGGTGCGCGCCGTGCGCGAACTGCGGCCGCACGCATTCATATTCGAGAACGTTAAGGGGTTGATGAGGGAGACGTTCGCGAACTACTTCGAATACATTCAACTTCAGCTCACCCATCCGAGTTTCACGCGCAAGAAATCCGAAACGAGGAAAGAGCACCGGGCCTGCCTTGAGAAGCACCACACGTCGAAACAGGATCAAACGGAATACAACGTGGTCTTTCGTCTGCTGAATGCGGCAAACTACGGTGTCCCGCAACGCCGCGAGCGTGTGTTCCTCGTGGGATTCCGCTCCGATCTCGGAGTGGAATGGAGTTTCCCCGATGGTCAGTACTCGGAAAGCGGCCTACTGCGATCTCAATGGCTGACGGGCGAATATTGGGAGCGTCACCGAGTGGCAAAGCGGCAACGGCCCGCCCTCGCGGATCGTCAGGCCGGGCGCGTTAAAAGACTTCGTGATGATTATTTGTTCGAAGCGGGCAAAATGCCATGGTTGACAGTGCGGGACGCCATCGGCGATTTGCCGGACCCGGAAAGAAATCTGCAATCTGAGATCGCAAATCACAATTTCAATCCGGGAGCACGAAGCTATCCTGGGCATACCGGAAGTCCGCTTGACGAACCCGCGAAAACGCTCAAGGCCGGCGATCATGGCGTGCCGGGCGGGGAAAATATGCTCGCGTGCGTGGATGGATCGGTTCGGTATTTCACGGTGCGGGAGGCGGCGAGGCTGCAGACATTCCCTGACGACTATATTTTCCGTGGAGCTTGGACCGAGGCAATGCGACAGTTGGGCAATGCCGTTCCAGTGCGACTCGCCGAGGTCATCGCGCGGTCGGTGGCCGAAACCCTGCTTACCACAACGGGACGGGACTAGTACATGGCGATACCGCCCGGTAAGCTCGAACAATTAGCGGTTCAGCTCAAGGAACTTTCCGAGACATTGGCGAGCGAGGAAGCGTCCCAGCTTCCCGTGAACCGCGCCAAGCGGATTCGCCAGACAATCAGCGAAGCATACGACAAACTGCGGAAGGTCATGGAGGATCTCGACCCGATCAAGCATCCGGGTTTCGTGTCTGATCCATCAAACCCAAATGTCGTTGGCCGCATTGTCGGCATCACCATGATCGCTCAAACGCGCAAGCCGCTTGCGAATATTGAAAAATTCTACGGGTCCGGCGTGTACGCGATTTATTACAACGGCAATTTCGCGGCTTATAAGGCAATATCGAAGAAGCAGCATCCGATCTATGTGGGCAAGGCCGATCCGGGGGACCCGGCGAGCAAGACGGCGATCGAGCAGGGGGACAAGCTGTCTGCTCGTCTCACTGAGCATAGGAAGAATATCGCGAAAGCCACCGCTACGTTGAAGGTGGAGGATTTCGAGTATCGCGCTGTCGTTGTGCAGACGGGATGGCAAAGCGCGGCCGAAAATTACCTGATCGATCTCTTTAAGCCCATTTGGAACAACGAGGTGGGAATCTGTTACGGCTTTGGTAAGCATGGTGACGCTCCCGAAACGCGCGCCAATCTGCGTTCACCGTGGGACACATTGCACCACGGTCGCGACTGGGCGCACCGCGACCCCAACATGAAGGACGCGCGACCGGCGAAAAGAATTATCGAGGATATCGCGCGACATCTGGCCAAGTATCCGCCGCTAGGTTCCATAGACGAAATTTTGCGGCGGTTCCTGGACGAGATGCGAACGGTGTCCTGATGGCTGAAAGCCGTTGGAAAGGGGGATGTCGTGCTCTATAGTGATCGCGTCATCCGCTCGGTTGCCGACTTGCTGTATGGCACGCGGCGGAGGATGGACTGCGGACATCACCAGGAAGAAGTTGGTTGACTTTGAAAAGCCGCGCGATGCGAACCGGAAGAAGGCCGAGGAGAAATTGGCTGATGCGGACTACGATCTGATCGAATTTGACCGGTCTGCCCAGTCGCCGAATGACGCTGGCGCCGTCAAGTTTCGGCTTCGCGTGATGCTGGACAAAGTCCTTAGGAAGAAAGTAAAACGGATGATCTCTAATCGACCGGAGTAGAGCACCTTCTCCCCGCCGCGTTCATTAAAGTGGCATAAAGCTGATGCGCAATGCACAGCCAAACTGCGGGGATCAGTGTCACCATAGTTGATAGGTCCTCGGTGGCGACAGACGAGACGCCTGCCTTTCTGCTTCGTTCAACGAGCGATGATGTTCGGGGTGTAAAATTGGGGTTTCGCCTCATGCCCATCTTCTTTATCTACCGCATTCATCGCGATGTAATTTTGGGGCAAGTCCAACGGTGCCAAAGTCCGAGTGTATCCATTTGCGGGTCGGGTCATCTAAGCTGGTGACGACCTAAAACAAGCTGGTGACGACTTAAAACGGAATTTCTGCCAGGAGAGATTGATGGCTGTCAGTGATCAGACGATTGCCGCCGGAACTGAACTCGATCAACTGTGTATCAACACCATCCGCACGCTTTCGATGGATGCGGTGCAGAAGGCGAACTCGGGCCATCCGGGGACGCCGATGGCGCTTGCTCCGGTGGCGTACAGCTTGTGGCAGCATTTTTTAAATTACGATCCGGAAGATCCTTCGTGGCCGAATCGCGATCGCTTCGTGCTCTCGAATGGGCATGCCTCGATGCTGCTGTATTCGCTGATCCATCTGGCGGGAATTCATGATGTCGATAAGGAAGGGAACGTGCTTCCTGCTCCGTCGCTCACGCTGGATGACCTTAAGAATTTTCGGCAGATGGGGAGCAAGACTCCGGGGCATCCCGAATATCATTTGACTTCAGGGGTGGAGACGACGACGGGGCCGCTTGGTCAGGGGGTCGCTACGAGCGTGGGGATGGCGATTGCGGAGCGCTGGCTGGCGTCGCATTTCAACCGCCCGGGCTTCGAACTTTTCAATTACAACGTCTGGGTTTTCTGCGGCGATGGCGACATGATGGAAGGGATCTCGGGCGAAGCGGCTTCTACCGCGGGACATTTAAAACTTTCAAATCTCTGCTGGGTCTACGACAACAATAAGATCACGATTGAAGGCAACACCGATCTTGCATTCGATGAAGACGTTGCGGCTCGCTTTCGCGCTTACGGATGGGACGTGACGCATGTGACCGACGCGAACGATCTGAACGCTTTGAGCGAGGCCTATCAACATGCACTGGGAGTGAAAGACCGTCCGAAACTGATTATCGTCGATAGCCATATTGGATACGGCTCTCCGAATCGTCAGGATTCAAAAGAGGCGCACGGCGAGGCGCTTGGCGAGGAAGAAGTAAAGCTCACCAAGCGTTTCTACGGGTGGCCGGAGGATGAGAAGTTTCGCGTTCCGGAAGGCGTTGCCGATAGTTTTCGCAATGGCATGGGCAAGCGGGGACGGCAGTTGAATGGTAAGTGGAAAGAATTGTTCGCGAAATATAAATCGGAACATTCGGATTTGGCCTCGCAGCTTGAGCGCATGCAAAAGTTTCAACCGGCTGAGGGGTGGGACAAAGAACTGCCGAAATTTGCGGCGGATGCGAAGGGTCTGGCGACGCGCGACTCTTCTTCAAAAGTGTTGAACGCGATTGCGAAGAATCATCCGTGGTTGATGGGCGGAGCGGCTGATTTGTATCCATCGACTAAGACGCGTTTGACGTTCGACGGAGCGGGCGATTTCGAGGCGAATCACTTTAACGCGCGCAATTTTCACTTCGGCATTCGCGAACACGCCATGGGCGCGATTGTTAACGGCATGGTGGTTTCGAAGCTGCGGGCTTACGGATCGACTTTTCTGATTTTCAGCGACTACATGAAGATGCCGATCCGCATCTCGGCCATCATGGAAGTTCCGTCGCTGTGGATTTTTACGCACGACTCGATCGGAGTTGGGGAAGACGGGCCGACGCACCAGCCGATCGAGCAATTAATCACGCTGCGGGCGGTGCCGGGGCTGATTACGCTGCGTCCGGCGGACGCAAACGAAGTGGTCGAGGCGTGGAAGGTGATCATGTCGCTGACCAACGAACCGGCTGCGCTGGTGCTCACGCGGCAGGCTCTGCCAACTTTCGATCGCACGAAGTACGCTGCAGCGGAGGGCGTAGCGCGTGGCGCATACATTCTTGCGGATGCGGAAGGCGGCAAGCCTCAAGTCATCCTTATGGCGACGGGCAGCGAGGTCTATCTTTGCATCGAGGCGTACGAGAAGCTCAAGAGCGAAGGGATAAAAGCCCGTGTCGTCAGCATGCCTTCGTGGGAATTGTTCGAGCATCAGGATGACGCGTATCGCGAGCAGGTATTTCCTTCAGATGTCACGGCGCGAGTTGCGGTCGAGCAGGCTTCCATTCTCGGATGGGCGCGATACGCCGGAACCAAAGGGCGCACTATCGGCATGCACACGTTTGGCGCGTCCGCTCCGCTGAAAGATCTGCAAAAGAAATTTGGTTTTAATTCCGACGCTATCGCGAAAGCCGCACGCGAACTTGTGGCCGCGAACAGCAAAGCAAAATAACGATTCTTAAGTTCAGGCAACTCCGCCTGATTCAGTCAGGAGCTTTATGAATCCCGTAGGCACTCTCGAAAACGCCAAAGCCACCAATCCTCTTATTCAGCTGCACAACTTCGGCCAGTCGATCTGGCTTGATTACATACGTCGCGATTTGATGGAGGGCGGCGAACTGAAGCGCCTGATTAACGAAGACGGCCTGTTCGGCATGACGTCGAATCCGTCGATTTTCGAGAAGTCGATCGAGGGCGGCCTGTATCAGGACTTTCTCGATTCGCTTGCCGATCGCAAGGACCTCGACGCGAAGGGACGCTACGAATTGCTTGCCATCCGCGACATTGAGGCGGCGGCGGACATTCTTGATCCCGTTTACAAGAGCACGAAAAAGCGTGATGGCTATGTGAGCCTCGAGGTTTCGCCCTACCTTGCCCGCGACACGCAAGGGACGCTCGACGAAGCCCGGCGTTTGTGGAAGAGCGTGAAGCGCGACAACGTCATGATTAAGGTTCCGGGAACGGCCGAGGGCATTCCCGCGTTTCGTCAGTTGATCAGCGAAGGAATTAACGTCAACGTCACCTTATTATTCGCGCAGCGCGTGTATGAAGAAGTGGCCGCCGCCTACATCGATGGGCTGGAAAAGTTCGCGGCCTCCGGTGGAGATGTGAGCAAAGTCGCAAGTGTGGCGAGCTTCTTTATCAGCCGCATCGACGTGGCTGTGGACTCGCAAGTCAGCGAGAAATTGAAAACAGAAAAAGATCCTGCCCTGAAGGCGAAGCTGGAAGGCATCCTTGGCAAGGTTGCTATCGCCAATGGCAAGCTGACTTATGAGGCGTACCAGCGAATTTTTTCTGGTTCGAAGTGGAAGGCGCTGGCGGCAAAGGGCGCGCAGACGCAGCGCGTGCTGTGGGCGAGCACCAGCACCAAGAATCCGAAATACCGCGATGTGGTTTACGTCGAAGAATTGATCGGGCAAGACACGGTGAACACCGTTCCACCGGCCACGCTCGAAGCCTTCCGCGACCATGGTAAGCCGCGGCAAAGCTTGACCGAAGGCCTGGACGACGCCCGCAAAACCATGGCGGACCTAGCTAGCGTTGGGATTGTGATGAGAGATGTTACGGACAAACTCACCGCCGATGGCGTCAAACTTTTTGCCGATGCTTTCGACAAGCTTCTGGCCGCGGTAGAAGACAACACAAAAAAGCAGGACGCGCCGCAGGTCAACAAGCAAACCGTATCGCTCCCCGCGAAACTGGATGAGGCCGTAAAAAAAAACCTTAATGAGTGGCGAGCGATCGGAAAAGTAAGCCTCTTGTGGAAGAACGATGCAGCGCTTTGGACGGGCGAGGACGAAGCGAAGTGGTTAGGATGGCTCGGCATTGTCGATGAGCAGATCGTCCACGCCTCCGACTTAAAATCGTTGGCGGCTGACGTAAAAAAAGGTGGATTCTCTGACATTCTCTTGATGGGCATGGGCGGATCGAGCCTCTGCCCGGAGGTGCTGGCGCTGACTTTTCCGCAAACCGCGGGGTTTCCGCGACTGCACATTCTTGACTCGACCGATCCCGCGCAAATTCGAGCAGTCGAAAAGAAAATTGATTTAGGCAAGACACTTTTTATTGTCTCGAGCAAATCCGGCAGCACACTCGAGCCGAATATCTACAAACAATATTTCTTCGAGCGCGTGCAGCAGGCCGTAGGGGCGGACAAGGCTGGAACCCGCTTTATCGCTATCACCGACCCTGGCTCGAAGATGCAGCAAGTCGCCGAGCATGACAAGTTCCGCAAGATTTTCTACGGCCTGTCGTCCATTGGCGGGCGTTATTCGGCGCTCTCGAATTTCGGCATGGTCCCGGCGGCCGCGATGGGACTTGATATCGATAAATTTCTCAATGCTACAAAAGAGATGGTGACGGCGTGCGGTGCTTCTAAATCAGTGCCGCAAAATCCGGGCGTCATGCTTGGGCTGATCATGGGAACAGCCGCACAGTTGGGCCGCGACAAGATCACAATCATTACATCGCCCGGCATCTCGGACCTTGGGGCGTGGCTTGAGCAACTGATTGCGGAGTCGACGGGCAAACTCGGCAAGGGCATCATTCCGGTTGATCGCGAAACGCTGGGCGGGCCTGAGGTTTATGGCAACGATCGCATCTTCGCTTATCTGCAACTCGAGAGCGACGCTGCGTCAGCGAAAGATCAGGAAAGCAAGCTGGCAGCGCTCGAAAAAGCGGGGCATCCTGTAGTTCGCATCTCGGTTTCTGACGTTTACAGTCTGGGGCAGGAATTTTTCCGCTGGGAAATTGCGACCGCGGTTGCCGGTTCGATTCTCGGCATCAACGCCTTCAACCAGCCTGATGTCGAAGCCAGCAAGATCGTCACGAAGCAGCTGACTTCGGAATATGAAAGCAAGGGTGCGCTTCCGGCAGAAACTCCGGTGGTTGATGAAGCGGGAATGAAACTTTTCACCGACGAGAGGAATGCGGCAGAACTTGCCGAGGCTGCGGGAGCAGCTTCCAGCAAATCCTCTGCCATGTCATCCGGCGGCATGCTGGCAAGTTATCTGCGCGCTCACCTCGCGCGTCTTGGTGAAAACGACTATTTCGGATTGCTGGCATATATCGAGATGAATGCCGAGCATGAAGCAGCTTTGCAGGAACTGCGAATGGCGGTACGCGATCGCAAGCGGGTTGCGACATGTCTCGGCTTTGGCCCGCGCTTCCTGCACTCCACGGGACAGGCTTATAAGGGTGGGCCGAACAGCGGCGTATTTTTGCAAATCACCTGCGACGACGCCAACGACTTGCCCGTTCCCGGGCAGAAATACACCTTCGGAGTTGTGAAGGCTGCGCAGGCTCGCGGCGACTTTCAAGTTCTCGCCGATCGCAAACGTCGCGCCTTGCGTGTGCATCTCGGCAGCGACGTAAAGGCCGGTCTGACGAAACTGACGGAGTTGGTGCGCCAGGTTTTGACTTAATTTGTCTTAAGCAGTGAGGCACAATGAGCCGACCTGAGTATCTGGCCTGAGTATTCGGAAGAAGTATTCTGGCATAACTACGCGGCACATAAGACGCAAGCGGACAAGGAGCATGAATGCAGCTTGGAATGGTAGGACTGGGGCGCATGGGCGCGAACATGACGCGCCGCTTGATGCGGGGCGGGCACACGATGGTGGTCTCCGACTTGAGCCCGGACGCGGTCAAGGGGATCGCCGGCGAAGGCGCGACCGGCGCCCCTTCGCTCGATGATCTCGTCAGTAAGCTGAAAGCGCCGCGGGCAGCGTGGGTTATGGTGCCGTCCGGCGACGCGACGGAAAAAACGGTTCAGGCTTTGCTCTCTACGATGCAGGCAGGCGACACCATCATTGACGGTGGGAACTCCTACTTTAAAGACGACGTTCGCCGGGCGCGACTGTGCGCGAGCAAGGGCGTGCACTACGTCGATGTGGGCACCAGTGGCGGTGTTTGGGGGATCGATCGCGGATACTGCATGATGATTGGCGGGCCGAAAGAAGCGGTGCAACGGCTCGATCCGATTTTCAAAACTCTGGCGCCTGGACGCGGCGACATCGCGCGCACTCCGGGCCGCGAGAAACTGAGCGGCACATCCGCTGTCACTTCTGCCGGCAAATCTGCGGGCACTTCCGCCGGCACTTCTGCTGACGCTTCCGCCGGCACATCGGAAGAAGGCTACATTCATTGCGGGCCATCGGGCAGCGGGCACTTCGTAAAGATGGTGCACAATGGCATCGAATACGGAATCATGCAGGCTTACGCGGAAGGCTTCGACATCTTCAAAAATGCCACCAGCAAAGAGCTGCCTGAAGAAATTCGCTACGATCTCAATCTGCCAGACATCGCTGAAGTGTGGCGGCGCGGCAGCGTGATCAGTTCGTGGCTACTCGACTTGACGGCGATGGCGCTGCTTGAAAATCCAACGCTCTCTGAGTACAGCGGCTTCGTGCAGGACTCAGGCGAGGGGCGCTGGACGATTCAAGCCGCACTCGAAGAAGCCGTTCCAGCGGAGGTGCTGACGGCGGCGCTGTATACGCGTTTCCGCTCACGCCAGGAACACACTTTCGCCGAGAAGATGCTTTCGGCCATGCGCCAAAAGTTTGGCGGACACGTTGAGCCCAAGAAGGCGGGCAAGTAGCATTGCGGAAACGCGATGTTCTGACGTTGGCGTTTTGATGTCGGCGTTTTGAAATTCGTATTTTGAGTCGGTGTTTTAAGTTCCACAATATTTCAGTCGAGGGTAATTGATGGCTCAAGCAGAGGTGCTGCCGGTAGCGACGAAGCGAGTTGGGCGTGTTGGCGATCCCTGCGTCATGGTCATTTTCGGTTTTACCGGAGACCTGACGCGGCGGAAGCTGATACCCGCTCTCTACAATCTGGCGTCGCAAAAATTATTATCTAAAGAATTTGCGGTCATCGGCGTCGGTCGAAGTCCGATGAGCGACGAGGACGCGCGGAGCAAAGTTGCGGAAGACTTCAAGAAATTCGCCACCGGAAAAGTTGATCCCGCACTGTGGGAAGACTTTCTTCGACGCATCAGCTACGTCAATGGTGACTTCGACGATCCCGCGACGTACGACAGGCTGAAGGAGGCGCTCCCTAAGATTGATCAGGAGCATAACTCGCACGGCAATTATTTTTTCTATCTCGCCACCGCGTCGAAATATTTCGGAGGCGTCGTCGAGCGTCTCTCCAAAGCCGGCTTGATGGCGGAGGGGAATGGACACTGGCGGCGCGTCATCATTGAAAAACCATTCGGCCACGATCTCGATACCGCGAAGGCGCTCAACCAGCAGCTCCTGAAAGTCATCTCGGAACGGCAGATCTACCGCATCGATCATTATCTTGGCAAAGAAACCGTTCAAAACATTCTGGCCTTCCGCTTCGCCAATGGAATTTTCGAGCCGATCTGGAATCGCCGCTACATTGACCACGTGCAGATTTCGGTGGCTGAGACGGTGGGGGTGGAACAGCGCGGGGACTACTACGACGGCGCCGGGGCCCTGCGCGACATGGTGCCGAACCACATCATGCAGCTGATAAGCCTGTGCGCGATGGAGCCGCCAATTTCTTTCGAGGCGAACGCGGTTCGCGACGAGCAGGCGAAGATTCTGCATGCCATCCAGCCTTTCAGCAATGAAGATGTGTTGAGCAAGACGGTTCGCGGCCAGTACGGCGAGGGGACGATGGATGGGTCGAGCGTTCCTGCTTATCGTTCGGAGGAGGGCGTGCCTCCCGATTCGCGGACGGAAACATTCGTCGCCATGCGGCTGCTGATCGACAACTGGCGATGGGCTAGCGTTCCTTTCTATTTGCGGACTGGCAAGCGACTGCCGGGACGCAATACGCATGTGGTGATTCAGTTCCGGCGCGCACCTTTTATGCTGTTCCGCGAAACTCCGGTGGAGAACATGATGCCGAACCAACTGGTTCTGCACATTCAGCCGGAGGAAGGAATCTCGCTGCGCTTTGCCGCGAAAGTTCCCGGGCCTTCCATGCAGCTTGGCGAAGTCAACATGGATTTTGAGTATGCCGACTATTTCGGTCAGACTCCGAATACGGGATACGAACGTCTGCTGCACGATTGCATGACGGGGGACGCAACGCTGTTTCAGCGCGCCGACATGGTGGAAGCGGGTTGGAGCATTGTGAACCCGGTGCTTGACGTCTGGAAGGCGCTACCACCGCGCGATTTCCCGAACTACGCTTCCGGAACCTGGGGTCCGAAAGAGGCTGACGAGTTGATGGAGCGCGATGGCCGGCGCTGGCGCAACTTCGATCGGTAAATGCGCGGTCGTTGAAATGCGCGATCGTTAAAGCGTTCGATTAAAAATGTTCGATCGGTGAAACGGCATTCGTTAGGGCAACTTGTAACTGTGATTGCTCATTTGTAATCGCGCGCTCGATTACAATTCGTAGGTTACAAGTTGCCGATTTCTATGCCATCGATTCGGAATGTCGAAGTTTTCCCAACCGCTTCTAATCTTTTTCACGCCGCGGCAGAGGAATTCATAAAAGTTGCGCGCACCGCGATCGGAGCGCAAGGGCGTTTCTCGGTGGCGCTTGCGGGAGGCTCCACTCCCAAAGGGCTCTACGACCTGCTGGCGACGAACTACACGGATTTCGCCTGGAACCGCGTCTTCCTGTTCTTTGGCGATGAGCGACACGTTTCTCCAACGGACAAAGACAGCAACTACCGGATGGTGCAGGAAACCCTGCTTTCGAAGATTCAGATTCCGGGCGAAAATGTTTTTCGCGTCCTGGCGGAAAATTCCGATGCATCCGCGGCAGCCTCAGATTACGAAGGCAAAATTCGAAAATTCTTCGCGATAAAGGCGGGCGATTTTCCGAGATTTGATCTGATTCTTCTGGGCATGGGGCCGGATGGGCACACCGCTTCCCTTTTCCCTGAGTCTGACGGGCTCAAAGACCAGGAACATTTAGTGATCGCGAACTGGGTTGAGAAATTCAAGGCTCACCGCATCTCGTTTACTTTCCCGGTGCTGAATCGCGCCGCCGAAATTCTCTTTCTTGTTTGCGGAGCGGACAAGGCTCCGGTGCTGACTCAAGTGCTGCAAGGCGACTCATCGCCTGCGCTGCCCTCGCAGAAGGTGCAACCCGTGGACGGAAAGCTCGTCTGGATGCTGGACGAAGCTGCGGCCGCGAAATTAAAACGCTGATCAATCTAGTGGCGCAACGCCGAGTGGGGCGGCGACGCACGGGCGGAACCCGCGATCTCCGCGAGCTGCGGGCACTGTTGGTCTGGGGATTCGGCAGGATGAGGCGGAAACTTTTGTTCTGCCCTCGGGTGGAGATCGAAGGCCTTCTGGATATGGGCTGAGATTTCGGCTCTCAGCTTAGCTTCGTCTTTAATTTGATCTTCGGTCGTCTGATCTTTAGATCTGCCTTCAACAGTTCTGGCTTCAACTTTCGCCTTCGCTAGTT
>JAYVCW010000116.1:0-7925 GCA_043749775.1 Acidobacteriaceae bacterium | reverse complement strand
AAAAGCCTTAGTCCTCAAACCAAGACTACCGGATCGTATGAGCCTTCGTTCTTATCCAATCAATTCTTGCGCGTTCTCTGCGCAAGAGTGGGATTCCACAAACTCATTCATCTTAGGATTTAGTGGGCGCGACCTCACCCTAACCGCCGCTACTAAACGGCATCCAGGATGGGGCTACAACAGTGAAATCGCTCACTTAGTTTCGATTTTTCGCGATGAAGAGCAACGCTCTTAGCGCAGGCCGCCGCCGGCTAGTAACTGCTCGCCGGTGATCCATGCGGAATCGTTCGAGGCCAGAAAAACGGCTACGGAGGCTATGTCCCCGGGCTGTCCGGTGCGGCCGAGAGGAGTTTGTTTCACCGCATTCTTTTCGAAATCGGAGCCGATGAAGCCGGCGGCCCGCGATCCTTCGGTATCAACTACGCCCGGGTTGATCGTGTTCACGCGGATCTTCTTAGGTCCGAGTTCACGTGCCAGCACGCCGGTAATGGCGTCCAGTGCACCTTTGCTACCGGTATAGACGGCAGACTGGGGAGGGGTGATCCTGCTAACGATCGATCCGACGTTAATGATGCTGCCGCCTTCGCCGAGGTGCTTGACCGCTGCTTGCGTCGTGAGCAGCACGCCTAGCACGTTGATGTTGAAAGTCTTGTGGAAGGCGTCCGGCGTAATTGCTTCGATGGGCGCGAACTCATAAATGCCGGAGTTGTTGACGAGGACATCGAGGCGGCCATAATTTTTTATCGCAGCATTAATAATGCCTTCGGCTTCGGCTGGCTTGGAGACGTCTCCATGCACGGCAACCGCTTTGCCGCCCGCCTTGGTAATGGCGGAGACGACGGTGTCGGCGCCTTCTTTGCTCGAGGAATAATTGACTACAACCGACGCACCCTCTGCGCCGAGCGACTTGGCGATGGCGGCACCGATTCCCTTGGATGCGCCTGTGACCACTGCAACCTTACCTTTGAGTCTATCCATAATTTCTCTCCTGTAGCGATGGGTCGCGTTCCAGCAAATGCGACTTCGTTTAAATACCTTCCAAATTAACTGCCATTGTTTCAGATGAACCAAGTCGCCTTGTAGATTCATTGTTTCGAACATATGAACTATTGAACGACGAACCGGATGAGCGTAGCATTAAGCAATGAGACCCCTGTTTCATCCCTCGATGGATGACGTCACGGTCGAGGCGATACTGCATGCGCTGTCGGATCCTGTGCGTGCGGCCATCTTCGCCGACATCGTCAATTCGAATTGCTCGCAAACCTGTTCCACTTTCTTGAAGGTCAGCGACCAGCCTATCCCCAAGTCAACTCTTTCTCAGCATTTTAAGGCGCTGAGAGAAGCGGGCCTGATTCGTGGCGAACGTCGAGGAGTCGAAATGCACAACGTCTCGCGCTGCCGCGAGATGCAAGAGCGCTTCCCGGGACTGATTATGGCGATCATGAATGCCCACAAGGCGCAGCTGGAAAAGCAGTCGCGAAGGGACAAGCGAAGGCCGGCTAAGCGGATCCGGTAGGACCAGGAAGGTAAGAGCACCAACCGGGCCGTGGGACGACAATAAGTAGCCGAAGAGTAACGCGCGACCCGCAAAGCCTCTGGAGAGGAAAGTGATTCATGTTTGAGAGCATTCTTTGCCAGGTAACAGAATATGATCCGGAAGTTCTCGAGTCGCTCTTGCAACTCGCCGTCGAGATCGCACGCGAAGGCAGAGAAGGACGAAGGGTCGGAACGCTCTTCATGTTAGGCGACGAAAACGCGGTGCTCGCCATGTCGCGATCGCTGATTTTGGACCCGCTGTCTGGACATCCGCATTCGGCGCGCCACATCGCCGACCTGAGCCTACGCGGAACGATCAAAGAGCTGGCCCAACTGGATGGAGGCTTCGTAGTAAGTAATGAAGGCGTGTTTCTTTCTGCCTGCCGCCATTTCGACGCCGCCGGCGCTCATGTCGAAGTGCCCCTCGGCCTAGGCAGTCGTCACATTGCCGCAGCCAACATGAGCGCCTTAACCAAAGCCGTAGGAGTGGTCGTCTCTGAAAGCTCTATCGTAAGGCTTTTCTGCCACGGGAAACTTGTCGGTGAGATTATCCCCGACGTTTGGATGATGGAACATACGACCCAACTCAGTGGATCTGTAAAGAGGGAGCAGGTTGGCGAACTGACAGTACTAACTCCAAACTCTTCGTACTAATCGGTCCCTCTACGCTGCTTGTTTCATAAACTCGAGTTTATTAGTCTTTTAAGAATTTACTTTACAAACAGTAGCATCGTTTCGCGACAGTCAGCCCTCTTCTACACATACTGCTTCATACAGCGAATACACGGAGTGTACCCCTGCTGCAGCGCTTCTCGGGCACGCAATGATTTTACTTTTGTCTTATCGCGAATGAACGGACAGGCGGCCGCTCCGTGGAAAACTTTGCCGTCGTCGGCCACGACTACCATCAGATCCGGAGGAACTGATGCGGAGAAATGGGCGTGCTCCGAACGCAGGCCGTCGCGCGTTGAAGTTGCCGAGCGTGCCAGTTCATAGCTGCCGGCTATGCAAATACCAGCCGCTGTCGCAACCATCCATCCCAGGAAAGTTCTTCTGCTGCCTCCTATATTTCCTGCCAACCTCCGGTGCAGACGCTGGCTGTATCCCAGCGGGACTTCGAACATGCGGTCATCGCCATACAACTGAACCACGTTGCGCATGCCATCGAGAATCGCGGTGCAACGGTTGCATTCTTTAAAATGCTCTCCCATGGCGGCGCGCAGAGCGGGATCAACGTCGTCGTCAACGTAATTGGAAATTTCTCGCCACACGTGATCGCAGTTGACTACCATGGCTTTTCTCCCTTCGCAAGAGACAACTTACCGCTCCACTCGCCACCTAGACCCGGAGCCAGCATGTCGCGCAGCATGAGCCTCGCTCGCAACAGCCGTGTCTTGACCGAGGCGGTCGAAATCCCCAACGCCTTAGAAGTCTCTTCAATGCTCAGCTGTTGAACATCTCTGAGCACGAAGACTTCGCGATAAATCTGGCTTAAGGACGCCAGCGCCCCGCTCAATTTCTCGCGCACCTCTTTCCGTTCAAGAACCTCCGACGGAATCTCGCGCCAGTCGGCAAAATCGCGCGGCTTGTACTCCCCTTGATCGTTTGCGTTTTGTGCAATCGGCTCGGTTCGATCTGAATTTTCTTTTCGTCTTCGCATGCGAGCCTCATTGACAGCGATCTGTATGAGCCACGTGCTGAATTTTGACTCGGCGCGAAACTGCCGAATATGCTTGAGAGCTTTCAACAGCGCTTCTTGCGCGGCATCTTCCGCATTTGCCGGGTTGCGCAGGATGGCGAACGTGGCGGCGTAAACGCGACGCTCGTAAGGCCTGATCAACTCATAAAAAAGCTCGGGCTCGCCGTTGCGAACGCGCCCAATTAGCTGCGCCTCGTCGTGGCTGTCGCTCTCCGTGAGTTGAACTGTGCTCCCGGGTCGGGGACTTGGTAGTGACGGCATTGCTCCTCATTGCAACAGTTGAAATGACCGCAGCGGCGATCTCCGCTACTCGACGATATACTCAGGATCTTTTTTCCATCCGACGAGCATCGACACGAAATTGTTCCATCCGTGCAAGACGACCATCACGACGTGGCCGAACAGAAAAGCTAAGGTCGCCCACATGACGATAAAGTGCAGAAGTCGAGCCCAGTGAAAGCCACCCATCATCGCCGCTAGCCAAGAGAATTGAATCGGCTTCCATACGGCGAAACCGGTCAGCACCGATAAAATCCCGAGGATCACCGCGGACGTGTAAGCCTGCTTCTGCAAGGCGTTGTAGGGCTCGGTGGCCTGCGGCTTCGGACCAAAAAAGAAGTAGTGCTGGATCATCGGCCAAAGCCCGGGAATATCGCGCCACGTAAAGAGTACTTGCTTATAGTTTCCGCTTACGACTTGATAACCGAGATATAGAACGCCGCTGGCCATGTAAATCCACATGAAGGTGAGGTGCCACTGCAATGCGCCGCCGAGCCACCCACCAATCGCAAAAGCTTTGGGCCAGTTGAGAAGATCTTTCTCAGGAATCTTCGCTCCGAAACTTGGGAAGGCGCGGAAGATTTGCATCCCGCTTCCGACCATCACGAAGAGAGCGACTGCATTCACCCAATGGCACAGGCGCACGATGTAAGGATGCTCGTATACTGCTTCAGTCACTTCTCCGGTCTTCGCGTCTTCTACCGAGGTTGCCTGAGTTGACATATTATTTCCTCCCCGACATTAAAGGCCGTAAAACTCCGAGTAGCCCTGGTCTTCCCAATAGCCGACCTTATCGAGAACGCTAGTGACTTTGAGGGCGGTCAAGTATTTAGCCTGCTTATACCCGACCTTGGTTGGAATGTTGAGGCGCACCGGTGCCCCGTGTTTGCGAGTAATCGGGCGGCCGTACATTTCATAACAGAGCAAAGTTTGGGGATGAAGAGCCGTCGCCATATCTAAAGACTCGTAATAGTCGTCAGCGCATTGCATTGTGATGAAGCGCGCGGTTGTGTCGGCTCCAACCGACTTCAGGAAGTCAGAAAGGCGCGCGCCACCGAAGTTGCCAATCACGTCCCAGCCTTCAACGCACACATGTCGGGTGTTTTGCAACTGCTTCGGTAGCGACTGTATCTGCGCCATGGTGTACTCGCCCGGCTTTTGCACCGCTCCAGTGACGTTAAGTCTCCACTTGTCGAGATCTACTTCAGGGTCTTCAACGTCATAGCCATTGATCGGGAACTTTTCGAACGGCGTGAGCTCTGAGTTTTCGAAGGTGGAGGCAAGATGGCCGGAGCGATACATCACTCCGGAAGCCCAATCGCTGAAGCCCAGTCCAGCCTTTAGAAGCGGCTCGCGCAGCTTCGGCACAACAAATGCTCCTAGAGCGACTACTGGAGTCAGCTTGAGCAATTCCCGGCGCGTCACGCTCTTGAAAGTTTGCTTGTCCATCCGAGATTTCATAGATCATTCCTGGATCATGAGTAGAGCACGGCAAAGGTCAAAGGTTGATAAACGAACGGCAAGCTTCAGTGCAAACTTTTCTCAAGAAGATCTTCAATTTCACGCGAGTCGACTTCGCCGGACTGGTTATAAACTGCCTTACCCTGAGCGTCCAATACAACAACATGAGGAATATAGCCTTTGTAGTATTCCTTGACCAGCTGTTGCTGCTCGGCCGAGCGTTTCACATCGAGATCGACAGCCACAAAATGCACTTGCGAACGATATTTGTTATAGAGCTCGACGGTGCGCCGCGCTTGCCGTTTTGAATTGAAACACCCTTCGCCATAGATAATCACATAATTCGGCTTGCCCGATATGAATCCTGAGTTGGCGTCGGAACCGGTGATGAGAGCGCCATCCTGACTATCGCTCGAGTAATCAAGCTTTGAGTTGAGTTTAAGGTTGTCGATCGCCAAAAGATCTGGCACTGCGATTAATAATGACAGCAGCGCAAACAGAGCTAGATTCTTTTTCATCCTAGTTTTCCAGTCTCACGTGAGAAGGCGGCGACATTCGAATCATTCCTATGAGATTCGGTCAGCGAGAATAAGTTACGGCGTTATGGACATTCGGCCAGATGGCTGTTGAACCACATTAAAAAGTGCCCCCTGAAGAACACGATAGAACGTCGCCCTTTAGAGCTCCTTCGACGAGGAGGAACCGCGATTGGGGAGAACGGGATTGAGCAAGAAAGAGCTGAGTCGAGTGGGAAGTGATGGGCGAGTCAAGGCGCACGATTCAAGGTGTGAGACCCGCCCGGTTTAACGGGCGAGGTCGCCCGTCCACTCATTCCCCAAAACTCATGCGCGCGTTAGGCGTTCATCACTTTTCTTGGAGGTTGGCTCACGTCGGAGGCGTTCTTTTTCTCTGCAGGCAGCCATGACATCATGCCGCGTAGCTGCTCTCCAACTTTTTCTATCGGGTGTTTGGCGGCGGCTTCGCGCAGCTTGGCAAATTTCTTGCCGCCCTTTTTATTTTCTTTGATCCATTCCTTCGCAAAAGCTCCGCTCTGAATCTGTTTTAGCACTTTCTTCATCGCTTTGCGTGCGTCGTCACCAACCACCATTTCGCCGCGCGTCAAGTCTCCGTACTCGGCCGTGTTCGAGATGGAATCGCGCATCCGGCTCAAGCCGCCTTCGTAGATGAGGTCGACGATCAACTTCACTTCGTGGACGCACTCGAAGTAAGCGACCTCCGGCGCGTAACCTGCGTTCACCAATGTCTCAAAGCCTTTCTGCATCAGCGAAGTCAGTCCTCCACACAAAACCGCTTGCTCGCCGAATAAGTCGCTTTCGGTTTCTTCTTTGAAAGTCGTTTGCAAAACTCCGGCGCGAGTCGACCCGATGCCGTGCGCATAACTCAGAGCAAGTTCATGAGCACGTTTGCTGGCATCTTGATAAATAGCGAGGAGCGAGGGCACGCCGCCGCCTTGTGAGTACACCCGGCGTACTAGATGGCCTGGGCTTTTCGGCGCGATCATGACCACGTCGACATCTTTTGGTGGAACGATGGTCTTGAAGTGAATGGAAAATCCGTGCGAGAAGCCAAGAACTTTTCCTTTTTTCAGGTGCGGCTTGATTGAAGATTCGTAGAAATCAGCTTGTGTTTCGTCCGGGGTCAAAATCTGGATCCAGTCGGCGCGCTTTGCGGCCTCGGTTGGGGCAAACACCGTCATACCATCGGCTCGCGCTTGCTTCGCCGATTTGCGGTCGGGATCGAGGCCGATGATCACATCGTATCCGCTGTCACGCAGGTTCTGGGCTTGCGCGTGCCCCTGCGAACCATACCCGAACACGGCGATGGTCTTGCCTTTCAAAGCTGACGGGTTGGCGTCCTTCTGATAAAAAACTGTGGTCACGGGAAGGCTCCTTTTAAAATGTGCGTCCAGTGAAATTGGATCTTAAATACAAAACCGACCAATCGGTCGGTTTACAGATGCTAACTATCCCTACTGGAAGTGTCAACCAGATGGCGCTTTTTTGCATTCAAATTAAAAGATGCCTTTTCGTTCCGACTGGTGTGCCAGGTTTGGTCTTCAACCCCCCGACCAAGGAGCCGGTATTTCTGAATACACTCCTGGGCCTCGCAAGGCACTTTGCGTTATAAGTTATGCTGTACTCGTTTCCAGATCCTCATGCTTGAAGTTATAAATTTAATCAAACGGTACGGACAGTTGACTGCGGTTGACGGCATCAGCTTCAACGCCGACCGAGGTCAGACGATTGGATTACTCGGGCCGAACGGCGCTGGCAAAACTACAACGGTGTCGATCGTCGCCGGATTGCTGCAGCCCGACTCAGGCGAAGTTCTCATCGATGGCGCGAAGGTTAAGAGCGATACCGATCCCGTCAAATTGAAAATAGGTCTCGTGCCACAGGATATGGCGCTCTATGAAGAACTGAGCGCCCGCGACAACCTGACTTTTTTCGCAGCGCTTTATTCACTGGCGGGAGCGAAGGCGAAGTCAGCCATCGACGAAGCCTTAACGCTGGTCGGCCTCTCGGATCGCGCCGGAGACAAAGTTTCAGCTTTCAGCGGAGGCATGAAACGACGGCTGAACCTCGCCGGCGCGCTGCTCCACGATCCAGAAATCCTGCTGCTTGATGAGCCCACGGTTGGAGTCGATCCTCAGAGTCGCAACGCCATTTTCGACAATCTCGAGACATTGAAAAAGCGCGGTAAGACATTGATATACACGACTCACTATATGGAAGAGGCGGAGCGGCTCTGCGACCGCATTGTCATTGTTGATCACGGAAAGATCGTCGCCAACGACACTTTGCAGGGCCTGCACAGACTCCTGCCGGTTAGCAATGTGATCGCGGTGGAACTGGATCAGCCGGACCATTTAAAAACGGAACAGATCATGGATCTGCCCCATGTGGAAACCGCCGAACTGAAGCAG
>JAYVCW010000115.1:0-5635 GCA_043749775.1 Acidobacteriaceae bacterium | reverse complement strand
CTGCATCAGCCGAATCTCGTTGAAGCCGCACTCGTGCGCAAGCCAGGAGTTGATCTTGGTCTGTTTGACGAGCTTACGTACTAAATATCCGCCAATGCCGCCGAAGCTCAATCGCAAGCGCGCGCTCTTTGTCCTGACCAAGATCGACGAGATTTTGGTCTGGGAAAAGCACCATGAGGCGGAGCGCGACACCCGCTTTGTCGATCTTGGCCGATATCTTTGCGAAGCGCGGGCGGGACAGTACTGGCGACTCGAAAATCTGAAGTCGTTCGACGAACTACTTGAGAGGCGGTTCCCGGAATCGAGGCGCAAAGCTTACTACCTGATGTCGATCCACGAGCATCTGCCACCACAGGCGCGAAAAGATTTGAAAGAAGTGGGCTGGACGAAAGGATTGGAACTCGCCAAAGTAGCGCGTCGGGACGGGCAGAACTTCGATTGTGCAACCTGGTTGCACAAAGCCCGCACCCTGCCGAAGGAAGACTTCAAACGGGAGGTAGAAAAAGAGCTAACAGGCAAGGACGCGGAACCGTCCGAGCTGATCTATTTCAAAGTGTACAAAACCCAGATCCCGGTGATCGAACAGGCAATCGAGACGGCGGCACGCATGCTCGGCTCGGACAAATCTCGGGGCTATTGCATGGAGATGATCTGCGCGGACTTCCTTGCCGGGGCGCACATCGATGGTGATAGCCCCGAAATACTACTCTACTCCATCTCCCGCTACTACAAGTTTCTTCCGAAGCTACAGAGAGAGGCATTCCTCTCGGAAGTCCAAGGAAAAGCGGCGTGACAAAAAGTCTACCCAAACGACCACGCCTGCGAATTCATAACGAAACCTACGGTAAACTCCGTAAACAAGTGCTACAACGCGATGGATGGCGCTGCCAGGAGTGCGGGGGCCGATCCAAGTTAGAAGTTCACCATCGGGAATTTCGCAGTCATTCCGGAGACGACGCCGAGCAAAATCTAATTACTCTCTGCGTCGCTTGCCATGGCAACGTGCATCTGTATCAAGGTTGTGACCTTGGCAAAACGCGATAGCATTTTGTTGTAACCTTGGCGAAAGACGATAAGCATTCGCGAGTTCCATTCTTAGAACTTGCCCATGCCGCCGCCACTGCCCACCGGAATCTCATCCGGTGGAGGCACCCCCTCTCTGCGTCGACTGAAGTTAAACGGCTGCTAGAATGTGCGTGTGAATCTTGCTGCGAAGTCGGTGCAAAGCGGTGAAGCCGCAAACCAGTCGCAGGCCATCCATCTCCTGGACCTGCATCGCCAGTACGCCTGCATTCGGGAAGAGATTCTGGCGGCGATTACTCGCGTATGCGATTCTCAGAGCTTTGTGCTGGGGCCGGAGGTTGAGGCGCTGGAGGGCGAAATCGCCGCTTTCACTACCGCCAAGTTTGCCATCGGCTGCGCCTCTGGAACGGAGGCTCTTTGGCTGGCATTGGTAGCAGCCGGGGTGCAAGCGGGCGATCGCGTGGTAACCACTCCTTTCAGCTTTTTTGCGTCTGCAAGTTCGATTGTGCGCGCGGCCGCGACACCGGAGTTTGTCGATGTCGATCCCTCGACGCTCAACCTCGATGCCTCACTCGTGGAAAAGCTACTGTCGATGGAACGCGCTCGTGGGAAAAATGGGGCAGGTGTAATCCGTGCCGTGCTTCCGGTTCATCTCTACGGGCAGTGCGCCGACGTCGACGGCTTACGGCGCGCCGTATCTTCTTTTTGTGGCGAGGGTTTTAGTGGCGAGGGCGCTGGCGACCTTCAAAGCCAGGGCATTGCAATCATAGAAGATGCCGCACAGGCGATTGGCGCTGACTGGAACGGGCGCTCCGCCGGATCACTCGGCATTGCCGCCGCATTTAGTTTTTATCCGACGAAGAACCTCAGCGCTTACGGAGATGCTGGGATTGTGACCACGTCCAGCCTAGAGATGGCCGAACACATGCGGCGTCTGCGCAACCACGGCAGCTCGAAGCGCTATTATCACGACGAATTCGGATGGAATAGCCGGATGGATGCGATTCAAGCGGCGGTGCTGCGCGTCAAGATGAGCCGTGTTTCAGGCTGGAACGATAGCAGGCGACAGCATGCCTCGATGTATGACCGGCTTTTGGCGGATTCGGGCCTGTGCGCCTCGTCGCCCGCAGCTGAACAGAGCCAATCACCGGTGAGGTTGGTGGGGCGAAGCTCCGAGGCAAAACATGTTTATCATCAGTATGTGATTCGTGCTCGACGCCGCGACGAACTGCGGAGCTTTCTCACTGAGAGAAACATCGGTTCTGAAGTTTACTATCCGCTGCCGCTGCATTTACAGCCTGCGTTCGCCTATCTCGCCCTGAAGCCAGGAAGCTTTCCGGTGGCTGAATCAGCTGCGCAGGAGGTACTGGCTCTGCCGATGTTCCCGGAGTTGACCGAGGCGGAAATTCGTCGGATAGTCCAGACGATCGCCGACTTTTACTCGTGACTTCTACTCGTGACTCCAGACCTTGAAGGCAGCGAGTTTGGCCTTCTTTTGAAAAGCAACCCTCATCCTACCGCGAATGATTTATGTCACTTGCCGGCAGCACAGCCGCTGCTCGATTCCATTAACGCGAGCGCTTCGATCTTCTGGGCGTGGCGTGAGGCGGCTGCTCGCCGGGTGCAAGCACGCGGCGAACGATTGGAGTGTTTAATTTGTACTTGCGTTCCACGACTTTGCCCTCGTCATCCTTGGTTCGAAGAATAAAGACTGGCAGCACGCCTTCTTTATCAAAACTCTCCTGCGATACTTTCACCGGCAACTCGCCATGCACTCGTTCGCGATATGCCGTCTCGTAGCGATGACGTTTCACGTTCCAGGTAAAAACGCGCACTTGGTCGAAGTCGTAGGGCAGGCCATCTCTTGGCTCGCTGACCAGCGTCAGATACTGCGAAACTTTTTTGTCCCCGTCCTGCACCTGGTTGAGCACGAAAAATGCGATGATCCGCTGGCCCTCGGCGTATTGCGCGATATCGAGCGGAATATCGAGGTCGATCATGCGGGCGAGCACCCATCCAAAGCGATTGTGAGAATCGCGCACCAGCCACCAGTCTTCTTTAACAGGTGTGGCCGCAGCCGGACCCTTCCTATCTTTTGTGGCGTTGGTCTCTTTTGTGGCGTTCGTCGCGGCCGTGCCCCGCGGAGTGGGTGCCACGGATCCTGGCTTCTCAGCCGTTGCGCGTTTTAGGAGAGACAGCTTTTCGCCGGACGAAATCTGGTAAAGATGTTCGGTGTCGCGCCCCGGCTCGACGTGGAGGTTGGTGTCGTTACGAGGAGCGCCCTGCGCCTGGATCGGGTACTTCTGGTTGTCGGCGGTCAGCTTCTGGATCCGGTCGTAAACGTCCTGCCCGACAAGATAACGCTGCTCCAGCCATCCCGTTGCGCCGGTCGCTGTGCGAACCTTGACGAAGCGCCGGTCATGATCGAGCACTTCAACGCGATCGCCATTCTTGACCACTCCAGCCTTCTCATAGACCGCCGATACCTGATCGCGCAAATTGGCCTGGACGGCGGCGACGTAGGCAACTTCGAGGACGCGACCGCGTCCGCGATTGCAGGCGGCGAGAAAAATGGCGACGGTGAGGCAAAATGCTAGCCCTACCGCTCGAAGTGGGAATTTGGGAAGGAACTTCACTGGATCGAATGTTTACTATAGCGCGGCGTGGGAACG
Source organism: Acidobacteriaceae bacterium (assembly GCA_043749775.1). GTDB lineage: Bacteria > Acidobacteriota > Terriglobia > Terriglobales > Acidobacteriaceae > Acidiflorens. The sequence continues at coordinate 1,940 of JAYVCW010000115.1, read as the reverse complement.
CTGGTCTATGAGCGTCCCGCGCCTCGAGGTAGGTCACAACGCTCGTCAGCGAGCGGCGTTGCGAAAGAGCAGGCCCGAGATAACCGGCTCGGATCAACACTTACGGGGTGACGGTGATGACGTCGGTATTGCTCGTCACATTACCGGCCGAGGCAGTGATGTTGGCGACACCCTGACCCACTGCGGTGATCGTGCCGCCGTTCACTGTGGCCACGCTGGTGTTGCTTGAGGTCCACGTGGCAGTGTCGGTAACGGGGACAGAGCCGTTGCACGTGGTCGCTGTCGCTGTGATTGACGTGCTATTTTGACCGGACGTCCCCAGGCTAAGGGTAAAGCTGGTCTGGCTCAAAGTGATCTGTGTGATACACGACACAGTGACCGTCAGCTGCCCCGTCCCCGTGATGGTGGGATTTTTCGTCGCAGTCGCGGTGATGGTTGCGGTACCGGTAGCTACCGACGTCGCCAGTCCGGCGGCGGAAATTGTGGCAACGCTCGTGTCGGAACTGGTCCAGGTCACGGCTGGGTTGCCGGTGCTGCCATCGTTAAAAGTGCCGAATGCGGTGTACTGCTGGGTGTTGCCGGTGCTGCCCGTTTGAAGAGTCGCGGTCGCTGGCGTAACTGTAATGGAGCTGAGCGTCGGCTTCACAAAAAATCCCCGGCAGCCGGCCCCGAAAGCCACGAGTAGCAATCCAGCGAAAGCAAGCGTCAGCGGCAGTCGTCGCCCATTCAACATAGAAAATCGCCTCGGATGTCGCAATCTTAACAGACCGCCCGACCCTCGCCCCGCGCTGCTAGTGCACGGATTGGGTAGCCGCCCGGCCGATCTGGCTTGGCGATACTTCCTGAACGCGAGGGGGTGGCACAACTTGCGTTGGATGACATCTAAAAATCAAGGATGTTGTCAACGACGTCTGACAACGAGGCCGACGGCCTACATCGACTTCTTTTTCCCCGCATTGGCAATTCTCGCGTCGATCGGTTTTCTGGAGGCGAAGCCTTCGCTGGTGCTGTGCCAGTTTGTAATGCCGGTTTCGCCTAGTTTCCAGCACAACAACAACACTTCACCATCGACGTTGCAGGGAAAGTCGAGCAATCCTATTTCTATGTCTTTCACCTGAACCCCGGTCGCATCGATTTCGGCGAGCGCGTCTTTGACCCGGCGAATAGCTTTCTCTCGCTCTGCTTTTCGGCGCGCCAAGTGGACTACGTTCAGCATGGTGCCACCGTTCAAGAAGACGCGGTGGGCGGTCTCTTGAAGTTCGTTGTCAACTTCTTCAATCACCTTTTTGCCGTTGATGGCGTGGCGCAGTAATGATTCGAGAATGGGCAACAGGATATGGGCTTCATCCAGAGAAAAAGTTCGGTTTGACATCGTACTCATAGTCTACCGGAACCAGCTTCCCTTCGCGCTCCATTCCCTCCTTTAGGGTTAACTATTTAGTCGGAATCCGTCGAGACTCCGTAGTCTCCGTGCGGGGCCGGCACTGGCGCTGATTGCCCCCGACATCACCTTCTGCCATGCGGTCTGAAACTGATCCATTTCTGGCGCCGTTCCGATAGTGATTCGAGTGTAGGTCGGCAACGACGGCCAGATGCGTCCGATAAAAATTTTCTGTTTTGCCATGGCATCGATCGCGGTTTGAGCCGGGCGTTTCGTGTCGAGCATGAAGAAGTTGGTTTCGGAGGGGATATAAGAATATCCGTTCTTATCGAGCCAGGCAAAAACCTGGCTTCGGATAGACATATTCACGCGCTTGCGTTCCGGCAGCAACTGCGCGTCTCTCAAACTCGCGGACGCAGCCACCAGCGCCGTGATCGGCATGGCATTCCACCCATTATAATTTTCGATTTTTTCGAGCAGATCGGGACGCCCGAAAACCGCTCCGCATCGCAAGCCGGCCATGCCGTAGATTTTTGAGAACGTGCGGAGCAAAAGAATG
>JAYVCW010000114.1:0-9351 GCA_043749775.1 Acidobacteriaceae bacterium | reverse complement strand
CAAAATTGACGAACAAGATGGAACCGAGTGAACACTGAACCATGAATTTTGCGACGCCCCCAGCGGTATATCAGCGCGTCGGATGGCACAAACATGCTGCGCAAGAGGTCATCCTATGCTAACAAGCACAAGCGCAAGCACAAATATGAGCAGAACTAGGGCAATCGGCGCTGCCGCCTTTGGAATTGGCGCCGCCGTCGGCCTCGCCAGCATCGCTGCTTCAATTCTTCGCTCCCAGCGCTTCCCTTTAAAGGGCAAAACTGTTTTCGTGATCGGAGGATCTCGCGGCCTGGGACTTCTCCTCGCTGAAGAGTTCGCCCGGCGCGGCGCGCACGTCGCAATCTCAGCCCGTAATCGCGACGCTTTGGAACGCGCTGCAATCAGACTTCGTAAAACGGGAGCAAAGATTTTTACCATCCAGTGCGACGTGACCATTCGAGACGAGGTCGCCGATGCCATAGAAAAAATCGAACGCAGCCTCGGCCCAATCGACGTGCTCGTAAATAACGCTGGGACAATCTCTGTCGGGCCGATGGAGTCCATGACCGTCGACGACTATCGCGACTCGATCAACACTCACTTTTGGGGTCCGTACTTCACCACGATGGCCGTTCTGCCGCAAATGCAGAAACGGCGGCAGGGAAGAATCGTCAACATTTCATCGATCGGCGGAAAGTTGAGCGTCCCGCACCTCCTTCCATACAGCGTCGGCAAGTTTGCCCTGACCGGATTCTCGGAGGGCCTTCGTTCCGCGCTTTTGAAAGACAACATCTACGTGACAACCGTGTGTCCCGGATTGATGCGCACTGGGAGCCCGCGCAATGCGCTCATCAAAGGAGACACCGAAGCAGAGTACGCATGGTTCAGCATCAGCGACTCCCTTCCGATTCTGTCGATGAGCGCAGGCTGGGCGGCGCGGCGCATCGTCAATGCCTGCGTGCGAGGTGATGCTGAATTAGTTCTGTCGTTACCCGCCAAGCTCGCGGTTCAATTTCACGGTATGTTTCCCGGGGCGACAGCAGACGTCCTTGCGCTTGCCAATAAGCTGCTGCCCGCCGCGAACGGCAACACCGAAGCGAAAACTGGTCGCCAAAGTTTCTCAGACGTGTCGCCCTCCTGGGTCACAGCATTAACCGAGCGGGCCGCGGTCACCAACAACGAACTCTAACGGACTCAAGTATTGGAGAACACGAAAATGAATGAATACGATGTGAATTCCAACAGCACCTTTGACAAAAATTCTGGTTACAACAACGGTGGTAACCGGCAATCAATGCAAAAGTTTTTGGAAGCCGTCATACCAGGTGATTGGTCGCCCTCGGCTCGCAAGTGGGTTCCAATTGCTGCCGGTAGTTCCCTCGCCTTGATTGGTCTTAGCCGTAAGTCAGCCTTCGGTTTCACCCTGGCCGCGGCCGGCGGCGCGCTCGCGTATTTGGGTTCACGCACCGGCGAAACCCAGACGGAATCGGTCGCCCGCGGAACCGTATTGCTGAACTGCACTCCCGAAGAGGCTTACAGCCGCTATCGCAACTTTGAAGATTTTCCAACTTTCATGCAACATCTTCACTCGGTCACCAAAATTGGAGAACGCCAATATCGCTGGGTTGCGCGCGGACCGTTTGAAGTTCCCCTGCAATGGGACGCTGAAGTGTTCGACGAAAAAATCGGCGAGTCGATCTCCTGGCATTCCACTCCAGACTCAGCCATCAGCATGGAGGGGTCCGTTCGCTTTGCCGCTTCACCCGCGAATCGCGGTACCGAGCTCACGGCGGTCACCCGCTTCGACCACCCGGCGAGTGATTTGGCCCGCACGTTTGCCAAACTTCTCGGCAAGGATCCGAGCTTCCTCATGCAGCAGGATCTGCGCCGCTTTAAGGCTCTAATTGAAACCGGAGAAATTCCTACAACCGAAGGCCAGTCGCATGGCCGGCGCTCCGCGATGGATAAGTCGTTCGAAGCCCTGGACCCTGATGGCTCGAAGCGTCGCGAATCTCGCATGAGCGAAACCCTGAACAAAAGCTGGAGGACAGCATGAAAGCAGTATGTTGGATGGGCGCTAACAAAATGTCGGTCGAGACCGTTCCCGACCCCGAAATTCTTAATCCACGAGACGCAATCGTTCGCATCACGAGCACCTGTATTTGCGGCTCAGACCTGCATTTATATAACGGCTTTATTCCGACCATGGAACAGGGCGACATCATGGGCCATGAGTTCATGGGAGAGGTCGTCGAGACCGGCGCCGGAATAAACAAAGAAAAACTTAAAGCGGGCGATCGGGTTGTTGTGCCTTTCACTATCGCCTGCGGCAAATGTTTCTTTTGTCAACGCAAGCTTTGGTCCTGCTGCGAGAACTCAAATCCGAATTATTGGATCGCGGAAAAGATGATGGGCTACTCCCCATCCGGACTCTTCGGCTATACCCACATGTTGGGTGGGTACGCCGGGGGCCAGGCGCAGTATGCGCGCGTTCCTTTTGCTGACGTCGGCCCGCTCAAGATTCCGGCTGAAATCTCAGACGATAAAGTTGTTTTTCTCTCTGACATTTTTCCCACCGGCTATTTCGGCGCGGTGAACTGCGACATTCAGCCCGGAGATACGGTCGCCATCTGGGGATGCGGGCCAGTTGGCCAATTTGCGATAAGAAGCGCGTTTATGCTCGGCGCAGAACGCGTGATCGCGATTGACCGCTTCGAGTATCGTCTGAAAATGGCGGAAGAGAGCGGCGCCGAAACCATCAACTACGAAGAGGTCGACGACGTTGTCCAAACCTTGAAAGAGTGGACGGCAAATATCGGTCCCGATTCCTGCATGGACGCCGTCGGCATGGAGGCGCACGGCAACAACCTCCTCTCTTTCGTCGACCGCGCCAAGCAAACCTTGAAGATTGAAACCGACCGGCCCACCGTGCTTCGGCAATGCATTCAAGCCTGCCGCAAAGCCGGAACAGTTTCAGTACCCGGAGTCTATTCCGGCTTCGCGGATACGATTCCGATGGGTGCATTCATGAACAAAGGATTAACCATGAAGACCGGTCAGACTCATATGATGAATTACATGCAGCCACTGCTTGAGCGCATCCAGAAAAACGAAATTGATCCGAGTTTTGTTATCAGCCACCGCGTATCGCTCGACGAAGCGCCTGAGATGTATAAGACGTTTTGCGATAAGAAAGACGACTGCACAAAGGTCGTACTCGATCCGTGGGCGAATGGGATAGCAGCCTGATCCCTCAACCTTCATAACCTTCATAACTCTTTATAAAAAAAGAGCTTGGTTCAATTTGAACCGGGCCTTTTTGTCTCAGTCTGACGCGCCCCACCGATTCGCGGTGTCATGGTCCGCGTCACTCAGAACGGTCTGAAGAAAATTATCGTCCGCCACGAGATCCGAGCGCGATGCGGAGTCAGGAAAACTACTTCGTGAAGAGTAGATTTAACACTCGCGCCAGCTCTGCCTTCTGGTGAGTGTTACTCGCGGAGTTCGAATCCAGTTCTGTGAGTTGCGCAAGCTCATGCGAAACGACACGCTCAGCAGCCTGCTGAGGCAGATAGATGGCCTGTGTCGGCTGGCTAAGCTCCCATGACTTTCTCCCGATTCGTCGAAGAGTCCAACGTTGAGTGCCAATTCCGTTGGGCGGCTGAACTCTGCCTTTCGCCAGAATCAGCACTTCATCGAACTGGATATCGACCCATCCGCTCTGTTTCGCGAGATGAACCTGCGTGATCTCGAACTTATCGAAGACTATGACTGTGTGGCCCGAATTAAACAGGTCGCGCCCGTGAAGGCTAGTCTCAATATGCATGCTAGCCTCAGTCAGCGCTGCGTGAATCTCTGCCCGGTTCGGTCGGGAGGAGTGGAAACTGGCGTCCCACGAAAAAGAGGCGTCAGCGCTCGCCACGTCGTGTGAAGTTCCGAAATCAGCAGCCGCGTTTTGCGCGGAGCCCTCAGTTGCGGCTGCGGAAGCCGGCGCGCCCGAGTCCATGTTTTCGCCTTCGGTTTGTGTCAAGCTCGCTCGATGAACTGTGTCAGACGATCTGAACGTTGGTGATTCTTTAACATAGTGAAAAAAATGCGGCTTCCCACGGCGCTTCCAGTATCGCGAGTCGTAGTAATCGATCGAAGGCCCGACATGAAGAACGCTCAAAAACGATCGTTCGGCGGGGTCGACCACAATTCCAACATGGCCCCGCCACACCGCCAGGTCGCCCGCTCGCGGAGTAGAAACGCGACGAAATTGATTGATTCCCGAATACAAGTCCAAAGAACTGGCGTAGGGGTAGGGAAGGCCGGCGCGCTCGTAAACGCTATGAACAAAATGCGAGCAATCCAAAAAATGCGCTGAACGCGGTTGGGAATTTAGGGCGATGCGCACGATCGCCGAATCACTGCTGTCTCTCGCTGCTGACGCAGTGCAACCCGCGTCTCGACACAATGATCTCGCGGCGGCCCGGTCTGCTTCTATCCGCCCCGTCTGTTCCGATTCTAATTCCTCGCCTGGCAGCGAATCCGCCGATTTCGAAGAACTTTGATTCCGGAGATGGGTGTTCTGCCCCGCCATTGCGATAGGGATTGCCAGTAGCGAAATCAGAAAAAATCGCAACGTGTTTTTGACGCAGAACTGCATAGTGTTCGTTATACCGGCGACTCCACGGGCAAACCAGATCACAGCAGTGCTGGCAATCTCGTGCAAAACCAGCTCATTTGAGGTGCACTTTCGGTAATAAACGCCAAAGTAATGAGGTGCCAGTCTTAGGAACGAGGGTTGCTAGGAAATGGGGTTGCTAGGAAACGAAAGTTCCTAAAAAACGACGGCAGACGCAGAAAATCATTAAGAATAGTCTCGCCGACACCCATTGCCGGCGTTTACCCGACCTTTAAGATCGCGCGAACCGTGGTGCGCAGCCCCCAAGCGAAGTGACTTCCAGAGTGCCGGCTCTCACGAGCGCGATGCTTTTGCTCGTTTCGTCGCAATCGAACGCGGAACCGCGGTCGAGGCCATCTCTACCCGGTTTCTGCCATTCTCCTTTGCCCGGTAAAGGGCCTGGTCCGCGGCTTGAATGACCTGCTCCGGCTGCCGCCAGCGAGTGCTGGGCTCGGCGACGCCAATGCTTACCGTGACCGACAGCGAATCGGCAACGGGCGATTGGCTGGCGGCCGGGCTCTGCGCTTTTTTCTGGCGTGATTTTCGACGATCAGGCTCGGCACGCCGCTCGCTTGCCTTCTCAATTGCTTCTTGTGCTCTTCGATCGGAGCCCCTCATCCGAAACTTCGAAGTTTCGATAAGGCGCCGCAGCGCATCGAGGTGCTCAAACGCGTCCTTGGCTGAAGTGTTGGGGAAGACGATCGCAAATTCCTCTCCTCCATTTCGAAATGCCTGTCCGTTGCCCCCGACATTCGAAAGCCGCGACGCAACCATGCAAAGCACCTGGTCTCCAACATCATGTCCGTAAGTGTCGTTGAACTTCTTGAAGTGATCGATGTCGACGATTCCAATGGCGTACTGTTGGTCGAGCGAGAGCAGAGATTCATTGAAAGCCCTTCTTCCGCGGATGCCGGTGAGTTCATCGTGATAAGCCAGCACATACGACGTCTCAATCAAAGACGCGCCGAGAATTAAAGCGGCCGTCGCCACATACGCATCCGAAGGCTTGCCTATCGGTGCAAATTGCAGCCAGAGGTATGTTGCCACGGAAGTCCAGACGAATCCCGGTTCGATCGGCTTGCGTGTCTTCAAATACTTCTGAATAGAAATTCCAATCGCGGCAACGAAACTTAAAATCATCCACAGCGGGATCGGGCTCACCGCCTCGGCCGGACCAATCAGGCTGTTTTCAGGCCGGCACGCGATGGCAAAGACCACTGACTCCAAAAACAAAACACCCAATCGAGGCGCAGACCCGGCGACGTTGCAGCCGCGCTCACGCATGACCGTAAATATGATGAAGTTCAAGGGCACGAATAAAGCCGCAAGTACCACAGCGGTGTGTCCCTGGCCGGAGCGAACGGTAGGTGGCAAAGTGTTACTGCTCGCAAAAAAAGTGACTGCTCGATGCGCAAGCAAGAGCGAGAGCAACGAGAATAAAACGCGGCTTGAATTAAAGCGCCAGGCGAGAAGCAATCCCGCGGCGAAGACGGCCACGTAATAAAAAGAAAGCGACGGGGCGATCTGGCTGAAGAGTGGACTATTGACGAGCGCGGCCGCGAGCGCCAGCAAAATACCGCCCGGAACCAACCACGCCTTCACCGTTCTGCCCGTCACAACTTCAGAATACGGCAGCCGAGCCGAAAAGCGGTTATGCTTCCGGCACATAACCCGCGCTTTATGGCTGGCTACGAGCCGATTTTATCGCCGATCTGTCGATAATATTCCCAATTTTGGTGATGATAGTCTTTCCAGTCCATGGCTTCCTCATCCCATCGCGTGGTTCGCAAAACAAGAAAGCCTCAGCGCCTCCCAGAGCTTCGAGTTGCGATTGATACTGGCGGCACCTTCACGGACTGCGTTTGGGTCGAGCGCGGGATTGTAAAGACACTAAAAGTTTTTTCCACTCCTGATGATCCTTCGCGCGCCATCGGCGCGGCCCTCAAAATAATCATCGATGCGTCCGGCAAATCTTCTAAAGCCTTTGCACCACCAACTCTTACGTTGCTGCATGGCACTACGGTTGGAACCAACGCGCTCTTGCAGCGGAAGGGAGCGCGCGTCGCGCTCGTGACCACCTCGGGCTTTGAAGACGCGATAGAGATCGGGCGGCAGGCGCGTCCTAAACTTTATGACTTCTTTTTTGATCGCGTCCAACCGCTGGTTAGCGGCGAAATGCGTTTTGGGGTCAAGGAACGGACAGATTGCGAGGGGCGAATCCTGCAATCGCCTTCGCAAGCGGACCTGCTGGCACTAAAAAACCTGGTAGCGAATTCCGGCGCGGATGCGATTGCCCTCTCGCTTCTGTTCTCCTTCGCCAATCCGCGGAACGAATTGGCCGTCGCCGCCGCTCTGCGCGATTTGCATAAACCACTTTCCATTTCACACCGCATCTTGCCGGAGTTTCGTGAATACGAACGCACCAGCACGGTGGTTGTAAATGCCTACTTGCAACCGCTGATGCAGAAATATCTGGAGAACCTCGCCGCCCGGGCACAGCAGTTTTCCGTATCCCCACGCCGCGATAAAAAAATAATAAAAACAATAACGAAGCCGAGAATTTTTGTAATGCAGTCCAGCGGAGGCATCACCGCCCTGCAATCGGCTGCGCGCGAGCCCGTGCGCACCGTCCTCTCAGGCCCCGCGGGAGGATTAGTCGGCGCCGCCGCGACCTCCTCTCGAAGCGGCTTCAAGAAAATCCTTACCTTCGATATGGGAGGAACATCGACCGATGTCGCCGCCGTGCTAGGCGAGATTCGAACCGGTGGGCAAACCGAAGTCGCCGGATTTCCCGTTGGCGTACCCATGCTCGAGATTCACACCGTCGGCGCTGGAGGCGGCTCGCTTGCCCGCTTCGATGCCGGCGGCGCGTTGCGCGTCGGCCCTGAATCCGCAGGCTCTGACCCAGGCCCAATTTGCTACGGTCGTGGCACCGAGCCGACCGTCACCGATGCAAATCTGCTTATCGGGCGGCTGCTTCCAAATCGCTTTCTCGGCGGAGACTTCACGCTCGATCTCGAGCGCACGCGCGCAATCACCTCAGAGTGGCTCAAGAAAACAAACACAAAACTCACGCTGCCCCAATTTGCCGAAGGCGTTGTGAAAGTCGTGAACGCGAATATGGAGAGGGCACTGCGCCTCGTATCGATTGAGCGTGGTTATGATCCGCGTGAATTTGCGCTCGTCGCCTTTGGAGGAGCGGGCGGCCTTCATGCCTGCGAACTTGCCGAGGCAATGTCGATTCCAACCGTTGTCATTCCCGCCCGGCCTGGAGCGCTCTCTGCCTTCGGCATTCTCGTGAGCGACGTAGTCAGAGACTACTCACGAACCGTGTTAATGCCGCTCTCCGCGAGCGAAGGCAGGGCTCGGGTCAACCAGCAATTCGCGAAGCTTGAAGAACAAGCAAAAAAAGAATTTCGCGAAGAGCAGTGGCAGAAAGCTCCGGAGTTTGAGCGGAGTTTTGACTTGCGTTATCAAGGCCAAGGCTACGAACTCAACATTCAGGCTGCCAAAGATCTTGCTGCGGCATTTCACCAAGAGCATCAACGGCGTTATGGATATCATGACCCCGATCGGGCGATCGAACTGGTAACGCTGCGGGTGCGTGCTCGGCTTCGAACGACACTGCGGACGATCCTGCGAACGACACTGCGAACGCCAACATTGCCGGCCTCCCCGCGCAGTAAAAGCTCAAGTATTAAAAACTCAAGCGGCGATCCCTCTCGAAAGCCAGGTGGCACTGCATATACCCAAGTGCTCTTCGCAGGTAAGACAACGAAGACAGATGTCTTCGATCGCTCCGACCTCGCAGGGAGTCGCGTCTATACCGGACCCGCGGTCATTACCGAGTACAGCGCCACCACCGTCATTCCGCCGGGTAAGAAATTTCGCGTGGATGCCGCCGAAAATCTTGTGATCACGATTTGACTAGAACGATTTGACGAGAACGATCTGACGAGAATGCATTGACGAGAACGATCTGATGAGAATGCATTGACGAGAACGATTTGACAACGGTGGAGGGACGCGAGACGTCTACGGCTCTTTTTCCTCTTCCCGCATTCGTTGTTCCTCAATGGCCATGTCTTTCAGTTCGCGGGCTTCGAAGACCTCTCCGCATTCTTTGCACTCCACGTACTCGGTTTCTTCATCGCGCGATACGATTTCGACTCGCGGGTGTTTGCACGGAGCAGGGACGGTTTGTTTCTGAGGGGACTGCGACGGCTGGCTCGGCGTCATAACTTGGAAATCTTGATCTTTGCTCGAGGGAAAATATGTAAATGGCCCGAATTGGCGATATTCTGCTGCCATTGGCGCCAGAAGTCAAGGCCATTAGCGCGTCAAATTTTGCGGAAACGCCCTCAGTTCGACCTCGCGGGATTGCGACGCCGTCTTCTTCGCTTCATCGCTCGTGTTTTCCGTCAACTTTCCCTTTAGCAGGTAATAGCCTTCGTCGCCGCGATTTTTGCCGGGGCCCCGCACGATCGTTCCCTGAAACTCAAACGAGACGCCATGAACTGTCTCGGTCGTGAACGACAATTGATTGTCCTCGAGTCGTCCCGACTTAAAGAAGTGATCGAGAAATGTCCCGCGATCGCTCTCCGAATCGCCAAATCGTGAAACGAACCCGCTCACCTTTCCTTTGGCTTCTATTGTGATCTGCACAAACTCGCCTTCCCGCAGAAAGGCATACATTCCCGAGTAGC
>JAYVCW010000113.1:0-5169 GCA_043749775.1 Acidobacteriaceae bacterium | reverse complement strand
CCGACGGCTCCTCTTCCTTCCCGGTGAGTTCCTTCTCCACGGCTCGCCTGAAGTCTTCCCGCGGCATGGAACGGGCTCTGTGCACCCAGGGTGCACAATCGAAATCCTGACCATCGCGGCGCGCTATCTTCGCAAACTCCCTTCCTTTCGTCCAGCCGATTTCCTTGAGGTCCTTTCTTGCTTGCGGGGGCAGATGCTCGTGAATCGACATCAGGTAGTAGGCCTTCCGTCTCGATTCCGGGAACCGTCTCTCGAGTAGCTCGTCGAACGACTTCAGGTTCTCGAGCCTCCAGTATTGTCCTGCTCTCGCCTCGCAGAGATACCGCCCAAGATCGACAAAGCGGGTGTCGCGCTCCTTATCATGCCGCTTTTCCCAGACCAGGATCTCGTCGATCTTGGTGAGAACGAACAGCGCACGTTTGCGATTGAGCTTTGGCGGCATTGGCGGATATTTAGTACGTAAGCTCGTCAAACAGACCAAGATCGACTCCGGGCTTGCGCACGAGTGCTCGTTCGACGAGATCTGGCTGATGCAGGCAGAGTCCGAGGAAGGGGCAGGTTGTACACGGGTTTTGCGGAAAGCGGATGCCGCTGTGGGCCAGGAAGAGGCCAGACTCGATCCGCCGGACGGTATCCGCAACCAGCGATTCGAATTCCTGGCGCTGTTGGGCCGAGATTGTGGCACGCAAATACTGGACTTCGACCAAGCGCTTGCGTACGAAGACAATCTGCGCCACTTCGTTCACGCCGCTCATCCAGGAATAGCAGACGAGCTGCGGGTCAAGGGCGGAGATGCCGACGGGCTCTTCCGCATATCGTGCCGAAGTCGTTTTCCATTCGAGAACGCACGGTGTTCCGTCCAGTTCTCCGATGGCATCGACGTAAGCTATGAAATCATTTCCCGAAGCGAGCTTGCGATTGAGTTGGACCTGCTGGTTCGATCGCGGCCGATGAATGCGAACGCGACGGTCCTGGGCAAAGCGGTCGAGCAGCTGGATGCCTTGCTGCAGCATGTGGTCCCAGGTGTCATGGCTGGAGTAGGTCAGGTTCATGTCTTTGCACAGACTCCATTGCTCAAAGAGCACAGCGGCCGCATCTTCCCGGCGGAAGAGCGCGGCGATGGCTTGTTCAAAGGCGCGGCCGAAAAGCATGGGCGCGCGGGTATCTTTTTCCTGCCAGGCGTCAAGGTAGCGGTGCCGGTAGCGGCGCGGGCAGCTCAGATATTGGCTGATCTGGGTATAGGAGTAGGTCATCAGGATGCTTTCACGGTATTGGAAACGTTCGAGGCCGGAGTCGAAGATAGTTTTTCCCACTGGCTGGCCGGGGCAAATCCGTCAAAATTCACGAGAGACACGCCGTTGATCGTAGTGTGGCTGATCTTGACGATGCCGCGAAGTCCGGGCAAAGCCTTTTCATCGATCTGCTCGTGCGCGAAGAGGTCCGGATCATAGAAAAAATCGCGCAGGAACCAGCCTAGCTTCCACATCGCCTTCTGGGTGCAAGAGAGACGGCCGACGATGGGCAATCCCGTGAGACTTTCAGGCTCAACAATCGAGAGCCGAAGAATGTAGAACGGTTTGTGGGCGTGCCAGCGGAACTGGGCTCGATCGATGCGGACGAGGTAAACCCCGTCCGGAATCTCGGGACGAGAATCGCGGGCCGTTTCGGCGAGGCCTGGGAGTTGGCGTTTCATGCGATCCTCTCTTCCTGCTTAGGCGGCAAGTAGCCGTTGAGCTGGCAGAGGAGACCATTGCGATCTTTCTCGGCCCATTCGGCCAATTGCTTTACGAAGTTCTCAACCTGCTCGCGGCTGGCGGCGCGAAGAGTCTTGGTGCCGCAATAATCTACGGCGTAGGCCTTGACCAGTTCCGCATCGAGTTTGTGCTGGCGGATTAGCTGGCATAGGCGGTCGCGAACCTTTCCTTCGGTTCCGTTACCGTTTCCATTTTCAGGTGCATTTTGCGGCGAATGCTTTCCCATCGGGACGGGAGTACTCCCGATTTCCTCGACTGAGCAGATGCCAATGCCATAAGCCTTCCTTAACGCGCGATTGACCGCACGTGTTTCTGCCACTCGCATCTCTGCGCCGCGAACAATTGGGGAAACGTTGGATGGGTCTGCGTCGCCGTAGCCGTCAAAGCCTCTGCAAGTTCGCGATTTGTAGACGGTAGCTTTGAATGCCCACCGTGAACCCGTTGGATCGGACAACTCTGCCGCTGGTTCGACATGTATGCCGGCGCAATGGTTTCGTCGCGCCAGACGAATAAGACCGGAGTGAGTTACATACCAATGCTCGTCAAGCCAGAGCAAATCTCCCAATTCGACCGAAAATCGGTAGCGCTTCGCTAATGGCGATCCGACAGTCTTAGCGTTGTCGGGGCAAATATGTGTTTTATTTTTCTGCGTTGAATGTATTTGCATCTTGATACTCCGGCAGTACCACACTGACCGATTACAGCAAAACGACGAATCGGGTATAAGAATTAAAGATTCCTTGTCGCCAATTCTATTTAGAATTTTATATTCCTACAAGAATTATGTCAAGTTAAATGAAGCAGCAGATTACATCCGAGATCGATTGGAAATCCGTTGGTCGTCGCTTACGTGAGCTTCGCGGATTTGATAGCAATCAAGCCCGATTTGCCTCGGAACTGGGTGTCAGCCAAGGACAGCTTTCGAAATATGAGCAGGGAGTCAGCGAAATCGGCGCAGCCGTGCTGCTCCGATTAGCCCGCAAGTCGGGAAAAACAATGGAGTGGCTTTTGACGGGAAGTGAGAAGGCTTAGAGCGGCGAGGACTTCATCTCTCTTGTGAAATGTGTGGAAATGCTAGCGCTGCAAACACAATCCACAATGCAATGTACGTAAGATCCTCCCGCGGAACGGGGGCATACGCGTGAAGCAACCATGGCAGAGGGAGCTACCCTATTGGCAAAGCCCCAGAGCAGACAAGCGGCATTAACGAATGGCTCCAAGGGGCGCCAGTAAAAAGGCTCATGGCAGGGGTTCGATCCAAGACCTAGGTACGCCAACTGCCGAGGTAGGTACGGAGAAATCCCTTCATTCCGCTGTTACTCGTTTGTCGAGCAAAAGATCGCTCCAAGTAGCATGATCGCCGCTGCGAAATTCCGAGTCTCCTTTCTGATGGAATTGAGGCTCAATAGGCAGCAGCCTCGGACTGGAGTGCCGTTCGACATCAGGTTCATCGCAATATCGTGTGCTTATGTGGAAAACATCGCAGAAGATCAAGCGCCGTGAACAATAGCATGGTACGATTTAGAGAGAACGAGTATTCGATACCTGAGTACTTTAATTTACCTGGGCTAAACTTTGTAACCCTGTAGACCGTCCTCACTACGTTTTTGATGTGTCATAAACGTTCCATCCTTATTAGACTCACGTCACTATAATCAAGCGAATTCTCTGTAACGAAATGGCACGGAGTGGACCGGCGCACAACTACGCCTCGGGGCCGCCCTGCCGGCGGACAGGGAGGACAAATGACGCGCTTAAAAAATACTGACCGGGGATGTGCGAAGGATCCATCGATTTTGGCGCTACGCCAGCAATGCCAGGAGAGTGAAGCCCGCTTCACACACGTTGATATCGAAAAGGTTAAGCGGGAATTTTTACAAGTCTATTTATTTTCACCTCGCGGATCCGCACGCCGCGCACCTTCTCAACCGGAGCGTGGGTTTCGCATAAAAACGGCTCTAGAGGAAGCTAGAAAGTACCGCGCGCTGGTGGAGTCGTTCCGGCAAGCCGAGACCGGTCCGGAAAAGCTCTGGATCATGGCGTGGTATCTGAGATTAGAAAATGTATGTGACCCAGAAGAAATAGTTGGCGCTGAAGAACTGCGGCGCCTGTCACAAAAGTATTTTGGATTCATGTCGGCCCCGGAGTTTCGGTACGCGGCCATGGTATTTGCCTGGTTACCATATTTTGAAAAGCTATTAAGAGATTTTCGTGTCAAGAAAAGCATGTCGAAACTGATTGAGCAAGGCTACGACGCTTCCGCCGTAACTGCCGCTCTCGATAAAAGAACCGCAGTTCCAGCGGTATGCCAATGGCTTGCTGGTCGGTCGGGCCCGACTGCGAACGCTTCGACCTACGCTAATTCTTATTCCCGAATTTACGGAAAAAGGCAACGACGTTCGCTCCAGCGATTTCTGTAAACCTCCCGATCTTCTTTCACAAAATTAATTCGTTGGAATTTTGAAACAGCCTCTGTTGCCGCTTGGGATACTGTTTTACGGAGACTTCCGACTGGATAAAACTAATGCCTAAAAAAACAATCACGGAACGTGTTCTTGCAGCAAACCGTGAAAATGGGAAAAAAAGTATTGGCCCACGCACGACGGCAGGCACGCGTTACAACGCCGTGACCCACTCCCTGCTCGCGAAAAAGATTCTTTTCCGCGACGAATCAGAGCAGGACGAATTCGCCAAGTTAGTCGCGGAGCTTTCACGCCATCACGAACCTGTTGGACCGACGGAAGGGGCCCTCGTTTCTGAAATGGCGATCGCGTTGTGGCGTTTGCACCACCTTTACGGCTGGGAACTCCTTGAGGTAAGTAACAGGGAGAAGGCTGCAGCCGCGATTTTTCAAGGCTTGCGAGATAGTAACGACGCGCATGCACTGCCGCTGCTCGCCATGACTCGAGAGGGATGGGCGGCTCAAGAGTTGACCGTGCGCACGGGTATGCGCAGTCGAGAGGAAGAGGGTTTACTTGAAGAGAAGATCGAGAAAGCAGGAAACGTAGTCGTAGAGGCGAGACTTACTAGTTCACTTGAGACACTCCTTCGCTACGGCGCCTCAATTCGGCGAGATTTTTACAAGGCCCTCGATATTTTGCACGAGTTGCAGGACAGGCGCCTCGAGCTTGACGATTCGACGCCGTCCCAAGGAGAAGGAAATGAATAAGAAATGTGCTCCGCCCCTGAGTAAGAAAACACTTGCGGAAGGCCCCGCCTCACCCTCAAGTGCAACGAAAGCTACAAGTGCTTCAAAGGAAGCCCCGCGGGATCCGTTCCTCGGGGCCCTCCGTGAGTTGCGGGTCCAAGGAGTATCGGAAAAAGAACTGGCAGATGGCTTGGTCATGAAACTATTGATACGAAGTGACCATCTGTTCGGCAGAATCGAGGAAGCCTTTGCCGGTCAGCCGTTCCT
>JAYVCW010000112.1:0-5156 GCA_043749775.1 Acidobacteriaceae bacterium | reverse complement strand
GGCTGCAGGCGCTGCCAGATCGCGATCGCCAGATTTTCGGTGGTCGGGATGGCGGTAGCGAACTCAGGCACTTCTTTGTTGAGGAAGCGGTGATCGAGCGCATCGAGCACTTCCCTTCCCATGATGTCTTTCACGTCCCGAAGATCGACGACGAAGCCGGACTTGCCATTCACTTCACCCTTCACCGTGACTTCGAGCGTGTAGTTATGTCCGTGACCGTTGGGGTTATTGCACTTGCCGAACAGGCGCAGATTCTCGTCGGCAGAGAGCTTTGGATTGTGGTAGTAGTGCGAGGCGGAAAACTCCGCTTTGCGGGTTAGGTAAACCATAGACATCAGTTTTCGGCTCTCAGTTCCCTCTTGATTGCGCTGCGTCCGCCGTTTCGATCGAGTTGATTTCCAGCGTAAGCACGGCCTTTCCACATTATCTCGCCTTGTCGATGCGCCTTGCTCGATCGCAGCAGAAGGTAAGCGAAGATTGGCGGACCAAAGACCAAACCGATCAAGCTGTTTATCCACGAGAAATGAGAGGTGCGAATTCGCCTGTATGCCGGCAGCCACAACGCCGCGGCGATGAGGCGGAGCGGCGGTTTCGCGAATATCCCTGACGAAGCAAAGATGAGGGACGACCAAGGCAATGACCACAGCAATAAACTTCGGAGGCTCGTTTGAATGGGGCTCGGAAACAAGAGAGCGAGGTTTTTCGTCCACCCTTCGCGAAGCTGTTGCCAGTTGCGATACATGCGCGTGCGGACCACATCTCCGCCGTAGCGGAAGCAGACGCGAAATCCGGCGTTACGGAAGCGTGTTGCCAACGCAACGTCTTCGAGAATTTCGACTGCGACCGCGGCGTGACCACCAACCGCCTCATAAGCGGTCCGGCTTACTAAGATGTACTGGCCGTTCGCTGCGACCGTTTCTGAATTCTGACCGCGGATTTGGCGGAGAGGATATTGCGCTGCGAGTTCGGAAAAAATGACGGGCATCACCGCGCGCTCCGTGAATGTGACTACGGTTTGCTCGGGCGAATAGGAGAGCAGATCGGCTTTGTTGGCTTGCGCTTCGTTGATCGCTCGCCGCAAGGATTGCGGAAGATGAATCGTGTCAGCGTCTGTGAAAAGCAACCAGTTGGCACGCACGCGTGAGACGCCCTGGATGACAGCGTTGTTTTTTCCCGTAGCGCGATTGCCGGCTGCCAGCTTCGATTCACGAATGGCAGAGATAACGGTGACTCCAGGGAAACGTTTCGCAATTTCCGCCGTACGGTCGCTGGAATCGTCATCGACCACGATGATCTCGAACGCCACCCCTTGCTGTGCGCACAGTGATTGCAAGCAGGTTGCGATGTTTACCTCTTCGTTTCTCGCGGGAATGACGATCGAAATCTCGGGGACTGCATCGCCGAGAGGTTGAGGGTTGAGCGCCGTGGATGGGGTTGGGCGTTCTAGCATGAAAGCGTCATCAATACAGCTGCTTTTCGTTATTATAGCGGTGTGATCGGAAAGACTTGGATTTTGTCTCTAGCGCCGGCCTCAGCCCCTAAAGGGGGGATTGAATATTTGCGCCTGGCAGTATCGCGGAAGCGGTGCACTGATGCGAACTCTGATACGAACTCTGATACGAACTCTGATACTAACTCTGATACGAAGCAGCGTTCCCTTATTTCACGCGGACTTTTAGTGGCAGTGTTGTCCGGGCTAGTGGGATGTTACAGCGGCACTCGGCCCGGTCAAATTGGTTCGAATGCTCCTGACTTCAGCGTGCAGGATTCTGACCACTCCGTCTCACTCAGCCAGTTTCACGGACAGGTAGTGGTGTTGAATTTCTGGGCGACGTGGTGCCCACCATGCATCGATGAGACGCCATCGATGGTGAAGATGCAGGCTTATCTCAAGAGCAAGGGCGTCGTATTTTTTGCGGTCAGCATTGACGATGACGACAAGGCTTACCACGCATTTCTAAAAAAATACAATGTCAACATGGTCACTGTGCGAGACCAGGCGCGCAAAGCGCCGACGCTCTATGGCACTTTTGGATGGCCCGAAACCTATATCGTCGATCGCAGCGGAGTGATTCGCCGAAAATTTATCGGTCCGGTTGACTGGACAAGCCCAGAGATTGTCGAGTATCTGAGCAAACTGTAAACTACTCCCCGTTAATCTCAACAAATCAGGCAAGACGCGGTGGGACTGCAAGTTCACTCGTCTACCGCGCTGTGACTAAGCAAGGCGAGGGACTTTGGGAAGAGTTGGAAAGTGGCTATTGATCTCGTGCGTCGCTCTGTTGGCTGTGCTGGCTATGGCTATCACCCTTACAATTGGCTGGCGGCCTTTTATCGGAGCGAGAAGCCGCTCCCTTGCGAGCCGCAGTTTTGAACGCACGCCGCAAAGGGTCGAGCGCGGTCGCTATATTGTGACGTCGGTGAGCGGCTGCCTCTTTTGCCACTCCGATCATGATTTTTCTGCTCCCGGATTGCCTATCCGCGCTGGGATGGAAGGAGCTGGCGCCATTGAGCCTGAGCTGGGTCTGCCCGGGCGCATCGTTGCGCCAAATCTCACACCGGACTCTGAAACAGGCATCGGCAACTGGACGGACGATCAACTTACCCGAGCGATTCGCGAGGGCATCGGGCATGATGGCCGCACACTTGTCCCGATGATGCCCTACTCCCATTTTCGAAATATGTCGGATGAGGATGTAGCGTCGGTGATCGTCTATCTTCGGTCGATGCCCGCGGTGCGGAATGTATTGCCGAAGACCGAAATTATTTTTCCGGTGAAATATTTGATCAATGGCGAGCCGCAGCCAATCACCTCTCCAGTCGTTCGCTCGGAGAGCACTGATCCGGTGAAGCGGGGAGAATATCTGGTAACCATGGCAGGTTGCTCCGATTGCCACACGCCCTCGATTCGCGGGCAGGTCCCGAGCGGCATGGATTTCTCAGGTGGAACTGTCATAGCAGGCCCGTGGGGCAGTCCGGCGAGCGCCAACCTTACTCCCGATGCCACCGGCATTCCCTACTACGACGAGGCGTTATTTATGCAGGTGATGCGCACGGGGTCCGTGCGCGCGCGAACGCTCAACCCGATCATGCCTGTGTCAATTTTTAAGGGTCTCACCGACTCGGACTTGAAAGATATATTTGCCTATTTGAAAACGCTCAAGCCGGTGAAGCATCTGGTGGATAACACAGAGGCGGTTGCGCTCTGCAAACTCTGCAAACAGAAGCACGGCGGGGGCGCAGGCAATTGAGGGTGAAGCGGACTTAATTTCTATGCGTTGAAGTTATTTTGGAAGAAAATACTGGTTAAAGTTTTAGATTGCGCAGGCGCAGCGAATTCGTAATGACTGACACGGAACTTAAGCTCATCGCGGCCGCCGCCCAGATGGGGCTTAGGAGCCATCCAAAAACTGGATATAAAACTCCCGCCGCTAGCGGCACGCCAATCGAGTTATAGAGAAACGCGAAAAACAAATTTTGCCGGATGTTGCGCATCGTTGCCTGGCTCAATTTTCTCGCGCGCAGAATTCCTTCAAGGTCTCCTTTAAGTAAAGTCATTCCGGAGCTTTCGATTGCAACGTCGGTTCCCGTTCCCATGGCGATGCCGATGTTGGCTTGCGCGAGTGCGGGAGCGTCGTTAATTCCGTCGCCGGCCATCGCGACGATGCGACCCTCCTTCTGAAGGCTCTTCACTATCTCGGCCTTTTGCGCCGGTAGAACTTCGGCTCTGTAGTCGTCGATCGCAAGGCTGCGCGCGATATTCTGAGCGACGGCTCGGTTGTCTCCGGTCAACATGACGAGGCGAATTCCCTGAGCTCTCAGCTCACGCAGCGCGTTTGCCGAAGACTGCTTTACGGGATCAGCCACCGCGATGGAGCCGACATAATTCTTCTCGACCGACACGAATATGCTGGAGGAAATATCAGCCGCCGATGATCCGGCCTTTTGCTTGTCAGAGAATCCTCGCGACTCCTGCATCAACGCTGCATTGCCGACCGCAACTTGCTTCCCATCGATCATCCCGCGCAGGCCTTGCCCAGGGATGGATTCAAAGTTCGTGGCGTCGCTTAGTCGCAGCTTCTTCTCGTTTGCTTTCGCAACCATGGCGACTGCAAGTGGATGCTCACTGGCTCGTTCGAGGCTTGCGGCCAGCCGCAGCAGTTCATCTTCTGGAATATTTGATTGCCCCGGAGCCGGCGAGATCGACGTCACCTTCGGCTTGCCTTCCGTTAATGTTCCAGTTTTGTCGAAGACGATGGTGTCGACCTTCTCAAATATTTCCAGTGCCTCGGCGTTTTTGATGAGAACGCCCGCGTGCGCTCCTCGCCCGGTCCCGACCATGATCGCCATGGGCGTCGCTAAGCCTAGAGCGCATGGACAGGCGATGATCAGCACGGCGACGGCGTTGACCAGAGCGTGCGCGAATCGAGGCTCGGGGCCGATGCTCATCCACGCAATAAAGGTGGCGATGGCAACGGCGATGACCGCGGGGACAAACCATCCAGCCACTTTGTCGGCCAAACGCTGAATCGGAGCGCGCGTACGTTGCGCCTGACTTACCATCTGCACGATCTGCGCAAGCATGGTCGCACTGCCGACGCGTTCGGCGCGCATGATGAGCGAACCGTTGCCGTTCACGGTCGCTCCGATCAAGCGCGAGTTTTGCGATTTCTGTACGGGCACAGATTCGCCCGTAATCATCGATTCATCGACTGTGCTCATGCCATCGACGACCACACCATCGACTGGAATCTTTTCTCCGGGACGAACTCTGAGCTGGTCGCCGGGTTTTACCTGGTCGAGCGGAACATCGCGTTCTTCACTTCCTTCCCCGCCGTTGCCGTCTCGGATTACGAGCCGAGCCATCTTCGGGCTGAGGTCGAGCAGAGCGCGGATGGCGCTCGAAGTCTTGCTGCGCGCGCGGAGTTCCAATACTTGCCCGAGCAGCACGAGGGTTACGATTGCGGCGGCGGCTTCGAAGTAAACGTCGGGGCGTTCTGCCATGGCACTCATTTCATAGCTTGACCGAAATGACGCCGGAAAAATTTGCGGGAAAATGGTTGCGACTACGCTGAACGCGTAGGCGACGCCAGTGCCCATCGCGATCAGCGTGAACATGTTGGTGCTGCGATTTTTGAGGGAAACCCATCCGCGGA
>JAYVCW010000111.1:0-5292 GCA_043749775.1 Acidobacteriaceae bacterium | reverse complement strand
CGAAGTTGCCCCTGCTATCCGTAGTCACAGCCTGGGGATTGCCCTCGACCGAGACCTGCGCGCCCGCGACGGCTCTCATATCTTCATCGACCACGACGCCGCGAAGCAGGGCTGATGTAACCGCCGTCAACGGGACGGTTGCAGTTGGGTAGAAATCGTCTGTAAGAATTAGCGATGACCGGCCGGTCAAAAACTCGTCTTTGACGGAAGCCGAGAAAGTAATCCTGCCGTCGGATGGACGTTCCTTCGCGGGAACATCAAGCTCCCATCCGCCAGGCACCATTTTGAGCTCTCCGGCCTGCGATGACTTGAGTTGGGCGATGTCCGCCAGCGAGTGGTCTGGGCGCAGGACTTTGATGTGAACCTGATAGGCGGCGTGCGACTTGGCGTAGCTTGTAGCCGCGACAGGAGCGAGGCCGAGCCAAACAATCGCAACGGCTGCGATCCACCCCGCCATGCGCCTCTCCGCTCTCCACATCAAGAAAAGGACGATGGCGGCAAGCGCAACCGAGCAAGCAGCAACCGTCGGAGGATGAGGAGTTCGGCTTAGTAGTCTGAGTATCTCAACTCGCATTTTGCTTTTCTCCAGCGATGAAATCCAAACTCAAATTCTCCACCGCATTTCACTTTCCGGAATGCAGCGAATCAACCAGCGCTCTAGCATGCTCAAGAGTTTGCTTCGGATAATTCGCGCACGAGGCTGAGGACGATGAATACATGAGTCTAACTACACTTCGCCCAAACGGTTGGTAAGCCGGTCACCGGCTTCCCATAAGCTGCTTCACTTCTTGTTGCGCCTCCGCGAGCCTCGGCGAAGCGGCCACCCGGCTGTAAATTGCCTTAGCCTGGTCTGAGTGCCCTCCGTCTGCGAGCGCCTTGGCAAGAAGAATGTCGATTGTGTCTGAGTTCTGCAGCGAGGCAGCCAGCGAATATTGGCGAATTGCTTCTTCTAAATCACCCACATCCTGCGCCACCAGACCGAGTCCAATTCTTGCCCTGGCTCTGGAGTCATCGAGGCGAGCCGATGTTTCAAAACATTGCTTCGCCTTTGCCGTCTCCCCCATTTCGCGGTAAACGAAGCCAAGACTGCCATAGGCGGTAGCCCTCATGCCGACATCTCCAGCATGATCGATCACGACTTGATAGTGTTGGATCGCCGCTGGAAAATTACCGCGGCGGTCTTCGTATACGCCGAGGTCGAGATTCGCGACCAACCCATCCGGCTTGACAGCGAGTGCATTTCGGAAGTGCTCCGCCCCCTCATAATCTTTGCCCTCGCTGAATAGAGCTTCTCCAAGATTCCCCTCGGCAACGTAATTCTGGTTCGTGACGGCAAGCGTATGCCTCCAGAAAGTAGTGGTGTCGTACCAGTATCCAATCTGGCGTTGAGTAACAATTCCGAGAGCCAACAAAGAGCAGAGCGCTGGGACCGCAAGCCACAATTTTGAAATTCGGCGCTTTTCAGCCCAATCCGCAACCGACCACACCACCATCAGGAACAAGCCGATGAACGGAATGTAAGCGTAACGATCCGCCATCGATTGAAGCCCGACTTGCACCAGGCCGATCATGGGTACAAGGCTGCCAAGAAACCATAACCACCCGACGGCGAGATATCGCTGCCGACTACTTTGTAGCAACACAAACGTCGTGACCAGCAGCAGTGCCACAGTGGTTGCAATCATTGGCCATGCTGGATACAAAGTTGTCGGGTGCGGATACAAGCCGGCTAACTTCGATGGCCAGAACATTTTTCCTACATAGCGGGCGTAAGAAATGAGTGCGGTTTCGATGCGCAAATCGAGACCAAACTCGGTTAATTTCTTTACCGCTCCCCCCGCCTTTTGCGCTTTGACGGTGATGGCCGCGCTCGCTGCGGATAGCAGGAACAGCGGCACTTTTTCCAGCAAGAGCCGTGCCGGCGATTGAGTTGGCCACGCGGGTCCTGCTTGTTTTAGCGCATGTTGTTTTACGTCATGTTGGGTTACCCCATCTGCGGCAGCGGTTGGCCAGCGGAAAAGGGGCCAGTAATCCCACAGCAACAGGAGACATGGGAAGGTAACGACTTGCGGCTTACTCAGCAAGCTCAGCACGAAAAGTCCAGCGATGGTGAGGTAACGACTGACACCAGGTCTGCGCGCATACCAGGAGTAGGCATACAGAGCGAGCAGAAAAAACAACATGCTTAATACATTCTTACGCTCCGCCGCCCAGGCCACGGACTCGACATTGATTGGATGGAGCGCGAATAACGCCGCCACCATCAGGCTTCGCCATCGGAGGCCGGTGGCATATTGCAGCAGCAGGAAGAGCAGCACCGCGTTGACCGTGTGCAGCAGGACGTTTACATAGTGATGCCCCGCCGCGTTCAAGCCAAACAGCTGGCAATCGAGTGCGTGAGAAAGCCAGGTGAGAGGATGCCAGTTCGCTTCTTCGTAGGTGGTGAAGGCCCATTTCACAGCATCCCGCGTGAGGCCGGCTTTTACGTGCGGGTTATCGAAGATGTAGCGGTCATCGTCAAATCTCAGAAAATGGTTTTTCGCAACCGGGTTGTAGCATGCCAACACCGCAGCGGCCAGAAGCAGGCAGCCGAGCAGGGTCCGGAATGCAGGCGACTGAAACGCATTGCTTGCAGTCGTCGGCGGAGCCTCCATACGCTGTGCTGTGGCCGCGGCAGTAGGCGGATGCATGGCTCAATTATCGAACAATCCTGAAGCGATCCGCGAGTGCCAACTGGAGCCGGGAGTGTCGATGGTCACCGAAGCAAACCGCTCTCAACGAGGGCGGTGCGGTGTAGGGCGCAAGTCGGGCGGAGAAAAAGCTATTACCGGGTGGAGGGAACGTTAAGCTTCTGGAGACCCGAGCTCGCCCTTATCCCGTTTGCCCCTGCCAGGAAAAAGTTGTGATCGTAAAGGCTGCGATACATGCGGCCGGCAATCTCAGCTGCTTTCGGGCCGAACGACGGGCGTCCACCTTGAATAAAGACCACGGTCACGATGCGGCCCTTATCGGTATTGGCGTAGGAGGCGAACCATCCGTAGCGGGTACCCCCATGGGAACAGGTTCCGGTCTTGCCGAGAATCGCTTCCTCGTTAAAGTTCAGACGGAGTTTGCGAGCGGTGCCGTATTCGACTGCTCCAGCCATCCCATCTGAGAGCTCCGGGAGCACGGGGCCTATATTCAGCTGGCGTTTCACGCGCGGCGTGAAGTTCGTGACTTCAACCGGATTCGTCGGATGCTGCAGGTAATAGAGCGTGCCGCCGTTCGAGATAGCGGTTACCAGGGCCCCCAGTTGGAGCGGGGTCATGGAGATGCCTTCGCCGAATGAGCACATCTTGCTTACGCCACCGAGTTTCGAAGAAATTTCCGCCTCGGGATAAGTGCCGAGCTGCTCGCCCAGAATGTGGTAGCCCGCAAGTTCCCCGAGCCCAAACTGGTGGGCGTAATAGCTCACCTTCTCAAAGCCAAGCTTGAGGCCGACAGCTTCAAAGTAAGCGTTGTTCGATTTCGCAAGAGCGGTGGTCAGGTTCATACGCCCGCCGCTGCCGAGCGCGACTTGCGTATCTTCGGCAATTGCGCCTTCGGTAAGGGCCGCCAGAGCGACAGAAAGCTTAATGGTTGAGCACGGTTGCGCTCCGCCAGAGAGCGCGAGCTTCTGGTTGACCATGGCAAGGATGCGTCCGCTGGTTGGTTCGATCGCGACTACGGTGCCATTCATGTTGCCAAGCGCTTCGATAGCGGCCGCGCGGACGACCGGATCTTCTCCCCCGGTCAAGTCACCTTCTGTTATGTCGGTCGCGAACGAACTGGTGTAAAACCGCTCAGAGTAACGATGACGATGGCTTCCCTTGGCTAGCATGTGGGCAGCGGTCGGAGTTGATGCTGGGGTAGCCGCAAAGTGTGATCGGGACGCGCGGCTGCGGGCTAGCGTGCGCATGCGCCGACGGGCATGTTGATTTTCGGTGACCTTCCGGGTCTTCGTGTGACGCGTCAGCCCTGGAGGATTGACGCTGGCTGCGATGCCGGTCGCCTCAAGCAAGATCGATACTGCAACTAAATATGAAAGACGAAGAAGGCAAGCCCTGAACTTCACTAGTGATATCCCCGGTTATCTCTCGCTGAAATAGTGACTTAGCCGAAACTTCCCGGCCAAATTGTCTAGATCGGCTGCGTATTTAAGATGCAAGAGGGTCGCCAAATCCCCAGGGATCGGCGCAGGTCCGCTGCAACTGTCCGATAATAGGCGGTTTATAGATTTTTAATCAAGTTGAAAGTGTAAGCTCTTTATTAACAGCAAACTCTTCTTAACGTACTGATTAAATTAGTCTTAATGCTTAATGCTATAAGGGACACGAACCTCGGTAATCGCTTGGTTGTTACCTCAAAGATACCCCCTCCCATGCAGAGGTTTGCACTCCAACAGGCTCGCTTCGCTGAGTTCAGGCGGTACCGAACTTGACGTTGGTATGACGAAAACCGGCAGCGCTTTGACAAAAACCGGCAGCCAAAAGTTCAGCGACGGCGTTTTTCTGCTATTTTTAACGCCGCAATTCAATTGAGTTTTTGAGGTTGCAACTTGCGAAATCTTCCTCTGGTGGTCTCTCTCGGGTTCGCCTTTCTGTTCCCGCTTTTCGCCCATGCCGCGGAGCAGAGCCTCGATTCCCGGCGGTCCGAACTCAATCGCTTGCTCGCCGAGGAGTGGGAGTATACGCTGCGGACGCAACCGGAGCTGGCGACCCGTGTCGGCGACAACCGGTACAACGACCGCATCAGCGATTTTTCCGACAAGGCGGTGGCCGACGATCTCGAGCACTCTCGCCAATCGCTCGCTCGCTTCGAGAAAATTGACGTGGCTGGGTTTCCGGAGGCGGACAAAATCAATCGCGACTTGATGGTGCGCAGTCTGCGACTCACTCTCGACTCCGCAAAATTTAAAAGCTGGGAGATGCCGGCGACGCAGTTTGACGGCATTCATCTTGGCTACGCTGGCTTGCCCTTCGATTCACCCTTTCGCAGTGTGAAGGATTATCAGGACTATATTTCGCGGCTCCATCAGATTCCGCGCGCGCTTGATCAGGGAATGGACCAGATGAGAAGCGGTCGGCGCGACCATCTGATGCCGCCCAAGTTCTTGTTGGAGAAGGTTTCAACCCAGGCGCAAGAAATTGCCGACGATGCGCTCGACAAAAGCCCGTTTTGCCATCCCCTGAAGAATTTTCCGGAGGCGGTTGCTGAGGTAGATCGCAGGCAGCTCCGCGAACAGATCGAAGCCGCGGTGAAGAAAGAAGTCGC
>JAYVCW010000110.1:0-5538 GCA_043749775.1 Acidobacteriaceae bacterium | reverse complement strand
TTCAACCCGAAACTGGCCGAGGGCCGCTGGTTTCTTGAACACGCGATCCAGGTGAAGAACATCTGGGTTCCTTACGGCGAGTAGGATTCTGACAACTCGTTGTTCTACCCTGCGTACCTCTGTGTCCCCTGTGGTTTCAAAAGGCTTTTACCACGGGGGACACAGAGGATCACGGGGAAAATCCCATGAAACCAACGCTTACACCACGAGTAAAAATTTGCTGCATCGGCAGTATTGACGAAGCGGCTCTGGCCATCCAGTGTGGCGCATCCGCGCTGGGCCTGGTTTCAAACATGCCGAGTGGACCGGGCGTCATCAGCGATGCGCTTATCGCGGAGATTGCCGCGACCGTTCCACCTGCGATCGGAACATTTCTGCTGACTTCGCGGCAAAGAGTTGCCGACATCATCCGGCAACAGCGCTTCTGCCGGACCAACACCATCCAGATCTGCGACCATCTCACTCACGGGACGCATCGCCAGTTGAGGGATGCTTTGCCTGGCATTTCGGTGGTTCAGGTCGTCCACGTGGCCGGTCCCGACTCGATCGAGGAGGCCGCGCGGGTGGCACCGCACGGGGACGCGATCCTGCTCGACTCCGGCAACCAGAAACTCGCGGTCAAGGAATTAGGGGGCACCGGCAGAGCACATGATTGGACCCTCAGTCGTGCGATCCGGGAACGCATCGGCATCCCGTTGTTTCTGGCTGGAGGACTCACGCCGGAGAACGTAGGCCAGGCAATTCACGAGGTGGGCCCGTACGGGCTCGATCTGTGTTCGGGCGTGCGCACCGAGGGCAAGCTGGATGCGACCAAGCTAAAGCGATTCTTCGCAGCCGTGCGCAGTGCAAGTGCACAATGAAATGTGGCCGCTTTGTCTGGGTTGGAAGGACAACCTCGGGTATCACGTTGACTTTTCCGAGACCTACAGGCAAACTCTCAATTCGCCCGTCAGCCGCATCGGGCCGGCACGAAGTGCCCGGGGAAGAACCTACGAGCGAGGCAAAGGCCGAGAGAAAACGTTTCGCTCTATGAACGCCAACCGGGTCTCCTATACGCTCGATTCGACGCTGGAGACGGTGAACAACGCCGAAGAAACAGCCACCCGTATCGCCACCGAGGCCGGTTTTGACGAGGAGGAGATCATGAAGATCTCCATGGCAGTTCGTGAGGCTGCGGTGAATGCGGTCTTGCACGGCAACGCGTATGACCCGAATAAAAAAGTCACAATCGAGTTTGAGCGCTCGGCGAAAGATTTAGTGATCGTGATTCGGGACCAGGGAAAAGGGTTGGACGAAATGAAGATCCCCGATCCGCTGGCGCCCGACAACTTGATGAAGACTTCAGGCCGAGGAATTTTTCTCATACGCTCGTTTATGGATGTGGTGGAAATTCACCCTTCCGCGACGGGCACCGAACTTAAAATGACCAAGCACGTCCACGGCAATGCCGCGGATTCCAAGGAGGCTTCCCAGTGAGCATGAAGTCCAGTACTCGTCAGGTGGATGGTGTCACAATTGTCGATCTCAGCGGCCGAATCACGCTCGGCGAAGGCAGCGTCGTTCTGCGCGAGACCGTGCGCGATCTGCTTTCCAAAGGCCAGAAAAAAATTCTGCTTAACCTCGGCGATGTGAACTACATCGATAGCTCAGGCATCGGCGAATTAGTCAGCGCCTTCACCACCGCCAAGAATCAGGGTGGCGAACTCAAATTGCTGAAGCTTACAAAGAAAGTTCACGACCTTCTGCAGATCACAAAGCTCTACACCGTGTTCGACGTCAAAGACGACGAAGCCACGGCAGTAAAGTCTTTCTCCAAATAACTCAATGCATTGCGAGCGCATTGCCGGCGCGGAATGAAAAACTTCCGCGCGGCTGCCTCCCCCGGTTCGCAGTAAAAATCTGCCGGTCGGCGCCTCTCCTTCCTGTCCGCGTGCATCACTCCTCGGCCCGCTCACTCACACGCGACCAAAACCACTGCACGGGTGGCAAATTGCCATCAACGATTCGGAATGCTCCGATAAGCTCCTGCTGCCCTCTCCGATCGCAGGAGATCGCCGGCAAATTTTTACGCTCTTGCAGCAGGCTCATTAGTCCGCGGAACAAAAATCGGAGCAAGATATTCCTTGTTTCTGATCGCGACCAAGATCCAAAGTATCGCGACGACAATGGCCATCGGCAGGCCTTCCGGCGCCATTGCGATATGAAAGGCGAGAATGTTGGCGATTACCGCTGCCAGGCTCACCAAGGCAAGCGGAACGAACCGACTTGCGAGCAACAACAGGCCGCCAATCGTTTGGACTCCAAAAATCAGCACCCAGTAGTGACTTGCGAACAAGGAAGCATAGAATTGCCCCGCGACTCCAGTTGGTGGCGGCATAGGAATGAAGTGTAAAAAACCGTTCAGCCCAAATACCAGAAAAATCAGGCCAAGCAATAAACGTGCGACGAGCGAAACTATTTTCATTTTGGTGCTCCTTCCGGTCTCAGAATTTTGTTATCAACGACTCGCTTGCAGGTTAACTTTTTCAAGTGTGGGGACGAGGAACGTGTTCGCGTCGACCTTGCCAGACATGAGTTGGGCAGTACCCTCGGCTGAAATCACCGTCAGGTCGGTGAGACCGATAAAGCCAAACACGGTTCGCAGGTATGGCTCCAAGAAATTGAGGGCCGCATATGCCGAACCGGG
Source organism: Acidobacteriaceae bacterium (assembly GCA_043749775.1). GTDB lineage: Bacteria > Acidobacteriota > Terriglobia > Terriglobales > Acidobacteriaceae > Acidiflorens. Next base: position 2,852 of record JAYVCW010000110.1, on the reverse strand, counting down.
CTCATAGACGCCGCCGCTGGCGAACAGCACCGTGGCCTTCTTGCCGCTCAACAATCCGACGGGACCATTTTCGGTGTATGAAAATGTCTTACCCGCGCGTACCACCTGATCGATCCAGAGCTTGAGCGTCGACGGGATACCAAAATTGTGCATTGGAACGCCGAAGACGTACTCGTCGCCTTCCTGCAATTCGGCAATCAGCGCGTCTGAGAGCGCCAACGATCGGCGCTGGCTGTCGGTCCTCGAGGCTTCCGGCGTGTGCGCGGAGGTCACCCACAACGCATTTACCGGAGCGATCTCGGGCGCCGTGAGGTCTCGCCGAATTATTTTGCCGCCGGGGTGGGATTGCAGCCAGGTATTGGCGAAACTCTCCGTGAGTTTGCGTGAAATAGAGTTTGTGCCCATCGGACTAGAATCGAACTGGATCAGTGTTGGCATTATGATTTCCTCCAACTGATCAGATGCCGTAAAACGACATACGCTGCATAATATATATCAGTTGCTTATCCGAGCATGTGTTGGGTGGTATGATACTCGGTAAGGAGCTTAGGATGCTGCAACAGGAGTGCGAAAAACTTGATCCTCGAATTCGCAGGACTCGCCAGCTGTTGCAGGATGCCCTTCAGCATCTCCTAGACAATAAAGACTTTGAGGACATCTCTGTCCAGGATATTACGGAGCGAGCAACGCTTAATCGCGCCACTTTCTATGCGCATTACCCGGACAAGTTTGCGCTTTTGGAGGAGATGATCCGCGTTCGTTTCCTGCACCTCTTAACACAGCGGAACGTAGAATTCGATGGGACCTGCCCGTCGGCCTTTCGCGCAATCATCCTCGCTGTATGCGACTTTTTGGTCGACTTTCAGCCTACTCTCTCGGCGAAACAGCATCAGATTGGGCCTTTTCTTCAGGTCACCGTCATCGATCAGATACGCCTTCTGCTTTTAGAAGGATTTCAGCGGCACCCAATAAAGCGGCGAGCCCCAGCGGAAGTCATCGCGGCTACCGCAAGTTGGGCGATCTATGGTGCCGCGAAAGAGTGGTCAAACAATCCGAAACGCGTTCCGCAGGAAGAGTTCTTGTCACTGGCTGTGGAGTTGGTTGCGCCAATTCTCTCCGCTGGCGCCATAGCAAGCTGATGGCTTCCTTTAAGGTTCGCTTTTGGGAACCAGCCGCAAGAATTTTCCCTGCGATTCTGTCAGCCACTCGACATTCACTCCTACAATGAAATTGCATTCGGAATGGAGTCGGGATGAGTCGGCTAATTTCACTATCAGTGCTCGCGATTCTTGCTCTTAGCGTAATTGGCAATGCCCGCAAGACGGCTCCATTTCCCTGCCTGTCTGTCTCCGAGGCAAGCAACTACGTCGGGTCGGAGCGCTGTATCACAGGAACGGTGATGGGCGTAGAAGAAGGTGAAAAAGGAACTACCTCTCTTACTTTCTGCCGGGACAAAAAGGCCTGCCCATTTTCCGCCGTCGTTTTTTCCACCGACCTTAAGAAGATGGGCGACATCCATCTCCTCGAAGGGCGGCAAGTTGAAATTATGGGAACGATTCAGCAGCACGATGGCCGCGCTGAAATCGTTCTAAAGCATACGCAACAACTGGGCGAAAGCGCCTACGTTGTGATCCCGCGCGTCCCGACCGAGTACGACGTAGAAAAAGTCGGCCACGGCAGAGCAGGCAGCATCAGGAGGGCCAAGGCATCGAGAAGAAAGGCTAAAAGGCAGGGCGAGCCGATTTCCATCGAAGATCCAACCGAACCATAATAAACGAACCACAAAAGGTTACACCAGGCCTTTTCTTAATTCGTCCAGCGGATACTTCGTCCCACGCCAAACAATGCCATCGTTCGAAAGGGCGTGATACATGGACTTCGCGAGCGTGTAGATGAACAAGGCTGTGCTCGCGGGGTGGAGCAAACAATAGTATGGCGGTATCGCCGACCGCTGGGACATCCCGTAATAAATCGCGAATATTGAAAACAGAGCTGCGGCGTAAGGAACGCGCGCCCATCCGTGAGTCACGAGCACGCCGACAAAAGGGCCGAGATTCAGAAAGCCGAGGGCGACGATGGTAGCGATAGTTCTCCACCATTGAAAAGAGAGAACGGCAAAAAAATTCTTGGTTAAGTTATTGACGATTCCAAAGGCCCCCTTCGCCCATCGAAGAGAAATTAAATCTTCTCCAAAAACACACCGCTGCCGGAACCCGGCGTTCTTTATAACTTTGCCGAGCTTCATGTCATCGAGCACCTCCATGCGGAGGGCCTCATAGCTGCCTATCGCCTCATAGGCTGACCGCCGCACCATATTGAAAGCGCCGACGCCCATGTGGTCTCGCGCCTTCGGGTCAGCCACCTTCCACGGACGGTGTCCAAAAACAAAAAGCGCCTGAAAGAAAGCGATCATCATTCTTTCCCCCGCTCGCTTCATGATCATGCGAGGGAAAAGAACGACGTGATCGGCGCGTTCAGTGTCGGCGTAGGCTAGCGCGCGGCGCAGGGTATCCGGTTTGAATAGCACATCGGCATCGGTGAAGAGCAGCCAGTCGCCGGTCGCAGCCGTCGCTGCCCTCCACATGGCGTGCGTTTTGCCGAGCCAACCAGTAGGCAAATCAGAAATATGAATGACCTGCAAACGCGCAGGGATTCCACTCCTCGTCGCCCCAAGCGGAGCAGGGTTGACAACGGGATCAACAATGGGATTAACAACGGGGTTAACAACGGACGCGGCCTCGTCATCGTAAAGATGCTCGCGAACTTCGTCTATGATGCGTCCCGTGGCATCGGTCGAGCGATCATTGACCGCGATAATTTCGTAGTTGGAATACTCGAGCGCCAGCAAAGTC
>JAYVCW010000109.1:0-11210 GCA_043749775.1 Acidobacteriaceae bacterium | reverse complement strand
AAGAAGCTGATCGAAAAAGAAGCACGCAAGTACAGAATTTCGCTGAAGGAGATTAAAGACGCCGACCTGCAGCGTGCCGCCTCAGAATACGGCCTCGGGCGCGCCGACGACCTGATGGCCGGCATCGGCTACGGCAAATATTCCGCGCGGCAGGTGCTCGCGAAGTTTGCGCCCGCCGCCGCGAAACCGATGTCCGACACGGAGGAGCAAGCCGCCTCGCAAGTCTTCACCAGCGTGGTGCGCCGCGTTTTTGGAGGCGACAGCAACGCCATCGTTGTCCGCGGCCATGGCGACCTGCTCGTCTATCGCGCCCGCTGCTGCAATCCAATTCGCGGTGAATCGATCGTAGGGTATGTGACTCGCGGCAAAGGCGTGGCTGTGCATTCCGCCAGTTGTCCAAACGTCACGAACCTCCTCTATGAGCCGGAGCGCAAAATCGACGTGCTCTGGGCCGGAGACAAAGACGGGCAGCCGATTTCCTATCCGGTGAAAATCACTTTGCTCTGCGATGACCGCTTCGGCATGCTCAAGCAGATTACCGCCGTCATCAGCGATACCCACACCAACATTCGCAACATCGAGGCGCGCAGCCAGAACGGGCAGGCCAATGTTGATGTCGTCCTTGAGATCGCGGATCTCAAGCACTTACAAAAAATTATGGATGGGGTGCGGCAAATTCCCGGCGTGCATGACGTGCAACGGCTGCAGAAGATTTAGAACAAGTTATCACCCGCACCGTCTCGCGGTGCCGCCGGGACTGCGGAGGTCGGATTAGCGGCCACTTTTATGCGGCATGTTCATTGAACTTCCAGCAATGTAATCAACGAGATACCCCTGTTCCGTCGATCTCACGCATCGAATCCGGTATGATAATAGGACACACTTCTCCGGAGGAATAATGGCAGTTCCCGTATCCCAAATGTGGACGGTTGCGACCTACGTTCTGCGCCAAAAGCTGGCCGGACGCAAGCGCTACCCGCTGGTGCTCATGCTCGAGCCGTTGTTCCGCTGCAATCTGGCGTGCGCCGGCTGCGGCAAGATTCAATATCCGGCCCACATTCTAAAAAAAGATCTGTCGCCCGAAGATTGCTTCAAGGCGGTCGACGAATGCGGAACGCCGATGGTGTCGATCCCCGGCGGCGAGCCGCTGATGCATCCGCAGATTGCGGAGATCGTCGAAGGGCTGGTCGCGCGCAAGAAATATATTTATCTCTGCACGAACGCACTGCTATTGAAAGAAAAGCTGCACCTGTTCAAACCGAGCAAGTATCTGAGTTTCTCGGTGCATGTCGACGGACAGAAAGAGCATCACGATTTTTCGGTGTGCCGCGAGGGTGGATATGAGCTCGCTTTGGACGGCATTCGAGCCGCGATTGACGCCGGCTTCCGCGTGACTACGAATACCACTCTCTTTGACGGCGCCGATCCCAACAGCGTCCGCACTTTTTTCGACGAGATGATGGAAGTTGGCGTCGAGAGCATGATGGTCTCGCCGGGATATTCCTACGACAAGGCTCCCGACCAGAAGCACTTCATGGGGCGAGCTCGCACGCGCCGCCTGTTTCGCACCATGCTTTCAAATCGCAAGCGCAGCTGGCGTTTCAACCAGTCGCCGCTGTTTCTCGAATATCTGATGGGCAAGCGCAACTACAAGTGCACGCCTTGGGGTATGCCGACCTACAACATTTTCGGATGGCAGAAGCCCTGCTATCTGCTTCAGGACGGCTACGCCGAGTCGTACAAAGAGTTGATGGAAACGACGGAGTGGGCAAGCTACGGCACCGAGTCGGGCAATCCGCAATGTGCGAATTGCATGGTGCATTGCGGGTACGAGCCAACTTCGGTCGACGATACTTTCGGTTCGCTGCGCGGATTCGCCGACACGGTTAAGGCGACCTTTTCGCTCTATCGAGACAAAGCTGCGCTGCGTGATTTAGATCGCGATGTGCGGCCGGTGCACTCTTACAATCCGCTGGTACAGATTGACCCGGCGACCCGGGCATCTGAAGAAGCGCGAGTATGAGCTTTAAGTCACGTGTGAGCTTCAGGCAATGAGCGGACGGCAATGAGCGGACGGGAACACGGCCACGACGGAACGCTGCCGCACAGCGGCCAGGGTCAAAGCCTAGCTGATTCCGCGCACGATGCGGAACCGCAGGTCACGGATGAACTGGAAGTTGTTCCTGGCTTCGAGCGCGAAAATCTCCAGGGTTGGATTCCGCAACTCGCTACCGAAGCCGACATCCGCGCAGTGATCGAAAAAGCCTTCGATTATCGCGGCGACGTGACCATTACACGCAAAGATCAGTCACAAACTACCGGATACCTTTTCGACCGCCGCATCGGTCCGACGCTGGCAACCTCCATTGTGAGATTGATGCTTGCAAGCAGCAACCAACGCCCCGCCATCCCTTACTCCGAAATTGCCGCCATCGCTTTCACCGGACGAGACACGGCCGCCGGTAAAAGCTACGAAGCATGGGTCAAGAAATATTGGGAGAAACGGGCCAGGGGCGAGACGAATATTTCGATCGAGCCGGAAGCGCTGGAGTAAAGGCCAATGCTAACGGTATCTGGGGTTTTAAGAGTGACCAATTCAGAAAAGTAGAAAGAGTCACACCTTAGATATTTTTTCGCTGAGTTGCGCTATGTTTTTCCTCGCCTCCGCCTCACCTCGCCGCCTGGAATTACTGCGGGGCGCGGGAATCCCTTGCAAAGTGCTCCCCGCCGACATCGACGAAGACCCGTTACCCGGAGAATCCGCGAAAGGCTGCGCCGAGCGCCTGGCGCGCGAAAAAGCTGTTGCTGTCGCTCGCCAGGTTCGTCCTACAGATTGCGTGCTTGGAGCCGACACGGTTGTCACCGTCGATAACGAAATTCTCGGTAAGCCTGTCGATAAGGCCGACGCCGCGCGCATGTTAAGAATGCTTTCTGGCCGAGAACATCAGGTCATCACAGGGGTCTGTGTTGTCGCTGGTGAAAAGTCTTGCGTCGCGAGCGAAACGACACTGGTAACGATGATTGCGATAACCGATCGCGAAATCTCCGACTACATTGCAACCGGCGAGCCCATGGATAAAGCAGGCGCGTACGCGATTCAAGGCATCGCCTCGCGGTGGATTCCGCGCATTGAAGGGGATTACAGCAATGTAGTTGGACTACCGGTGGCGCTTGTTTGGCGTCTGCTGAGAGCCCACGAGTCGGCGTTCAATTCCCTATCGGCTCGCCCAGCCTGATCGCTTTCCTCAAACGCCAATCCTCAAAAAATGACTGGTCGACCTGAGCCAAGTGGGGGACCTATTCGAAATTCAGCGGGCAGATCTGCCAACAGCTGAACGAGGCAACGTTAAACGACGAAGCGCGTTTTTGACAGCAGACGACGCTTCTATCTCGGAGGAGACTCACCACTACGCGCTGGGCGGCTTCGGAGCGTCGTCTTTCTTTTTTTCCTCTTCCTTCATCGAAGACTTGAAATTTTTGATACCCTCGCCCAATCCCTTCCCTAAGTCGGCAAACTTGCTTGGACCAAATAGAAGTAGCGCGATTCCGATAATCAACAAGATGTGCAGCGGCTGAAAAATTCCCTCACCCATAATGCCTCCCCCGTCGGTCTTCCCCGGCGGACTACCGTATTTCAAATTCTAGTCAGCCTTACCCCTTGGGTCAAAACGGCTGGCACCATAGCGTGCGTCCTAGCCAGTGTCGCAATCTTATGCCTTCTCGATCAGTCCCGCCAACAAAGCAGCGCGGCGCGGCAGTTCCGAGATCAAAATGTATTCGTGGATAGCATGGGCTCCGTCGCCAACGCCTCCCAGTCCGTCCAACGTCGGAATGCCCAGCGCGGCTGTAAAGTTGCCATCGGATCCACCGCCGACCGCAGCCTCTTCCAGTTTCCATCCCAGATCATGGGCAATGCTCGCCGCTTTCTTATAGAGCGCAGCCACGCCGATCGTTCGTTCCATGGGGGGACGATTCATGCCTCCACTAACCTCGATTTTGCATTTGCGGTTAACGACGCGCAGCCCGTACATCTTTTTCTCGACTTCGGCGGCATCTTTCATGCGCGCGATGCGAACGTCAACTTGCGCCGCAGCCTCTGCTGGCACAACATTCGTCCGAGAACCGCCACTGACCCTTCCGACGTTCAGTGTCAATCCCTTGTCCAAATCCGTAAAGCCCGCGATCTTCTCGATCTGTCGCGCCAACTCGACAATCGCATTGGCACCCTTTTCGAAATCGAGACCGGAGTGCGCGGCGTTGCCGGTCACCTTAATCAGATACTCACCTACGCCTTTTCGCCTGGTCTTCAAGGCACCGTGCAGTCCGTAGGGAGCCTCCAGTACGAGTACCGCCGTCGCTTTTTTTGCTAAATCTTCCGTAATCGGTCGCGATGAGGCGCTGCCTACTTCTTCGTCAGACACCAGCAAGACCGATACCGGCCGCGGCAATTCGCCATTCCATTCCTGAAGGCCACGAATTGCGTGAATCATCAACGCGATGCCCGATTTCATGTCGAGGACGCCGGGCCCCAATAACTTGTCCGCATCGTCGCGACAGGGCATCGTATTCAATGTCCCGACAGGATAGACGGTGTCGTAGTGTCCCAGAAGCAAGACTGGCTTGGCGCTCACTTGGCTCGTGAAATCAATCTGCAGATGATTGCCAAACTCGTTAGATTGATGAATTCTCACCTTCCCACCGACGGCAGAAAATTTGTCCGCTACAACGCCCGATAGCCGGTCGACCGCCGATTTGTTATCGCTCGGCGACTCAATTTCAACCAGGGTGCGGATGGTCGATACGATTTCGCTGAGTGTATCGGCGAAGTACTGCAACTTGATTTTTGGGCCAACCGCTGCCGTCATTCCTTATCCCTTTTGATTACCAGCCTCAACTTACCCCCGATTTACTCCCTGATGTGTAGGCGCGATTCTAATACGGTATTTCCCCTATTTGCCCAGGGAGGCTCAAAGTTTAGCCTTTATTTAGCGGTTCACGAGATGTCAGAACTTCCTCGCAGCCGCAATTCGAACTTTGAACACGAACTTTGAACACCAAGGAGCGAACTCATGAATAAGGATCAAGTTGAGGGCAAGTTCGATCAGGGTATGGGAAAAGTGAAGCAGGGTGTAGGCGAAGCCGTTCACAGCGAGAAGCTAGCGGACAAGGGCATTGCCGAGCAAGCAAAGGGCGCAGCTAAAGAGACGTGGGGTAACGCCAAAGATGCCGCGAATACCGCGGCTGAGTCTCACCGCGATGAACTAAATCGCAGCGCAGATGCAAACCGCAACAAAGCAAGCCAGTCGATCGACAATGCAAAAAACAAAGTCAATGAAAAGATCGACGAATTCAAACAGCGGCATTCCGCGTAGCGAAAAGTCAGCTCAAAGATTGAATGGGCGCTCACGAACAACCTGAGCGCTCATCGTTTTCAAGGGATTGCCATGAAGAATCCAACGCTTCGTGTGACCAAATGGCTGGCCGATATCCCGGTGGAGGCATGTTGCTCCAACTGCCCGGACAAATCCTTCACGGCAGTGTCGAACCAGCATCGTCCTGAGCGCCTTGACTTCCAGCAGCAACTGATGAGTGCATTCGAAAGGCACGTAGTCCTGGTGCACAAAAGCCCAGCAGCTTAGCTGGACGTGCTTAGCTGGACGTCAGTCGGCACCCCAATTGGCTGGCACATTCACATAAGAGCGATCGAGTTGTTGTACGCTGGGGCAGCCAATAAGTCGTAGTGACCGGTCGAGATCGGTGCGCAGGATCTCGATTGCACGATTGACGCCAGCCTCTCCGGCAGCAGCGAGCCCATAGGCATATGCGCGTCCGCACAGAACAGCGCGCGCGCCCAGGCAAAGGGCTTTAATGATGTCGCTACCTCGGCGAATCCCACCGTCCATCAAAATTTCAGTTTGGCCGTGCACTGCTTTGACTACTTCGGGCAATGCGCGCAACGATGCCTCGACGCAATCGAGTTGACGCCCCCCATGATTCGAAACGGAAATTGCGGCCGCGCCCTCATCCACTGAACGCCGCGCGTCATCTGCGGTCAGGACTCCCTTCACGACGATCGGGCCACGCCACTGTTCGCGTATCCATCTGAGATCGCTCCAAGTTACCGTCGAAGCGGCGAGGGCGGCTGTGATGTCGACAAGCGGCATTTGGCCTTTGCCCGGAACGACCACGTTCGGAAGTGGCGGCGTTCCACCGTCTCGCAAATAGTCCATCAGCCAGCCGGGGTGGGCGAGAATTTGTGGCAGATACGGAATTTTCTCGAGCGTGCTACCGCTTACCAATTCTTTCATTCCGTTGCGAAAATCACGCTCGCGAATGCCGGAGACAGGCGTGTCAATCGTCACGACCAAGGCTGAGAATTTGGCGACGCGAGCACGGTCAATCACCGCTTCAGCAGCGCCGCGACCTCCCATTAAATAGAGCTGGTAAAAAACAGGGCCTTTCGAGGCGGCCTTCACGTCTTCGAGCTTGTGTCCCGAAATCGTGGAAAGAATGTAGGCCGTTCCCGCGTTCCCAGCCGCTCGGGCCGCTGCCACTTCCCCTGCCGGGTGCATCAGGCGGCTATATCCAACCGGGGCGAGAAGAAAGGGCAGAGCGAGATCGAAGCCGAGAACGCGTGTGCGCAGCGGACACTCGACGAATCCAACCGCATGGCGTGGTCGGAAAGTTACATCTTCGTACACGCGACAGTTTTCTCGCAGAGTGATTTCGCCCTCGGCACCGCCATCGAGATAATCGAAGACCGAACTAGGCACACGCCGCTTGGCGATGGCACGAAGATCAGAGATGCTGACTACTCTAGGAGAGGCGACTGAGCGGGCGGACTGGGTCATTGCGTGGGCCGGTGCGCGAAAATCGTTTCGCCAGGGAAAATACTACCACTGCATCCTTTTCCTTCGATGGATCGGGAATTTGGAATCACTTCAACCTTGTCATCCCGAATGAAGCGGGCCTTGTCACCCCGAACAAGCAAATCGAAATCTGGATTTCGCTCCGCGCTCATGTACTTTTGTCAGCTGACCCCTTCGCCGTTCCCGAGAACAAAGGAGCCCCCCAACCGCCAATCGCCAATAGCGCCCCGAAAAGAATGATTGCGTCAATGCTTGAGCGGCCCTCGCGCACAAAATAGACATCTTTCAAGTTGAGCCAAAGCGCAAACTCATCGAGTGTGAGCGCCGATCCTACGCCGTAGAGAATTGACATGATTGTGCTGGCGAAGCGTGAGGACACATCAGCGCCCGTGCCAAACTCAGATAACCATCCATAGCCCACGCCCAGCAAAAGTAAAATCCCAATGACCAGGTGGTGGATATGACGTCCGCCCATCTCGATGTAATGGAATGGCGGTATCTGGTGCCGTATGCAATAAACCATGCCCCGGACGATGGCGAAAGTCAGGAAGAAGCTTACAGAAGCGAGAAAAAGCCGGCGGCGAGGGCGGTCCGGAATTTGCTCGTGTACCAGCGAGCCAAGGCGAGTGCGGTGCAGTAGCAACAGCAGCCCCACCACCATGACGAGCAGGATGATAGCAAGAACGGCAGCATCGTCTAGACGCATGCAACATTAGACATCGTGGATGAATGAAGCGGCAAGTTACATTCGCGACCGTGCTGGCGTAAAATCTCGACTCAATCGCTATAAAGAAGACGCGTCACAAAATTCAAACCACGAGGCGACAGATTGCGCATATTCCATTCCCATTGCGTCCGCTTGTTTGCTTTTATCGTTTACCTGATTCCGACCGCGGCATTAATAGCGCAAACCGTATCTCCCGCGCTGATGGGCGATCTCAAGTGGCGAATGATCGGCCCGTTTCGTGGAGGCCGCGTCGTCGCGGTTGCCGGAATTCCCGGCGATCCTGCGACTTTCTACTTCGGGTCGGTCAATGGCGGCATATGGAAGACCACCGACGCCGGTACAGTATGGACTCCGATTTTCGATGGCCAGCCCATCGGTTCGATCGGCGCTCTCGCCGTCGCTCCTTCTGATCCAAAGATTATTTACGCCGGAACAGGCGAGACTGATATCCGCTCCGATCTTTCTTCGGGCATCGGAATGTACAGGTCGAGCGATGGCGGCACAACCTGGAAACACATCGGCCTTGAAGATACGCGGCAAATCAGCCGTATCGTTGTCGATCCCCAGAATGCATCCGTCGTTTACGTCGGAGCCTTGGGGCACGCCTACGGTCCGAATCCCGAGCGCGGTGTTTACAAATCGATCGATGGCGGGGCGAATTGGACGCTGGCTCTGAATCTTGGCCCTGAAATCGGGATCTCCGATCTGGCCATGGCAAGTTCTGCGCCTTCTCTTCTTTTTGCTGGAGCGTGGCACACCCATCGCGCGCCGTGGAGCACATACGCTCCTATCGACGGTCCTGGAGGGGGCTTGTACCGCTCGCAAGACGCAGGCAAGACCTGGTCGCATCTGCAAGGCAATGGCCTCCCCGATGGTGATTGGGGAAGGGTCGGCGTTGATGTTGCTCCGGATGGACGCCGCGCTTATGCTCTCATCTCGGTCAAAGCTCAGCCAACAAAATCTGGACTCTACCGTTCTGACGACGGCGGCGATCATTGGACGCTCGCGAATGCCGACCCACGGCTCACCAGCCGGGCGTGGTATTTCAATCGGGTGACGGTCGATCCGCAAAACAGCGACGTGCTCTACATGCCGAACGTCGCCCTTTATCGGTCGGAAGATGGCGGGAAAACTATCTCGGTTCTACGAGGCGCTCCCGGCGGAGACGACTATCACCAGTTGTGGATCGATCCAAAAAATTCGTCGAGCATGGTGCTCGGAACTGATCAGGGAACAACCGTCAGTTTGAATCGCGGACAAACCTGGAGCACCTGGTACAACCAACCCACGGCGCAGTTCTATCACGTAACCACCGACAATCAGTTTCCCTACGCCGTCTACGGTGCGCAGCAGGATAGCGGCAGCGCGGCCGTGGTTAGTCGTACCGACCATGCGCGAATCACGCCACGCGACTGGATCACGGCAGGCGAAAGCGAGAGTGGATACCTCGTCGTCGACTCAGCTAACCCGAACATTATTTACTTGAGCGGGACCTTTGGTCCCATCGAGCGCTTTAACAAAAAAACCGGACTTAGCCAGGACATTACGCCGTGGCCGGCAATGTCGTTTGGCACCGAGATTAATAAGCGCAAGTATCGAGCGCCGTGGACTCCAGTGCTGGCAGCGTCGGCCGCCGATCCCAAAGCGCTTTACCTCGGAACCCAGTACGTCATGAAAACGATCGATGGCGGATTGCACTGGGAAACAATCAGCCCCGATCTGACTCGATCAGAACAGAAGTACGACGATCGCGAAAATTCTGCGCAGAAACACGTCTCGAAGAACGAAAAGAAACAGACTGCGCCTTCGCAAGGCTCGTCACCACAGGAACCGACGGTCGAAAACGCGAAGTCTGCCGGGTTCGGAGTGGTGTACGCGATCGCGGCATCGCCGATTCGGCGAGAAGTGATTTGGGCAGGTAGTGATTCCGGCCTGATCCACGTTACTCGCGATGACGGAAAGAACTGGAAAAACGTCACGCCTCCGGGATTGAGCGACTGGAGCAAGATTTCGATGATCGAAGCGTCGCATTTCGATCCGGCGGTGGCTTACGCGGCTGTCGATCGCAGCCGTCTCGATGATCAGGCCCCCTACCTGTATCGCACGCGCGACTACGGCGCTACTTGGCAGCGAATCAACGAGGGGATTACCGCCCCTGCTTTCATGCGTGCTGTACGAGAAGATCCGAAGCGTAAAGGATTGCTTTTTGCCGGGACCGAACTGGGGGTCTACGTTTCGTTCGACGACGGTGATCGGTGGCAGTCGATGCAGCTGAATTTACCAGCAACCTCAGTGCGTGATCTCAACGTTCACGGCGACGACCTGGTGATCGCTACTCACGGACGTTCGTTCTGGATATTAGACGATGTTTCTCCGTTACGTGAGATGAATGAAGCACTGAAAAAGAATGCCCCGTTTTTGTTTCGTCCTGCGGAGGCCGTTCGCATCGACAACGATAGTTTTCCGGGGACGCCGCTTCCTCCGGAGGAACCGACAGCGGATAACCCGTCTAGCGGTGCGATCATCGATTACGTGCTTTCTGACGATGCGAAAAGTGTTCAACTGGAAATTTTCGATTCGCAAAAACAGCTGGTTCGCCAGTTTTCGTCGGAAACCCATTCGGCGGCAAAAGCCGCGGCAAAGCGTAAGTCAGTCCCCATAGCCGAGCGCTGGCTAACGCTTCCCCAAGATCCGGCAACCGGCCCCGGCATGCATCGCTTCGTTTGGGATCTGCGATGGGCGGGCCTCATTCAAGAGCAAGAGGAAGACGAGAACGGGCCGCCGCTTGCTCCAAAGGCCGTGCCCGGAATCTATCAGGTGCGTTTGACAGTCGATGGCAAGGTGCAAGAGCAACCTCTAAAACTCACGATGGACCCCCGCTCGCCCGCTAAGCCTGAAGACCTCGCTCAGCAGTTGCAGTTGGGCCGTGAGATTTTCGGTGCAACTCACAACGCTCGGCGCGTGATCGAACAGATCGCTTCGGTGCAGAAACAGCTTGCCAGCGCTCAAGCTAAGGCGAATCCTAGTGGACAAACCGACGAGATTCACTCACCTCAGCCAAATCAAGCGACTGCTGGCGCGGGCAATCTTGGCTCGAGTCTGCGCGACTCGCAAGTTTCGATTACTGCAATCGTTTCTGGCGACGGACGCGACGCCGGCGAAAAGGGATTGCAGGAGGCCGCCGACGCTTTGGCCTCAGCGCTTCGAGTCGTCGAGGGCGGAGATCGCGCTGTCCCGTCGCAAGCCCTCGCGGTTTACAAGGAATCAAGTGAGCAGGTGAAGAAACGAGGTGCCGAGTGGGAAAAATTTAAGCAAACGGCGCTGCCTCAGTTGAACCAGAAGTTGCAGCAAGCCGCGTCCGAGCCGATCAAAGTCCCCCACGAACAATGAACGACGAACAATGAACCCGAAAAATGAACGACTCGGATTCTGCCGCCACTAGCTAAATGAATGGTCTAGTTTCTGCGAGTGTCGTGTACTGAGTTTCAACCCAAACAGGCCGCCACTAGGGGATTTGTCCCTACAGCGTTTATCCGATATGAACGCCACAGCCGATGCGCTACCCTTTACTCTGACTGCAAACAGTTTGGAAGCGCCGGGTGCATCCGAGTTTG
>JAYVCW010000108.1:0-9954 GCA_043749775.1 Acidobacteriaceae bacterium | reverse complement strand
AGTGTACTGCCATCCTCGAATTCCACCTCGGCGCGGCCGTCCGGCCCTGTCTTGATATGCGAACCTTCAACCAGTGGCAGGTTGATGAAAGCGCGACTCAGCTTCTCACCCGCTCCATGACTCATCTGCACAGAGCCCTGCACGTCGCTCAAGCGGACGATACGGGCATGGGAATCCGCCCAGGCGGCCGTGACCGGCAACCCCGCGACGCACACAGCGCAGATTGCCAACAATCTGCCGAGATTGAATGGTTTTTTTTGGTCGTTGCACGGAATGGTCATACTACCCCCGGAAAACTTCGCCATGGACGGCGTTCTCAGCCTCATGGTACGCCTAAAGCAATACCTGATATGAATCTTTTTTGTAACAAACAGTCTCACGACGTTTCGCCGAATTCATTCCCGCTTAACCTCAGCGGGCTTGAACGCTCGTCAGCAAATGCTCGGCTCGTCCGCGAGAAATGTTAACCACGGACGCGTCGGCGACGATTTGCTCGAGAATCGGACGGATCGCCTGGATTTCCGGCAGCTCGTTCCGCCGTTCAAGCTCCTCCATGCGCTTGAGTTCCTCGTCGAGAGCCAGTTTTTGGTATTGCCGGTCATACTGCAGGCGATGACCGCATTCGAGCGTGGCTGAAAGCGTCTGGAAGGAGTTGGTCAAGGCCTGCACCGCGGAATTGGACGAGTAGTTGAAAGTTGATTCTCCCTGGCGACGTGAGTCTTTGTAGCTCAGGGTTTTCTTGCCGGTGTTTGCCAGGTTCTTATGATGGGAATCAACGTCCTTCAGAAAGTAGTTTGCCCTCGCCGTCAGTTCAAAAATCTTCTGCCGCATTTCCGGGCTCACGGAGAAGGCAAACTCGAAGCTGTCGGTAGCATCGGAATCGGCGGACAATCGTCCGGTCGACTCATAGTGAGAAGATCCGTCTGCGCGGATTACCACCGAGTAGTGCTCCGGTTGCGAAGTCGGAAAGTCGATCGTGAAACTGACGACGGGCAGTTCATTCGGCGCCGCCGTCAGAATTGGTAGGGAGAAAACGAAAAGAGATAGCGTCAATAAACGATGCATCGGGTCGCTGCAATGATTGGCGATGCCGACCGCTCGTGTCAAGCGCGGGTGAAGAGCTTCGCGTTCGCTAGCTGCCCATTCGTTAACGCGCGGAGAATCGTTCCACCGGGGCCGAAAAAGAATTGCTGGTCTCTAGCGGCTAAAAGCTGGAAGCTAGCAACCCGTCACTGGCACGTTGCCGTATATCCGATCGTGCTCGTATCGGGTAAATGAATCTGCCCGGAGATTACTTTGTTGTTATTGATGCCACCGACTGTCGCATAGTTTGCGGTCGGGTAGACGACGTCTTTGAACTGCCCGTTCTCTACGATGAATCCGAGATCGCGATCGGCCGTGAGATGGTTGCCGACAATCACCCCCGAATTGTTGATTCCGGTCAGTACTGTTCCAAATTTCGAGTCCGGATAATTGATTGTGGTGAAGCCGTTATCCTTCCAGAAGAAGCCGTTGCTCACGCGGCCAACGGCGTAGGTGCCAATGACTTCGCTGTTGTCATTGACCGCCAGAGCGTAAGTAGTTCGCGCTTCCGGATAGGCGATGATTGTGTATTCGCCATTGAGTAGCAAAAACCCTCGTACAAGCGCCGCACTGGAACTAAAACTTCCAACCGCTGCTCCCAATTGATTCACGCTAAACAACCAGGTGTTTGTCGTCTTCGGATAATTGATGGAAATGAACTTGCCGCCCTGCACTTGAAAGCCGTGCACCTGTTCAGGATGCAGGCTGTCCTGATAGAAACCACTCTCAATCCCGATCGCGGTACGCCCATAAAGCCATGTGCTCGAGGCTTGGGGTGCGGCGTACAGAGAAATGACTCCTCTCGCGGAACGACTGAATGCCACAAACTTCAGGGTTTTGTTGTTCACAACTTGCCCGACTACTCCGCCCTCGTCGTCGATTCCCTGCACCTGACTTAATGTATAGCCCGTGGGTGCAGGAAAAGTTTGAAAGATGCACGAAGCTTTGTTGCCAGCTCTGGACGACGTGGAAAAGAACAAAAGAACGATCAACGCCAAACAGATATCTCTTAACCTTGTTTGGGCGATCTTTGATTCTGCCATCTTTGATTCTGCGATCTTTGGCTGTGCGATCTTCATAGAACCCCACGAGAGAAGTTGGCCCAAAGACTTTTTCTGGAGCAGGCGCCACGGTTCGACCGGCGTGCTTTTACTCGCGCCAATATATCTATCGGCCTTGGCTGCTTTTCAACACGCAGATAAATGGACCCAGGCAATAGGTCTTGGGACTAGGCCGACGGTAACTTGCAGGGAGAGGATGGTGGGGCTCCGCGACGAAAGGCGGGCGATGCTAGATCGCGGGCAGCCTTCGGCCTGGGGAGTGATTTGCAGCGGCATCGCCCATTTTGCGCGTCGCATTCGAGTTCGCCATATTTGGCATTTTGGACGCCACGGGCGTCTGCCCTTGACGCTCCGCCGTAGCGGCCGTGTGCAAGTGGCAGATGGCAATGGCTAAAGCGTCAGCGGCATCGGCGGACTGCGGAACCTCGGCAAGATTTAAAAGACGCGTCACCATCTGCTGTACCTGGTGTTTTTCGGCCCGGCCATAGCCGACCACAGCAGATTTAATGGAGAGCGGCGAGTATTCCGCGACCTCGAGTCCGGCCGACGCCGCTGCCAACATGGCCACGCCTCGAACCTGGCCAAGCTTCAAGGCCGATTTCACGTTGGTGGCGTAAAAAACGTCCTCGATGGCAACGCGGTCGGGACGATGCTCAGCGATCAGAGCTTCAAGGCCAACGGAAATGCGCGCGAGTCGCGTCGGCATAGGGTCTTTTGCGGATACTTTGATGGCGCCGCAGATGATGCACACCAGCTGATCCCGATTTTTAGGGTCGGAGACCATGTCGACCACGCCGTAACCGGTGTACTCCGTGCCGCAGTCGATACCTAAGACGCGCATGGGGCGAGTTTAGCAGGCGCCCTCCGAAATGCCGGATAGCTATTCCGGTTCCGGCCCCTTGGGAGAATCAGCAACATCTGGGCCTGCGGGCCTTCGTCTGATTGTTTTCACGTTGAAACATTGCATAGGCAGCGGATGACGATGGAATTCCGCTACGCTTGAGAAATCGCTGGTAGGGGGACTCATCGAAAATTTCGCGTAGTGTGGCGGCAACGACAGACGACACGCGAGCGATTACATACACGATCTCAGCTGCGGCAAAAAATCGTCTTTCGTTTTGCGCACCGTTGCCAGCTCTCGCGCCCGCTCCACCCGGGATCGTCATGCTTGCTCCTCTAAAGCGAGCCTGGTTGCGACGTAGGGCGATTCGCTCATCACTGCTGGCTTACTGCCTGCGATGATGCGGCCGCAGACCACAGCCGACTCGATCAAAATCATAGTCACCATTACCACCAGGAAGCCCGTAACGGCAGCGTCGAGACGATCATTGAAGATCAAGCGGGGATTGGCCGATGCCTTCGCAAGCTGATCCGCGTGCGCGAGAAATCCGATGCGCGGGTTTGGATCGAGAACCTTGTGCCGGGAGGCGGTGAACGTCACTGCCACCAGCCAGCAAAGCGGGATGAGCGTAATGAAGACGTAGCCGAGGGATTGGGTTCGAGCAGGCGAGGCGGAGGCATTCTTCTCTTCGGGCACGCCGGGGCTTACTCGGGCCATCTTAACTCGGGCCATCTTAACGATGATGGTAGTGGTAATGCACAGGGCCACGATAGCCAGCAATTGATTGCAGATGCCAAAAAGCGGCCACAGAGAATTAATGCCGCCAAGTGGGTCTTTCACCCCTTGCCAAAGAAAACCTCCCCAGGCGGCAACGATCAGTGCGCTCGTAAAAAGAATGGATGGATACCAACTGGTGCGCCCCAAAGGCTTCCAGATATGGCTGAGAGCGTCTTGCAGCATGAAGCGTCCCACCCGGGTTCCGGCGTCAATGATGGTCAGAATAAATAGCGCCTCAAACATAATGGCAAAGTGGTACCAGAGCGCCATGACTGCTTGCCCGCCCAGCGTGCTGGAAAAAATCTGCGCCATACCTACGGCAAAAGCAGGCGCGCCGCCAGTGCGATTAAAAAGTGTCTGCTCGCCGACCGCATGCGCGAAGGTTGCCATCTGAGCGGCCGTGATAGGGAATCCCCACGAACTAATCGTTGCCGCCGCCGTTTCCGGTGACTGGCCTACGACTCCCGCCGGGCTGTTGATGGCAAAATAAATTCCGGGCTGCAGAACGCAGGCGGAAATCATCGCCATGATCCCGACCATCGACTCCGCCAACATCCCTCCATATCCGACGAATCGAGCTTCGGTTTCGCGGCGAATCAGTTTGGGGGTTGTCCCACTCGAGATCAACGAATGGAAGCCGCTGATCGCGCCACAAGCGATCGTAATGAAAGCGAAGGGAAACATAGTTCCCGCAAAGACCGGTCCGGTACCGTCGACAAAGCGCGTCAGCGGCGGCATGTGAAGCGATGGGCGGAACGCGACGATGCCCGCCGCCAGGAGTGCAATCGTTCCGAGCTTCACAAATGTGCTCAGGTAATCACGTGGCGCGAGCAAGAGCCAGACCGGAAGCGCAGACGCTGCAAATCCGTAGGCGATGATCAGAATCGCAAGCGTAGGCGCAGTCAAGGTAAAGATTGCCGCCCACGCGGGCTGCTGCGAAACCCACTGCCCTCCGAATATCGCCGCAATGACGAGCACGAAGCCAAGTAGCGAGCTTTCAAGAACTTTGCCAGGACGGATGCGGCGGAGGTAAAAGCCCATCAGCACCGCGATCGGCATCGTCATTGCGATGGTGAAGGTTCCCCATGGACTCGATTTCAGCGCATTCACCACAATCAGGGCGGTCGCGCCCAGCAAAATTACAATGATGCTGATCACCGCGGCGTAAGCGATGAGGCCGGCAATCGGTCCGATCTCAGACTTTGCCATCTCGGTAAGCGACTTGCCGTCGCGACGAATCGAGAACACCAGAATTACGAAATCCTGCACGCACCCGCCGAGCACCGCACCGGCGATGATCCAAAGCGTGCCCGGCAGGTAGCCAAACTGCGCCGCCAGCACAGGGCCCACTAGTGGCCCTGGGCCGGCAATGGCGGCAAAGTGGTGACCGAAGACAACCCATTTGTTAGTGGGAACGAAGTCGCGCCCGTTATCAAGCCGTTCCGCGGGAGTAGCTCGCAATGGATCAAGCGCAAGAATTTTCGCTGCGATAAATCCGCTGTAGAAACGGTAACCAACCGTATAGGTACAGACCGCTGCGACTACCAGCCATAAAGCGTTGATCTGCTCACCGCGATGCAAAGCGATGGTCGCGAGCGCAAAGGCACCGAGGAGGCTGACGGCGATCCATAGAACGATCCGCAAAATTTTTGGCATGAGGTTATGCTTATGGCGTTTATGCTATCGGGATCTTCAACGGTTGTATTGTGTGCGAGAACAGGCACGATTCGCAAGCCGTGATTTCTTTCCAACCAATTCGCTCTCCAATTAAGTCCACGACGGCAGCAACTCACAAGCAACTAAAACCAACGTGATAATCTTTTAAAATCTTCGAGACGGTTCATGAGTAGGAACGGTTTACGAGTAGAGAAGCCATTCCGTAACGAAGTGTTCGCGGGCAAGCGAAAACAGATTTCTTAACCGAGAGTTCCTGAGGTACACGTGATGAAGATAGGTGTCTTGACGGGCGGAGGCGATTGTCCCGGACTGAACGCGGTTATTCGCGCGATCGTGCGCAAGGGCAGCTTCCAGTACAACGATGAATTCATCGGCTTCATGGAGGGCTGGCGCGGACTGCTCGAAGACAAGACGATGGGCCTGGGCCTCTATGCAGTGGCTGGAATATTGCCGCGTGGTGGCACGATTTTGCGAACCTCGCGCACGAATCCTGCAAAGCACGAAGGCGGCCTGCAAAAATGCGCCGAACATTTAAAGAACAATGGGTGTGATGCGCTCATTGCCATCGGTGGCGACGACACTCTCTCCGTCGCCAAGAAACTATTCGATAACGGAGTCAAAGTTGTCGGCGTTCCCAAGACTATCGACAACGACTTGGCGGGGACCGATTTTACTTTCGGATTCGACACTGCGGTCAATATAGCCAGCAACGCTATCGACCGGGTGCACACCACAGCCGAAGCGCACAATCGAGTGATTGTGGTTGAAGTGATGGGCCGTTCTGCCGGATGGATCGCCACCTACAGCGGAATCGCCGGGGGCGCTCACGTCATCCTTATTCCTGAAGTTCCCTTCGATATCGATGAAGTTTCAGCACTGATCAAGCAGCGCCACGCCCGCGGCAGATATTTCAGCATCGTTGTTGCCGCCGAGGGAGCGCGATTTGGCGGTGCTCTGGCAACTCGGGAGGGGGCGTCTATTGATCGCGATGAATTCGGCCACCCTCGCCTGGGAGGAATCGGCCAGACTGTGGCCGCGGAAATCGAGAAACGAACCGGGTTCGAGTCTCGATCTGTCGTACTTGGCCACGTTCAGCGAGGCGGCACGCCCACCGCTTTCGACCGCGTGCTCGCGACGCGTTACGGATTAGGCGCAATTGACATGGTGCATCGCGGCGAATTCGGCCAGATGGCCGCACTTCGCGGAAGCAAGATTATTTCCATCCCACTCGCCGAGGCAATCTCCTCGAATCGGAAAGTGGACAAGGACATTCTCGATGCCGCGACCGGCATCCTGGAAAAACTCAACTACAAGTCTGGGAAGGCCTGAGCTTCGGCGAATTCGGCGAGCGACGAGGGTTTTCGTCCCAGAACAACAATCTTTACTTGGCAATTCTGTGTCTTGAAGGCATACTACTGAGCATTGGTTGTGGTCGGTGGCTCTCTCCCGGGCCCACTTACAAGGAATTTCTCAATGCACATGTTGGAAGATTCGCCCGAGCACCACCTTGACCGCATGACGCCGGCGCTCGCCGAGCCTCCTGCGAATGAAGCGGACGTTCAGCGCAAACGCATGCTAATGGCGCTGGGGATTTTGCTGGTAGCGCTAGTGGCGGTAATCTTCAAAGACTGGGATTTCTGGTTTCCGCCCGACACGCCAACGGAAGCTGCCGTCCGCAGCAGAGCCAAAAGGAATGTCACGCCAGTCCCTTCGAACGTATCACCGAGCGCCGGGCATGAACACAAGCAGGCTAAGGCTCCGATTCCCGCGGCTCCTCAAGCTCCTACGGCGGCAAACACTGAGCGAGCTACTCTGCCTCCGCTAGAGGTCGAGGTGGTTGCCGGCAATCGCCGCGTGGGAGTCCCCGCCAAGAGCAATGCGATTAATGTCGACATCGATACGGGTGAGAATTCGACTGCGCCGCGCGCTTCAACGACCAGTGCTTCAGCTCCCGGTGCTTCGGCATCGAATGCCTCTGCCGCAAACGCCGCTGCGCCTGGCGCATCCGCGCCAATTACTCGCGTGCCGATCTTGAGCGCATCCAACAGTGCCGGGGAGCGGGCGCGCGTTTCTCCGCAGGCTTCCCAAACGGTGACGGTTTCGGTGCCTCCGAGTTATCCGTTGCTTGCTCGTGAAATGAAAGTGCAAGGAGCGGTCAGTTTGCGTGCCCTTATCTCGCGTGAAGGCAACATTCAGGATCTTCAAATCTTGAGCGGCCCCGCAATCCTTGCCGCCGCCGCCCGGGAAGCGGTCAAGCAATGGCACTTCAAACCTTACGTGCTTGACGGCCAGCCGGTTGAAACCCAGGCCCGCATCACCGTCAACTTCACCATCTCGACAAACTAGTATTTCGCGACAAATCCCCAAAAATCAAACGGGCGTCCGGATTCTTGCGAATCCAGGACGCCCGGGCAGCCCTCCCCCAGAACTGCCAACTATAAAAGCTATGACTAAACCCGTAATTTTCAAATGGCACGCGGGTGCCGATTTTTTCCCACCAAAGGGCCAGCCATGATCTCCACAGAGTTGGCTACCGAGGCGCTACCGGCTATTCCGACAACACCATCATTCCCGGCGGACCACCTGTGGAAAATGGCGAACCTGCGATCGCTGTCGGAACTCCAGTTGACGAGTTATAGGTGAAGGAGGCAACGCCATTGCCGGTTGCGCTTCCAAAGTAGAGATAGTTGCCAAGTGGGTCGATGAGTGCAAACAACCCGCCCGCTGAAACGCTGAACGGCGAACCGGTAACTGCGATCAGTTGCCCATTGGTCGGATCGATAGTGAATCCCCAGATCGACGCACTCGTTCCCGAAGTTGCGGCGTAGAGAAACTGTCCACCCGGATCGACCACGAGTGCCGTGGGCCCGTTGCCGAGGGTGGCTGTGAAAGGCGAGCCAGGAATCGGGGTGAGCGCTCCCGAGGAAGGGTCAATGTTAAATCCCGAAATGTTGCCTATGGTAGAGACGTTGGGATTGAGCGCCGAGGCGTTGGCTACGTAGAGATATTTCGATCCTGAGTCCACAGCGAGTCCGATTGCTCCCGCACCGGAGAAGGTTGGGGTATTTAGCACGGGCGTCAGCACACCGTTCGCGAAAGTAAATCCGGTCACCATTCCGATTCCAGGATTCGAAACATAAACAAACTTCCCGGAAGGCGTGATCAAAATATTGCTGGGATCGTTGTTCGCGAAAAAAGGCGAGCCACCCACTTCAGACAAGGCGCCGCTGCTTGCGTCGATCGTAAACACCGACACGGTGTTCGAGAAATTATTGGTGACGAGCAGGTAGGCGCCCGAGGGATCGATGACTGCCTGATCGGCGCCCGCTCCGGCTGGAATGGGAGTTTTGGTCAGCGTCAAGCTGCCGTCGCCGGCCACGCTGAAGGTGGAAATGGTGTCGGCGCCGGAGTTAACGACGTACAAAAACTTCTTGGACGGCAACAGGGCCAACCCTTTCGGCGAAACGCCCTGCACCTGTGGCGTCAGCGATGCGACCGTGATTGCGCCCGTGGATCCATTGATATGGAGAAAGGCAACTGCGCCCCTTCCGGGCAAGGTAGCGTAAGCGTTGTGATTGGGCGTCGACGAGCCGGAGTGGCGGCTGCTGCCGCAGGACACGAAAAGCCCGATCAAAACTACAGCCGCCGCCGCACTTAATTGCTTGCAATCATTTCGACGTGCGAGCGCTGCGCGCGCCGCCCCCACAAATCTCATTGGCAAATCTGCTCCTGCGAATCCTGGATGGGATAGAAAAGTGTCTCACTATCGTGCACGAGATAGCCCGAACTGGCAACCCGGCTGACGCCGAGATTGAGACCCGTATTCTTTAATTGGATGCGATTTACCGCGGACGGGCAAATCTCATCGGACCGGGCGGCAATTTTTCGATTACATCGATATGTTCTAATCAATATTGCCGATAGATGGATGGCTGAAACCAAATTTAGACTGAGTTAATCCGCAAAAGAACATTCGTGATCGATATCCATTGCCACATTCTGCCGGAAGTTGACGACGGACCGAAGTCGTGGGATGTGGCCGTAGAAATGTGCCGCATGGCGGTCGCCGACGGAATCACTCACACCGTCGCGACCCCGCACGCCAACGATCGCTACGCTTACGATCGCCCGTATCTTGCCGAATTGCTCGATCAACTTCGCGAGAAGGTCGGACCGTCGCTGAAATTCAGCCTGGGATGCGACTTTCATCTTTCTTTCGAAAACCTTGAGCGGGCGCTGGAGAATCCCCACACCTACACGATTGGGGAAACGAATTATCTTCTGGTAGAGCTGAGCAATTACAGTGTTCCAAACCAGATTTCCGAGTGCTTCACGCGGCTCGGAGATCGCGGTCTTACCCCGATTTTGACCCATCCCGAACGTAACCCAATCCTCCAGCAAACTCCGCTTCGAATTTTGGAGTGGGCCGAGCAGGGCTGCCTGATTCAGGTGACTGCCTCGTCTCTGACGGGATTTTGGGGAGAACGTCCAGAGATTATTGCGCGCTGGTTGCTT
>JAYVCW010000107.1:0-2561 GCA_043749775.1 Acidobacteriaceae bacterium | reverse complement strand
ATCTATCTTCAGTTCCGAACCTGGCGAAACTTTGACTGGGCAAAACTTTTTCAATACGGATTAAACTGGAAACACATCGCCCTCGGCATCGTCTACATCTTCATCGCCTACGCCCTGCGCGCGGTGAGATGGAAGCTATTCCTCAAACCGGTGCGTAAAGATGCATCGATCGCAGGCCTCGTCCCCCCGACACTCATCGGTTTTACCGGCCTCGCCTTACTCGGTCGCCCGGGCGAATTGATCCGCCCTTACTTGATTGCGCGACGAGAGAATTTACCCTTCGCTTCACAAGTGGCGGTGTGGGCGGTAGAGCGCATTTTTGATGCGGGCGGATTCACCGTTCTGATGGTTTCCGCAATTTTCCTGCCTTCGCAACTGCGCACATTTACTCGCGATGCGCCTGCAGACGTTAACCACTGGATTCATTTCACCGGCTACGCCCTGATACTCCTCGTGCTCGGCCTTTTGCTGGGCGCTTTGCTTATAGCCTATCGCGGCAATGATATCGCCCAGTGGGTCGAGAGGCGCTTCTCTCACCTTGCGGAAAACCTCGGTCACCGCATCGCACAGAAAATTCGCGAGTTCACCGCCGGCCTGAATACCATTCATGGGCCCGTTGCCTTTCTGCAAATTTCGGCAGCTTCGATACTGATGTGGTGGGTGATCGCGCTGACTTACAACGAAGTAACGCGTGCCTACGGCGCTCCGATGAGCGGAATGAGCCCGACCAAGGTCTTACTGATCATGGGTGCAAGCATGCTCGGGTCGATGGTGCAACTTCCGGGCGTCGGCGGCGGCTCTCAACTTGCCACGATCAGCGTCCTTGATCACGTCTTTGGCGTTATGCCCAAAGAACTGGCAGTGAGTTGCGGAATCATGCTCTGGCTGGTCACTTTTGTTGCGGTCGTTCCGGTCGGATTGTTTCTTGCCCACCACGAACGTCTCTCACTGCGCAAATTATCGGAAGAAAGCGCTCATGCCGAAGAAGTCGCAGAAGGGAAAATCAAAGAAGGGGAAATCAGGAAAGTCAAAGAAGACAGCCTCGCTCCGACCATAAAAAACAGTCTGTCATCCTGAGCGCGAAGGGCCATGTGCAAGCTGCTGGCGCCGGCAAGTAAAAAGTCCTTCCCTTCGGTTTGTGACGCCAACCGTTAACAATTCAGCAGCTGTATGCATTCACTCGCCGCTTTTTAGCCGTTCAAGCTCCCCTGCTACAATCATCTGGCTATCCTGACGTAAAAAAGAAATCATGAAATGCCCTTTTTGCGGCTTTGAAAACGACAAGGTCGTGGATTCGCGCGAGAGTAAAGAGGCGGATTCCATCCGCCGCCGCCGTGAATGCCTGAAATGCGAAAAGCGCTTCACCACCTATGAACGGATCGACGAAATCCCGTACATGGTGGTCAAACAAGATGGCCGTCGCGAACGCTTCGACCGCCAAAAAGTTCTGAATGGCTTGATGCGAGCGTGCGAAAAGCGTCCCGTCCCCATCAGCCGGCTTGAGCAAATCGTGAATGAAGCCGAAACGTTTGTGATCGAGTCAGCGGAACGCGAGCGCAAAACAAGCGAGATCGGCGAGCTCATCATGAACCGACTGCGACGTCATGACAAAGTCGCTTACGTTCGCTTTGCTTCCGTCTATCTCGACTTTAAAGACGTCCAAGAATTCATGGCCGAACTGAAAGACTTGCTCAAGACCAAAGACACCGAATCAAAAGTTAAAGGCACCGCGAAATAGAACCGATCACCAATCTATGAGCTATAAAATCACCCTCATCCCCGGCGATGGCATTGGTCCTGAAGTTGTCAAAGCGACGGTTCGCATTCTTGAAGCCACAGGAATCAAGTTTGAGTGGGAGAGTTTCGCAGCCGGCGCTGAGGCTTTCGAAAAGTACAAAGAATACATCCCAAAAGAACTTAGCGAATCCATCGAGCGAACCAGAGTTGGACTAAAAGGTCCTGTCAGCACGCCCATCGGCGGCGGTTTCTCCAGCATCAACGTAGAGCTTCGAAAGCGCTTCGAACTGTTCGCAAATTTCCGTCCCATCCGCAACCTGCCCCATATTCCCACGCGCTACCCCGGCATCGATCTCATCGTAGTGCGTGAAAACACTGAAGGTTTGTACTCAGGCATCGAGCACGAAGTGGTTCCAGGAGTAGTTGAGAGCCTCAAAATCATTACCGAGAAGGCCTCTACCCGTGTCTCGCGTTTTGCCTTCGAGTACGCTCGCAAAAATAAGCGCAAGAAAGTCCATTCCATCCACAAGGCAAACATAATGAAAATGTCGGATGGGTTGTTTCTGCGTTGCTCTCGCACCGTGTCTAAGGAGTTTCCCGAGATCACCTACGGTGAGCACATCGTCGACAACACCTGCATGCAGTTGGTGATGAATCCCTACCAGTACGACATGCTGCTAATGGAGAATCTCTACGGCGACATTCTTTCCGACTTATGCGCTGGATTAGTTGGCGGCCTCGGCTTGGTTCCCGGGGCAAATTTTGGACACAGTTGCGCCATCTTCGAAGCGGTGCATGGCTCCGCTCCCGACATCACCGGGAAA
>JAYVCW010000106.1:0-19041 GCA_043749775.1 Acidobacteriaceae bacterium | reverse complement strand
GCGACCAAAGACCAGCCGCTAAGGCGAACAGGAAGTCGTTTTTCCATGTGCTCTCCCACACGAAGAGATTTTAGGTATACGTTTACCCGGATAGATTTTTAAGTATACGTTTACCCGGATAGATTTTTAGGTATACGTTTACCCGGATGGCGGTTTATATCAACGCGCTGCGCCCGGTGTCAAGCAGTTTCTTTGAAGTCCTTGCCGGGAAACAGAGCGGCAATCTCGCGGAATGCAGCCTAGATGGCTTTGCGCCATCGGCAAACTTGAATCGCAAGAAATCGCCCAAGTTCGCCAAGAAAACGCCGTCTCCGTTAAGGCTGGGAGAGAGGCTCCTTCGGTGGCGCATCTCCTTCGATCAGCCGGTAGCGATAACGTTCTCTTTCTTCTTTCGTGGCCTGTTCGCGAAGTGAAGCTAACTGTTTCAGTAGGTCAGGAAGCTCTGCTTTGTTTCCCGTTTTCCGTAATGCCTGAATCAGGTGATACAACGCCGTTTGGTCCTTCGGGTCGTGAACCAGAGCCTTTCTGCATTGTTCGACAGCGTCCTGGTTTTTTCCTGCCTGCAAATAGAGTTTCGCCAAGACACCCCGCGCTGCGCCGAGGGTGGGCTCTAGCAAGACCGCCTTCTTTGCTGACCGTAACGCAGTTTGAAATTCCAGTGAGCCCGGCTCCGCTCCTTTCTGAGCGAGAATGTCCGCTTGCAGATAGAGCAACAATGCATCATTCGGCTTTTTGACCAGCTTCGATTGAATCGTAGCCAGTGCGCGATCCATGTCATTCGCCTGCACCGCCGCCAGTCCCTGAGCGGCAGAACTCAAAGACTGATTGGGATCCAATTCATGCGCTTTCTCAAAGTCAGCTTCAGCTTTGTCGTAGTCTCCCAACTGTACAAAAAGGACACCTCGGGCCAGATAGAGCTGTGCCGACTTCGGCTGCAAGCCGATCCCTTCAGTGACTACGTTGATGCCAACCTGAAATGATTGGTGTGCAAAAGACATGGTGGCGAAATCCAGGTATAGGCTGGCGTTTTTCGGGTCCAAGAGAATCGCCTGCCGCAACGTGCTGACCGCTTGTGGCGTGTCTTTGGCGTCTTCATAAGCTGTTGACGCCAACTCCAAAGTCTCAGCATCGGGGTTAGCCGCAAGCAATGGTTGCAGTGTGGCCAACGCATCTTGCGGCTTGTTCGCCATCAGTTGAATCGACGCTAACACCCGACGCTCCCCCGGATCATCCGGGTGCAAAGCCACCGCACGATCGAGAATCTTTGCCGCACCGTCGAGATGCTTGAGCCTCACCAGACAAGTGGCATAAGCGTGCAGTGCATCGAGTTGAGAGTCCAGCAGCGCACCGGCTTTGTCAAAATTTTCGGTGGCGGCCTGGCAATTCCCTTCTCGGTACTCCAGCACGGCCAGCATGGCGTGGCTGGTCTGATCGCCCGGACGCAACTGCAATAGCCGATGCAGAAGCGGCACCGCTTCCCGGCCGCCATTCTGATACTGAATCTGAGCGGCTCCTTCCAGCGCGGCAACGTAGTTGGGAGCGAGTTTCAGCGCTTGCTGGAAGGCTGGCAGCGCCTTCTTGCTATCTCCCTTACTCGCGAATGCAATTCCTTGCAGGGCCCATAGTTGCGCGTCATTTGGAAATTGTTGCAAGGCCGAACGGCTCAGTTCCACTGCCCTATCGAAATCCCGGGCCCGCAATGCTGAAGTGATGGGATCAATCTGGACGTTCCTGGTCTGTGAAGCGGCGAACGGGAGACAGGCCCACAGAAGCAGGGCCAGACCAAGTTTGCTGCACCGCATCCTTATCCTCACCAACAAGCCCCCAGAACACGATGCGAAGTTGCCCGCAATGAATGCGCGCTCGCCCACAGAGTACTTCATTTCTTTAGCAATGGATTTCAACAGGCGGTTCGAAAACTCGCCACGAGGCCTCCCACCGTGCGATATAACAGTTGACAGTCTGGTTTGGACTCTCGTACCTTAGCGAGCAAACGTTTGCCCAGCAGGTCAATAGGAGACTATCTCATGACTAGAGTCAACCGGAGAACATTTCTGCAGGCTGCAGCCACCACGGCAGCTGCCTGCGCCACGTCTTCTCTTCCTGTTCGTGCTGCTGCCGCACAGAAGGGTTCGGTGGCGATGACGCTGCCGCTTGCTGCTTTCTCTTACAGCGACGTGCAGCTTCTTGACGGTCCGATGAAGCGCCAGTTCGAGGAGAATCATGCCCGCTTTCTGAATCTCGACGATGATCGTCTTTTGAAAGTCTTCCGGCAAGTTGCCGGTCTTCCCGCCCCAGGAGAAGACATGGGTGGCTGGTACGACCTGACCGGCTTCAGTCTGGAGAAGACCGACTTTCACGGATTCATTGCCGGACACAGCTTTGGCCAGTACGTATCCGGGCTCGCCCGCGCCTGCGCGGTCACAGGATCCGAACCCACGCGCGCCAAGATTAATCGGCTTGTGAAGGGCTATGCCGAAACGCTCGATCCCAAGGCGAAATTCCTTGCGGGCTATCGCCTGCCCGCTTACACCTACGACAAACTTTCCTGCGGTTTGATTGATGCCCATGAATTTGCTCAGGACCCGATGGCTCTGGATGTCCACGAGAAACTTACCCGTGCCGCTCTCGCCTATTTGCCCGAAAAAGCGCTCTCGCGGGCGGAGCAACGCTCGCGCCGCCATAAAGATACTTCCTATACCTGGGACGAGACTTACACTTTGCCAGAAAATCTCTTCCTTGCTTATCACCGTAGCGGCAAATCCTTTTATCGCGATCTCGCGAAACAATTTCTGGAAGATGATACGTACTTCGGACCACTCTCCGAAGGCAATAACGTGCTGCCGTTCGAACATGCATACAGTCACGTGAATGCTTTCAGTTCCGCCATGCAGGCCTATATCACTCTAGGCAGCGAAAAACATCTCCGCGCCGCGCAGAACGGATTCGAAATGTTGCTGGCGACGCAAAGCTTCGCCACTGGCGGATGGGGGCCGGACGAAGCTTTTGGCGAACCCGGTACCGGCCAGCTCGGCAACAGCCTACGCTCAACGCATGCCAGCTTTGAGACACCGTGCGGCGCGTATGGGCATTTCAAAATCACGCGTTACCTGCTACGTACGACGAAGAATTCGCAGTACGGCGACAGTATGGAGCGAGTGCTCTACAACACGATCCTCGGCGCCTGGCCCATCCAGGCTGACGGCACGTCGTTCTATTACTCTGACTACGCCGCTACCGGGAAAAAAGTCTGGTATCGAGACAAGTGGCCTTGCTGCTCAGGAACCTTCCCCCAGCTTGCCGCCGACTACCACATCAGCACTTTCCTGCGCTCCGCGGACGGAGTGTACGTAAATTTGTTTACCCCCTCCTCATTGCGCTGGACAGAAGGTTCCGCCAAATGCGGATTGACGCAACAGACAAGATATCCGTTCGAGAACACCGTCCAGATGCAGATCTCGGCTTCGAGCCCGGTGGACTATACGCTCTATATGCGAATTCCGGCTTGGGCAACGCCCTCTCCGATTCTGTCGGTGAATGGCAAGCGCGTTACCGAGGCCGTCCAGCCCGGCACATTCGCTGCAATCCACCGTACGTGGAAAGATGGCGACCGCGTCGAACTCGAACTGCCCATGCCTCTGCGCCTGGAATCGGTGGATGCGAACCATCCGAACCTCGTTGCACTGCTGCGGGGTCCGCTTGTTCTGTTCGCTGTGGCGGATTCTCAGCCCGCCTTCGAGAAGGCAGACCTGCTGCGGGCCCAGCTCACCAACAACGCCGCAGGAGATTCGATGGCCACGTCAGCCGATGGACGAAGCGTCGCGATGCGTCCTTTCATGAGCATCCAGGAAGAAAGCTACAGCACCTACGTCGTGTTGAAGTCATGAAAAGGATGGCTTGATGGAAACTCGGCGACTGGGAAACAGCGATCTCATCATCACGCGCATCGGATTTGGCGCCTGGGCCATCGGCGGCGGCGGCTGGAATGGGAGTATGGGCCCACAGAACGAAGCCGATTCCATTCCCGCCATCCATGCCGCCCTGGATCATGGCGTCAACTGGATCGATACCGCAGCGCTGTACGGGCTCGGCCACTCCGAAGAGGTCGTAGCGCGTGCACTGCAGGGTCGCTCACCACGCCCTTATGTGTTCACCAAGTGTGAGCGCGTGTGGGACGCGAAGGGCAAGGTTGGAGCATCGCTGAAAACCGAGTCCATTCGCCGCGAGTGCGAGGCGAGCCTACGCCGGCTCAAAACCGAAGTCATTGATCTTTATCAAATCCATTGGCCCGAGCCGGACGAAGATATTGAAGAAGGCTGTACGGAACTGGCTCGCCTACAGAAAGAGGGTAAGGTTCGCCATATCGGCGTTTCCAATTTCAATGTCGCGCAAATGAAGCGCGCTCAGGCAATCGCGCCCATCTGTTCATCGCAGCCCCCTTACTCTCTTGTGACCCGGGAAATTGAAAAAGAAATCCTGCCTTATGCCAGGAGTCAGAACATCGGGGTGATCGTATATTCGCCCATGTCCGCTGGTCTGCTCACCGGAGCCATGACCAAGGAGCGAGTTTCTAATTTCGCTCCCGAGGATTGGCGCATTAACCTTCCCAACTTCCGGGAGCCGCTTCTTTCCCGCAATCTGCGTTTGGTGGAGCGCCTCCGCGAAATTGGCAAGCGTCATGGACGCAGCCCCGGGGAAGTCGCGATCGCATGGACTCTGGATAATCCAGCAATCACAGGCGCGACTGTGGGATTCCGTAGCCCACAGCAGGTCACCGGCATAAGCGGCGCTTTCGAATTTCGCCTCTCGCCAGCGGAAGTCGCTGAAGTCGAAGTGGCACTGCGACAGGAGTAGGAATACCGCGTGCACTACCGCGAAACTCATACCTTGCTCGATGAGTTGGCCGAAGCCACACTCGACGGTACCCGCAAAAAGCACATGGAGTTCACCTTGTTCGTTTCCTTGTGGGAGCCGTCGTTTCGGCATTCGGAGCGGTAAGCGATGCGCTAAAGCCCAAGAGTTTTGCCGGATTGTTTGATGCCGCGCCTTCAGTAGCCTTGGCTACGCTAGGGCTCACGCTTCTCGAACAAGATGGCGGTCCTACTTTTTCGTTCAATCGAATTGAATTTGTCGCCGGAGGGACGCGGTGATATGGATGAGTAGGCTTCGTAATCGCTGGATCTTGTTCTAGAGGCCGCTCTCGCGGATGTTCAGCAGAATCTCGAACGCCTGCTGTGGATTCATGATCACTGCCGTGTAGTTGCTTGTGGCGCTGCGCCGGTTTCGCTGGAGTTGGAAGTGATCTGGGCTCTCGACTGCAGTAATAGCTGGCTCGCCGCTTCGAGTCTGAAAACTTGTGCAGATAATCATCGCGAGAGATCTTGTAACTTATCCATGACCAAATTGAAGAGTCGCCTTACTTCTCCGAGTTCAAACTTGCGGAAAGAGCGCGCCACTTCCAGTCTCCTCGTGACGCCGCCTTCGCCTTCCGCAATGTCTTGAATCTCATAAGCGTGTCGCGGTCTCACGGAGAATTCCCTTTACCGCTGCTTTGACGAAGCAAAATACCGATCGTACACACGGTTGGTCTTTTCAATGGTAGTTTCGATGCGAGATCCGCTGGTCGTTACCGTAGCCGCCAAGGCGGTCAGCATCAAAGGCCGGGATTGAACGTTGAGCAGGGCGGTGACGATCTTGAGAGAGGTTTCAAGTTTGTACATTTTCATACTCCGGAGGAGGTTTTACGAATCAGCTTGGCTGTCCGTATTCACATTCTCCACGGATGCAGGGGGCTGCACCATACCGCTGAATACCAATTACTAAAGGTCAGTGGCCTAAAAGCACATAGTGCCAGTGAACGGGTGCCAGCGAACGGAATTATGACACGCTGAGGCTCGAGATCGCATGCAATGCCATGCCGCGCGGACTAGATCTGATTGGGCTCAGATGGATCGTCGGGGTCGACCGCTGGCGATCGAGGCAAGTCAGAAGGTTCTCGCACCGGTGGAATGGCGGGCTCGGGGGATGGCATTGGATTCGGGTCGGGAAAGTTCGGTCCGGTCATGACGTGTGTTAGGGGAGTCATCCCAAAAACGTATCACAGAAAATTATCAACCAGCACCGGGTGGATCATGTAGCTCTGCGACCCCGAGTTTCAGTCACAGGCTTCGATCAACCGGCTTCGATCGCGAAATTCCGGGGCGCTAGTTTTTCATGGGCGCTAGTTTTTCAAGAGTCCGAGTGCGACGACGCTGTTGTTCGTGCTCACGTAGACTTTTCCGTTCACGACAATCACTTGTGCAAAGTGGGGCATTGCCGGGAGAGTATCGCGTCCATTGGTTTGAGACGACGAATAGAGGGTCGTCAGAGTGAGCGCATCGTACGCAATCAAGCTTGTGGAGTTCAATTGCCAAAGAATCCCATTCGACGTCCCGTTCGAAGTGATTACGGGTGAGTGTCCGCCACCAATCCCATGCGTTTGAGCAATCGGCGAAGGAGAAAGCAATCCATTGCTCAGCGACCATGCGGAGATTGGGAAACCGGCGCCACTGGTGTAGACCGAAGAGTTCCAGTAAATGAGCGAACCGGTATTAGGGGCTGCCAATGAGACCTCTTGCACAATTTGGACGTCCCCGACGGAGCACGTCGAGCAATATTGCCCCATATTGTCGCGGTCCACGACGTATAGGGTGCCTTCTTTTCCCGTTCCCATAGCGAGATGTGGAAATGGTCCAGGCTGGTCGGGCAGAATCAGCACCGCGTTATTTAGATCCAAATCGTTTTGACGAAGAAAGTCCTGGTTATAAGGCGTAAACCAATCGGTCGCCTGCAACTGGGTACCAGATTGAGTCAGCTTGATCATGCTTTCGGCGAAGTTGATACCCGGGCTCGACGGGCCTTCGGCAGCTTCCGCGTAAACGTTGGACTCCGCATCCGCCGATAGGCCGCCCCCCTTCTGCCAAATCGATCCGAGAATTGTGCCCGGCGTCGTAGAGAAGGCACCTTCTTGAGCGAGGGTAGAGGCGTTATAGGAGAGTACCCACCCCTGCGGGCTAAAGTCATTGCAGCCGTTCGATCCGAACCCCAGATACACGTGGCCGTTCGTCAGCAGCAGGGCGGGTCGATTCATCTCTGCCAATGCGCTGAATGTGCTAGACAGCCCGCCGACGTTGACGCTCGCCGAGATCTGCACCGGGCCAGTCAGCTTTTCCTGACCCGAGCGCACGTCGAGAGCGTGCAGCCGCATCACAGGGGATCCATTCGAAAGAGACTTCGCCACTACATATAGAGTGCCGCCAGCAGTGTCGATCACTGGCGTCGAAATCACTCCGACTTCATTCCATTGCGTGACTGCCTGGCATTTGTGAATCGACATCGGCACCGTCGTCTCGCCGGAGCCGAGCAGGCTCTTCGTCCAGAGCGGGGAAGCATTCGCGCCGCTTGTGGTGTCGGCGTCAAAGGCGTAAACAGAATCGTGCATGGTTGCGACATACAGGACGTTATGAACGCCCTTGTTGGTCACCGGAACGCTGCCTAAGTAAAGTGCCTGCCCGATGACTGCGCCATCAACCGGTAAGCTGAACAATACTCCGAAGCTGGTGGAATTTACGTTAGCGGGAGACAACGAGCTTTCGTTAGGTGTGGCGCCCGTTCGGGCGTTATCGTAGTGCCAGGTCGCAACCGAAAGATTCGACAGCGGAGCACTCTGCGATCCTCCGCTACTGCCGCCGCCTCCACACGAAGATAAGACCAGGGTCAAGACACACAAGTAGGAGAGGCGGACGCATCGTTTTTCCATAGCCTTCTCCTGTTACTCAGAACGTCGCCACTAGTTTACCGAAATATAAATTGCGCCTGTTGGCATAGTAGTTTCGCGGGGAGGCTGAGGGCGTGAAAAGTCGATGAAATCTTAAAGCCGATTATTCGTAGATTGAACTTAAGTGTTCGCGCCCAGATTGCGAACCTTCCAGTGATCTAGCCAGCGGTGGAAGAATGGCTTCGGTCTGGCCACCAAGCCATGAAGTGTTGACAGCAGCGTATCCGGCGATTGCGACTTCGAGAGAAATGTGTCGACGTGAAGCAGCTTATGCCGCGGCAGCGGTCCATGACCCGAGACAAGCATGATCGGGATGTGCGAATTGATGCGTTTCATCTTGGCAGCGACGACGTCACCATTCATGCCGGGCATCTGATAATCGAGCACGACAGCATCAATCGCGTTGCTGAGGAACAGTTTGAGACCCTCATCGCCGCCGGTCGCCTCCAGTACTTCATAGCCGCTTTCTTCCAGCAGCATCTTTCGCCCGATGAGGGCGTTCCAGTGGTCGTCGATACAAAGAATTCTTGCTTTTGCGCGAGACATGGCGGCTCTCGCTCCATTCTGGCCAGATGGGATTGTCCTGCGACGAAGTGTTGCGACGAAGTGTCCGCGACGAAATGTTGCGACGATGTGCTGCGCCTGACGAACCATGAAGTCCAACCAGCGGTTTTCTACTTACCAGGCGCGTTCGTAATAGATCGACTGCCAGTCTCGAAACTTCTGCTCTGCTCCCAATTTCACCGATTTGCTGATGCGGCCCTGTGCGTCATCGCCGATAGCGACGAAACGAAACGGCTGCAGCGTGGATGTGATCGGAATCAGCATCTCGGCGGTGCCTAACACCGCTCCTGTCTCCGTCAAAAACATCAACTTTGCCTGTGAACCTCGATCAATCAAGTTTTGCAGAAAGAGCAAACCACCTGTGATCGAAATGACTTGCAATTTCGCCCTCACGCGGTTGCCGGTGGCAAACCGCAGAACGGCCGGTGTAGGCTGAGTCAGCTTCTGCCGTGCAGGCCGTTGCCGCGCATCGGATCGAGGAGTGAAAAGCATTGACTGATGTAGTATGTCGCGACCCCCGAAAATCTTCGAGGTTACCGGAGTTCGTGTCCGTTACGATGGCTTTGTAGGTTGCACAACTTACAGACGTGCAAATTCAGGCGTTTCCAAACTGTGTGATTGAAAATCCACAACGGTAGTTACTTAGGTACCGGTGCAACGCAATGCGGACAGACGTAAGCTCTTGAAATCGGTGTGAAGTAATGTTGATGTACAGCCAAAGCAGCCTGTCGCACGTCAGCAAACAGCTCTCGCGCCTCGAAAAGCGTGACTGGGAGCTATGGTTCATCGTTGTGCTGACCGGGATGCTGGTGAGTGCAGGGCTGCTCGTGTTACTTTTTCGTGCTGCGTTCAATCAAGACGCGGTTCACTTTGAGCTGACGATATCGCGGCCTCTGGTTATTGGTTTGTTCGTTCTGCTAACCCTGCTGAACACTTATCTGGTCTCAAAGCGTTTCGAAGTTCGCCGATTGCGCGAGCACCTAATCTCAACCACACTGCAAAAGCAGGTGGTCGAGCAGCAGTCGTTCATCGATCCTCTTACTGAAATTTATAACCGCCGCTCACTTGACGACATCGCCGGGCGGCTCATCAACCAGGCGAAGCGCCGCCAGACTCCGCTGTCGTTCTTGATGGTAGACGCAGACCGCTTCAAGCAAATCAACACCCGCTTCGGACACCTCACTGGTGACTTCGTGCTCGCCGAGATTGCAGGAATCCTCAAGTCTTCAATCCGGGGCTCGGACGCAGCCGTGCGCTATGGTGGCGATGAATTCCTCATCCTTCTCGCCGACACAACTGCAAACGGCGCTCAAATAGTCTTGGAACGCATCAACGAAAGGATCGAAGAATGGAATGATGCTAAAAACCTCGAGGACTTTCGCATCAGCCTGAGCATCGGCATAGCGGAGTGGCATGATGGCGACACGCTGGATGAAATGCTCGACGGCGCAGATCGCAAGATGTACGAGAACAAGGATGTTCGGCCCCCGACCCGAGCTTGAAACCGACAATACTCTTCAGATCTCGAATCTCACCGTCCCTCTTTAAATTCCTCTAGCTTAAGGCTGCCGTCTCAAGCCGATTCTGCATCGAAATTAGAAAAATAAAACGCTAGGAGTGCGTCCATGCTCAATGTAGGCAAGGCATTCAGCAGTTTTTCGGTGAACGATATTCAGAAAGCCAGGGAATTCTATGGCAAGACGTTGGGACTCGAACTTTCCGGCGGCCCCGAAGGTACCCTTGTTGTGCTGCTTTCCGGCGGCCCCAAAGCTCTCATGTACCCTAAACCCAATCACCAGCCGGCAACTTTCACGGTTCTGAATTTTCCCGTTGAAAGCGTGGAAAAAGCTGTGGATGAACTGAGCCGACGCGGCGTGCACTTTGAAGTCTATGATGAACCCAACTTAAAGACGGACGCACGCGGGATTTCTCGGGGGAATGGACCGACAATCGCGTGGTTCAAGGATCCGGCGGGGAATATCTTATCGGTGCTGGAAGCGGCTTAGCGGAAACCGTCCTGCCTTTCGGCTAGACCGGGAAGCGAGGGGGCCGCATAGAACTCCACCATTGTAACGGTGTGTGGGAGGAGGTCGCCTTCAAGCACCTCCGCAACCGGGTCAGTAGAATCTTGGATTGTGATTTGGAAGTTATGTACCCGCCGGGGACGGGTTCTCCACCCCACTTTCACGCGGATGGTGTGATGGCGTTTGTCATTTCCGGCTCGATAGCATCCAAGGTGGGTGATGAACCGGAGCGGGTTATCCGTGCTGGTGAGGCCTGGTGGGAGCCGGTCGGTGCGATCCACCGCCTCGCTCGCAACGCGAGCTCGACCGAAGAGGCATGCCTGCTCGCGATTTACATTGCCCCGCCGGATACGAGCGAAACGCATCTGATGCGGCCTATTTGAGATTTGGAGAAAGCGATGGATTGTTACATCTGCACACAATGCGGCACGCAGTACGCCGAAACCGCGAAACCTCCCGAGAACTGCACGATCTGCACCGATGAGCGGCAGTCGGTACATCCTCATGGACAGCAGTGGACGACTCATTCATGGCTCAAGCGCTGGAGCCGCAACACCGTCCACCAGCAGGGGCCGGGGGTCATTGGCATTGGAGTAGATCCGCAGGTCGGCATTGGGCAACGTGCGCTCCTCATTCGCGGAAAGAATGGCAATGTACTTTGGGATTGTGTTGCTTTGCTCGATGAAGCAGTGGCAGAACTGATCAAGGCATCGGGCGGCCTGCGCGCAATCGCCGTTTCGCATCCTCACTTTCACAACTCGATGGTCGATTGGGCGCACACGTTTGATTGTCCCGTATATATCCATTCCGGAAACCGGCCATGGGTGATGCGACCGGACTCGTCCATACGCTTTTGGGATGGCGACCGGATGGAACTCGCGCCTGACATGACACTCGTACACTGCGGTGGCCATTTTCCCGGATCATCGGTGTTGCACCACGACCGCGATGGCGGAGAGCTGTTTACCGGCGACACCTTGTACGTGAACCCTGATCATCGCAGCGTGACCGTGATGTATAGCTTTCCCAATTACATTCCAGTGTCAGCCGCGGAAGTTCGCCGAGTCGCGAACGCAGTTGAACCGTTCGAATTCCGCAGGCTCTACGGCCAATGGTGGGATGCCGTGATTCCTGATGGCGGTAAGGAGAATATCCGCCGTTCGGCTGAGCGATATGTCGCTGCCATCGAAGGCGAATACGACGAACAGCGAGAAAGAAAAATTGGTAGTCCGCGGAGCCCACGGCTTCGGGATCTAGAGTCCGCAGCGTGCGACCCGCATGCTTGAGAGGGAAGTTTGACCGAGACCGAGATTGAAATTCCCACATTCGATGGCACTGCAGATGCCGCTGCTCTATCGGCCGGAAGCCAACGGACATTGGCCCGGAGTCTTCTTCTTTACCGACATTGGTGGAATCCGCGCCTCGCAGCGCGCCATGGCGGCGAGGATTTGTTCAGAAGGATATACGGTCGTTCTGCCGAATCTCTTCTACCGCACGGGGCGACCTCCACTTTTTGAACCCGGATTGAAGTTCGGCGATGAAAAATTCATGAAGCGTATGGGAGAGATTCCTCTCCGCTCACGCCGGGAGCTATCGAACAGGACGCCAGTAGCTACGTCGATTTTCTTGCTCAGCAGGATGCAGTGAAGAAGGGACCCCTCGGAGTTGTCGGCCTGTGTTTCTCGGGCGCGGTTGCCTTGCGCATGGCAGCAGCTCGACCGGACAAAATCGCAGCGTGCGCATCTTTTCACGGAGGCCGCCTCTACACCGACGCGCCCAGCAGTCCTCATCTTCTTCTGCCTCGAATCAAGGCCCGGCTTTATTTCGGGCATGCCGCTAACGACAAAAGCATGCCGCAGGCCGCAATCGACAATTTCAACCATGCTCTCGACGGCTGGGGCGGCAAGTATGAGAGTGAAGTCTACGATAGCGCATACCATGGATGGACGGTGGTCGATAGCCCTGTCTACAACCCTGCGCAAGCGGAGCGCGCTTTCCAAGCATGGAAGCGGCTGTTCGCCGAAACTCTGCTCGGAATGAATCGAGGGCCTCTGGAATAGCAGCCGCCAAACCGTTCCGAGGCCTTGTCAACTAGTAGGTTTCATCAAAGCTCCCGCTGAAGACTGGATCTCGATCACCGCGACTATTGAAGGAGTACTGTAGAGCTGCCCGATTACATGCCGTGAATCACAGTAATGGATATGTTGCCACCACGCCAAAGTGCTTCCCAAAGTTAAGCGAATCTTTAGTAAGGGGAAACATAGTGGGTTCATTTCCCACAACGACAAGAGTGCTGTGAGGAGCTTGCCTATCTCTCGCTGAACGAGTTGGCACCATAGCCCGGGCTGTCGCTCTTTGAAGCACATGGTACGTTGCCTCGCTGCTAATTCCTGAATGAGAAGCCGTGGCTTCTCAGAAATTCACCAATTGTGATCCAGTCGCCCCAGCCGTCGAGGAGGCTTCCGGTATGCGCAACGCTGAATGTTGAGCCCGCCGGAAACTGCTGCAGCTTCTGCTCCAGAGATTTTAAATCCGCACATCGGTACTGATTGACCCCGTAATGATACGGCTCCCTTGGCATGAGATAGTCGGTTCGGTCATTCTCAGGAAATACCGGGTCGTTGACGCGTCCGTAGATGTTGAAATTGTCCGGGGGCGGGCCCAACGCTTAATGGACTGCCGCAGCTAAACGTGCAGGCGAGTCCCTCCCGGTTCTTATCGCCGATCAACTTCGAAAGGCGATCCACATCTCCGGGCGAAAGCGTCCAACCGTGCGCATATACATATGCTTGAAGCAGCCGCGAATCCAGGTTGTATAGTTGCCAGTCATCTTGCCTGTTTTTCTGTTTACCCATGCGCAGTTCCGCTCCGCTCTGCACGTACTTCTTGTGCCAGCGGGAAAACTGCTTCCACACAACGGGCTTCATGGCTGGGCTGCCAAATCTTCCAAGATATTCTGCCGCATCGGCGGCCAGCGCCGTTCCATCTTTAACTTGCCTGGCAGCCAGGGTATCGAGCACCGGAGTTGCTTCCATAAATCCGAGGCTCGGGAAAAACTCTCCTTGCGGGCAATAAGGCGGGCGAACCTTTTGAAGTACTTGCTCGACCCAGGGACGCGCCTCGTCCGGTGAAACCTTGAGCAGATAAGCCAACACGGGTATCTGAACCTGGCAAGGCCACT
Source organism: Acidobacteriaceae bacterium (assembly GCA_043749775.1). Classification (GTDB taxonomy): domain Bacteria; phylum Acidobacteriota; class Terriglobia; order Terriglobales; family Acidobacteriaceae; genus Acidiflorens. The sequence continues at coordinate 5,456 of JAYVCW010000106.1, read as the reverse complement.
CGGCCAGATGCTGATCTATAAACGGAAGCACGGCCGGCAGCGTGGCGCGCGTTGTGTACCGATGCAGCAAGGTCGCTGCGCGTACCAGTTCTTCAGGAGCACTGAGCATCACAAAATTCGCAGCAATCTGCTGCTCCTGCGCCGGAAGGGACTCGTCCGGCAATCTTAGATACAGCGAGGAAAAGCGCGGTACAGGCCGAACAAGTTCCTGGCGTATGAAGTTCGTTGCCGGGACGGGATCGAGTTCCAGCCAGCGGAGTAACGCATGACCATCGCCCGCTTCCGCTTTGCGGCGAACAACCGGCAACATTAGCGGAGATCGCAAATGGTCCCAGTCAGTATCGAGCAGCGCTGCCCGAGCTTCCTCAGAGAGACGATCAAAGTTCGCCGCCGCCATGGCAATGACTTCAGGGGAAAAATGATCGTGCAGATCGTAAACCGAGCCCTGTACTACCCAGTAACCGGACATCGGGTTGCGGAGCACAGTTTCAAGCGACTGAATCATGGCCTCAGGTGTCTTCTTCGGTAGCGACGCGAACAGCGTCTCCTGCACATGATTCACGTCGTTGGGCGGCACAGCGGAGAATTCACCGGGCTTCACCGGACCGCGGTTGAGCAGCTTGGCATAGGCTGCAAAAAAGACGGGACGAACACCAACATTCGGGTCCACCAGGAGACGGCGCATCTCCGCCTCGGCAACGTCTTTGTGCGAATTGATCTTCAAGCAATGAGTAACGTCGATTCCCCGGCCCAGAAGCCCTGCCAGCGCTACCGCAGCTTCCGGCGTCCCCAAGTTGCACAGCGCGTCCTTTTCCTGCTGATATTTCAAATATGCCGCCGATGGAGGCGTAGTGTAAGCCGGCGGCGGTGAGGTCCACGCAGCAACACCCTGCTCGACGATACTCTTTTTCCATTCACCTTCCGCCGGAGCGATCTCCAAGACGACCTCCGCCGTCTTGCTCATCGAATGGGGTTTCGCTATGGAATTCGGTGAGTTCCTGGTCTTGTTCGTTTCGTCGTCCAGCCCGACCGTCAACGAGAGTCGCACGGTGTATTTTCCCGGAGTGTCGAAGCGGAATCGATTGGTTAACGTGTACAAGTATTTCTTCGGCTCTGCCGTCAAATCGGAGCTTTGGACATCGTAGGTGGGGCCGCTCATTGTCATGCAGCCATGCCAGCCTATGTCTGTCCATCCGGTATCGGGGATGATTTCGAACGACCATTGGGTGCCGAACCGGCACTGCGGAAATCCAAAGCAGCTTTCCCAGAACATCTGGCACGGCTCGATATAACGTTTGTGTGTACTGCTCGAAATCAGAACCTCCAGTGGAATCACTTCGCCGAGCTGGAAGCGGTTCGATCCTGTGGCGGAGAGCAATTCAACCTTCAAGTCAGCAGGCTCCGGCGCAGGCGAGTCCTGTGCGAACAGCGGTGAGCAACAGAAGGCAATCGCGAGAATCAAACGCGCAAGCCCAGAGCAATTCATATTGCTTCCTCACGGAGCACATTTGCCCGGAACACTCATCATAGGGCGGTTTGACGTTCCGCGTCGATTGCGATGTCTGCCTCTCCATGACACAGTTCTGATTGACTCGATGGCTTTAGATCATCTCTCGCACCCGGTCAGAGATTGTCGTCAATGCGATTTTTTTACGATTCGGCTCGCCACGCGCCAAAGATTCGGCGAAATGGAGCGCCTGTTCCGCTTTTACTTTTGCCGGCATGGGCGGCTCGAATGGATCGACTGCAGCCTCGACCAAGGCCGGACCCGGCGTATTCAAGAATTCGTCCATGATGCGCCCGCAGTCGACTGGATCATCCACGGACAAACCGACGCCGCCACAAGCGCGGGCAAAGGCGGCGAAATCGATGGGATGCAGATCAACCCCGTATTCCGGATTGCCAAGAAAAACCATCTGTTCCCACTTGATCTGGCCCAACGTGTTGTTCTTGATAATGACGATTTTGATGGGCAATTTGTACTTTACCGCTGTAACGAACTCCGCCATTAGCATGGAGAAGCCACCGTCGCCGACGAAACCGACGCACTGACGATTCGGAAAGGCAATCTGCGCGGCGATAGTGTACGGCAAGCCCGGCGCCATTGTGGCCAGATTCCCCGACAGTGTATGCATCTGCCCCCGCCGGGCAGGAATGTGTCTGGCCCACCAGGTCGCGATGGTTCCACTGTCGCAGCTGACAATAGCGTCATCACGCAAGCGCTTTCCGAGTTCCCAAGCCACAACCTGCGGTTTCATGGGCTTGTCGGTACGCGTCGCGCGTTTTTCCATCAGCTCCCGCCAATCCTTCATGCCGGCCTGTGCCACTTGGAGGAAGCGACGGTCCTGCTTGCGTGTCAGCATCGGAATCATCTCGCGTAAGGTGTTGCGACTGTCCCCCACGAGACCTACCTCAACGGGATAACGCAACCCAATTCGTTTGGGATCAAGCTCAATTTGCACTCCGCGAGCTTGCCCGGGCTTGGGCATGAATTCGATGTAGGGGAATGACGTTCCCACCATCAACAACGTGTCACAGTCTTCCATTGCCTCCTGCGAAGGCTTCGTACCGAGTAGACCGATGCCACCCGTGGTATACGGACTATCGTCGGGAACCGCCGCTTTGCCGAGCAACGGCTTGACTATGGGTGCACCGAGCAATTCGGCCACCTGCTCCAATTCATCAGTTGCTCCGAGCGCACCGCGCCCGGCAAGAATCGCTACCTTTTTACCTGCATTTAGGATCTCGGCTGCCTTTTCTATATCCATGCGATCTGGGAGGCGTGCGCTGCGCGCATCAACATTTGAAGTGTGGTGAGGAATATTGCGCGGTGAACGCTGGCGTTCTTTGAGTTCCTTTTCCTGCAGGTCCACGGGAAATGTGATATGGGAAACACCACGATAAGCGTAGGCCATGCGACATGCCAGATCCGTAATGTTTTCCACATGAGTCGGACCCATGATGCGCTCATTGAAAACCGCGACATCCATGAAAAGCTTGTCGAGAGCCACATCCTGTTGCGTATACGTTCCGATCAGGTCGTGGAATTGCAGCCCCGTGATGGCCAGTACGGGCTGCCCGTCGAGCTTCGCGTCGTAAAGGCCGTTTAGGAGATGAATTCCTCCTGGTCCCGATGTCGCAAGACAAACTCCCATCTTGCCGGTAAATTTCGCATACCCACAGGCCATGAATGCGGCGGCTTCTTCGTGCCGAACTTGGACAAAACGAATCTTCTCTTGATGCGTACGAAGCGACTCCATGATTCCGTTAATTCCATCGCCCGGAAGCCCGAAGACGACCTCCACGCCCCAATCAATTAATCCTTCTATGAGTACGTCCGCTGCTGTCATGAGACACCTTTCCTTAATAAATTTTTGCTCCATTGAGATGCGCCCCAAGCAAGCATTGGCAACACAAGTTCATTCCTTTTTTTCAAGTTTTTGGCTTGCCATTTGAATCAGCTAAACCCTTCTTGATCTAAGAACAGCCGCTAGAACTCGAGAAGTGGTTGAGGGAAGTGAAGAAAGCGGAGAGTCTGGAAGACCCAACTCTGAACAAAATCCGACGGGTTATAAATTTGGTCTACAAACACGTGCAACGTTACGGGCTTCCTCGTGATGAGTCGGGTAATCGATGAATTGGATTCGTCAGAAGACGACATGAGGAGAAAGGGAAAGTGAAGGCGCACGCCGCCTCCTAGATTTTTAGAAATCGAGCGTTACCGCGCGGACTCAGTAAGGGTGACTCTTCCCGAGCCGAGATCGTAGATGCCGGATTCGACTACCAACTTTTTTCTTGCGACGGCTTCGCGAATCACGGTTGACGAGCTGCGCAGCAATTCCGCTTGCAGGGTCACGTTGCACCGAATGGCCTGGTCGAGTTGACCTCCCGACTGCTCGACGGCGGGCCGAAGGTGCTTGAAGAGGATGCTGATCTGGCCGGGCACGGCGTCACCTTTAATAGCCGCGGTGACTGCTCCACAGCTTGTATGTCCGAGAACAAGAATCGCCTTCACCCCTAAAACAGCCACCGCGTATTCGAGGCTTGCAACGATTTCTGGCGTCGCAATACTACCGGCCACGCGGGTCACAAAAAGTTGTCCAATCGTCTGATCAAAAACCAGCTCTACCGGAACGCGCGAATCAGCGCAGGCTAGAACCGCGGCAAAGGGTTCCTGCCGGTCGACAGTTCGTAGCTTGAGGATCGACAAATCCTGCTCGATTGAGCTAAGCCGGTTTTCCGCAAAACGCTGGTTCCCTGCCAGCAATTCCCGCATGGCTTCGGCTGGATTCATAAAGGGTTCGCTACCTATCGGCTATTTGTTGCCGCCAGTCTCGCCGGTAATTCCTGGCGGTTCATCATATATTACCGGCGATATATCACCGGTGCGCCGCGCATTCGCCATCTTCACTCTTCGCATTGCCAGCTGGCTTGTATATGCTTGACGGCGGCGACGGGCTTCCAGCCGATGGTTGCTGGAACGGACGAGAATATTTTTTTGAGATGAATCATTCTTACGACATCGCGGTTTTAGGCGGCGGGATTGTAGGGCTCTCCTTCGCGATGCAGGCCGCGTCTGCGTTTCCTGGCGCTCGCCTGATTGTTGTCGAAAAAGAAGAAGGAGTGGCGAGTCATCAAACCGGACACAACAGCGGTGTCATCCACAGCGGCGTCTATTACAAGCCGAGGTCGCTGAAGGCGCGGCTTTGCGTTGCTGGAGCGCGCGAGATGATCGCCTTCTGCTCGACGCACAACATCCCACATGAAATCTGTGGAAAGCTGATCGTCGCTACCGGTGAAGCCGAGGCGGCTCAACTCGAACTGCTTCGCGCCAATGGCGAAGCAAATGGTCTTACCGGGCTGCGTATTTTGGAACGTCAAGCGATGCGCGAAATCGAGCCCCACGTCGGAGGTGTGCGCGCCCTTCATGTTCCAACCACCGGGATCACGAACTACAAGCAGGTCGCGGAAAAATATGCTGAGCTCGCGAAGAATGCGGGGGTCGAGATCAGGACGGGCGCCCGAGTTACAGGGTTTAAACATTCTGGAAGTGAGGTGGCGGTTCAAACGCACGCTGGAGATTTTACGGCGCGGCTGGTGGTAAATTGCGCCGGCCTATACAGCGACAAAATCGCGAAGTTGGCCGGTCATGATCCCGGGGTAATGATTATTCCCTTCCGCGGAGAATACTTCGACCTTGCGCCCGCGCGTCAAGCCCTGGTTCGAGCGCTCATTTATCCAGTGCCTGACCCCGACTATCCATTCCTGGGCGTCCATTTCACCAAACGAATTCAGGGAACGGTCGACGCCGGCCCTAATGCGGTGCTCGCGTTTCGACGGGAGGGCTATCGACGCACGAATTTTCATTTTGGAGAGACAATGCAACTATTTCGGTATCCTGGATTTCGCGCCATGGCGAGCAAGCATTGGAAGAACGGTTTGGGCGAGTTGCGGCG
>JAYVCW010000105.1:0-13575 GCA_043749775.1 Acidobacteriaceae bacterium | reverse complement strand
AGTCGGCGACAAATTTCTTCAGCCATTTTCACGCCAACGTCAACATGTCCGTCGAATCGTATGCGATCGGGCGCCACCCGAAACGTGGGAGGCTTGCCGACGTCGTGTAATAGAGCTCCCCAGGCCAGCGTTTTGGTAATAGAACCGGATTCATCCGACTGCAGTTTCTCGAGCAATAGCAACGTATGCAAGAAGACGTCGCCCTCGGGATGGTACTGTGGCGGTTGCTCCACGCCTTTCATACGGGCTATCTCTGGCAGAACCTCCACCAGCAATCCAGTCGAATCGAGGAATTCAAAGGCGCGCCTGGCACGGCCTTCGGTAAGCATTTTTGTAAGCTCCTCCCGAATCCGTTCAAATGAGACCTGGTGGATGCTGGGAGCCAGTTGTTTGATGGCCGCAAATGTCGTGCTCTCAATCTGGTAGTCGAAACGCGCCGCGAACCTCACGCCGCGTAGCATTCGCAATTTGTCTTCACCGAACCTTCGAGCAGGGTCGCCAATTGCCCGAACAATGCCCGCAGTCAAATCAGCGCGACCACCGACGAAATCCAAGACGGCGTCGTTTGTTTTCTCTGACGTTGTGTCGTTGGCGAATGGATCCAGCATCATCCCATTGATAGTGAAGTCACGGCGTTGCGCGTCTTCACGAGGATCCTTTGTAAAGCGCACTTCATCCGGATGCCGCCCGTCGGAGTAGCCGATGTCGGCGCGAAAAGTGGCCACCTCCACGCCTCCGCGATGGCGGTCGCCTGATGAAAGCCCCGCTTCTGCCGTGTCGTCGATGGCCGTGGTGGTCTGGGCGTGCTCTCCATGCGGAACGAGCACGACTCCGAACTGCTCGCCCACGGCGTATGTACGCGGAAAGACTTGAATGACCTGCCGGGGCGTCGCATCCGTAGCCACGTCGTAGTCCGCCGCTTCGCGCCCCAGCAGAAGATCGCGTACGCATCCGCCAGCGAAGTAAGCTTGATAGCTATGTTGGCGCAGGGCTCGAACGATCTCGGTTGCGTGTTCCTTGGCGATGGTCATAGCAAGTAAAACGACAAGTAAAGCGACAGCTAAAGCGACAAGCGGTCAGATAAACTAAAAATCTGGGCCAACTCAGCAAACTGAGCCAGGTCAATTATGCAAGCGAACCACGCCTCACGACGGTAGACCAAAGCCAATTATGCCTGACGCCACCATCCTCGGCATCGAAACCTCCTGCGATGAAACGGGAGCGGCGGTGGTGCGCGCGGGGCGCGACATCTTGTCAAATGTGGTCGCGTCGCAGATCGCAGCCCATCAACCCTTTGGAGGAGTAGTTCCTGAGTTGGCATCTCGCGAACATTTACGCGCCATCGTTCCCGTGGTGCGACAGGCCCTCACTGAAGCAGGCGAGAGCTACGCATCGGTAGATGCCATTGCCGTGACGCAAGGGCCAGGCCTCGCAGGCGCCTTGCTTGTCGGGATCAGCTTTGCAAAGGCCTTGTCATTCGCGCTCGATAAGCCTCTGATCGCGGTCAATCACCTTGAAGGGCATATTCATGCAGTGTTGCTCGAGCATCGCCAAAAGATGAATTTACCCGCGCTCGCGTTAGTCGTCTCCGGCGGACACACCCATCTTTATCTCGCGGAGGTTGACGCAAATTTGTGGAGCTATCGAAATATCGGGCATACGCGGGACGACGCGGCCGGCGAGGCTTTCGATAAAGTGGCAAAACTTTTAGCTCTCGGCTACCCCGGAGGTCCAATCATCGATCGGCTAGCGCCGCAAGGCGATCCGCTGGCAGTGAAGTTTCAAATCTCCCAAATGAAGCATCCCGATCGGCGCGACTTCGGGAAAGTAGCCGACGAGAAAATTTCTAGCGGCGTCCACTTCGATTTTTCCTACAGCGGAATCAAGACAGCGGTTCTGCGCTACGTTGAAACACAAAACATGAAGCCGTCGATAGAAGCGCGCCGCGCCGCGCTCGCCGGAATCGCTACGCCGACGTCAGAAGATGTGTTGAAAGTTTGCGACCGGCAGACTCTGAATCTGGTAGCGAGTTTCCAGCGCACAATGGTGAGCGATTTGGCGGCAAAGACTTTATCAGCGGCCCAGGAATACGGTGTCCAGACATTGATCGTGAGCGGCGGCGTCGCCGCCAACCAGGAACTTCGCATGACATTCGCACGCGAAGCAGGCATGTCCGGTATGGCCGTATTCTTTCCTTCGCGCGCGCTTTCTACCGACAACGCCGCCATGATCGCGGCGGCCGCCTACCCAAAACTCTTGCGGGATGATTTTGTCGCCATGAACTTTTCCGCCGAAGCTGGCTTGGCTCTGCGGTAGAAATATCCGATCTCACTCACTCGTGTCAGTCTTTGAGCGACATGAATCTCGCGCGAAAGTGCGAGAGAAATTAACTCGAAGATCCATCACAGCCAGCACCGCCACCCGATTGTGCCGGCGCCACGCGAAATTCCAGTAACCATATTGAAACAATTCAGGGCTACAATGGTCGCGTGAAATCAACGATTTATGTGGTGGAAGATGATCCTGATATCTCCCGCCTGGTTCGCCACCATTTAGAAGGGGCGGGCTTCAATGTTCGTCTTTATTCAACCGGAAACATGGTCTTGACGGATGCCGAACGGCAGCGCCCGAGTCTGTTTGTTCTCGACATCATGGTTCCTGGAAAGGATGGCTTGGAACTGTGCAGGCAGATTCGCCAGTCGGCTCCTCTCGCTTCCGTTCCGGTCATCTTTCTGACCGCGAAGAGCGGCGAGGCCGATCGGGTCATGGGCCTCGAACTCGGGGCGGACGATTACATTCCCAAGCCATTCAGTCCACGTGAACTCGTGGCGCGCGTGAAGGCGGTGATGCGTCGTTTTGAGCGTCCACTTCCGCTCGTGCCGACGAAGATTGACGAAGTTCACATCGACCCGGGAGCGATGACTTTAACGGTTCGCGGCAAAATCGTTCCTACGACGGCAACCGAGTTCCGTCTGCTCGATCACTTCATGCGCCACGCAGGACGAGTATTCACGCGTGATCAGTTGCTCGATTCAGTATGGCGCGACACCTCCTATGTCACTCCTCGGTCGGTCGACGTATATGTACGACGCATTCGTGAAAAGATTGAGCCGGATCCTGTAAACCCGCGCTACCTGAAAACCGTAAGGGGGGCGGGCTACCGCTTTGAGGTTGCGCGTTGAGAAAGCGCATCTTCGTCAAGTTGATGTTTGTCTTTCTATTGGTGATTGGCGTCGCGGCGATCACAACGCAACTTACCGTCCGCAAAGAGTGGCGGCGAATTCTGCACGAGCAAATCGAGCGGGACCTCAAAGAAAAAACTTTGATGTTCGCTCACCGTGTCGATGCCGACCGCCAACATTCGCTCGCTGATATCACATCCCAGGAAGGCCAGACTGCCGGAGCTCGCGCTACCGTCATCGATCCGACGGGCAAGGTTCTCGCCGACTCGGAAGCGGATCCCGCCACGGTGGAAAATGCCTCGCAGGGGCGCGAATTTGCCAGTGCGCTCGCAGGCCAGGTGGGGGTCGACGAGCGTTTGAGTAAGACGGTCGGCGTTCCTTTCTTGTACGTAGCCGCTCCCGTCTCGGGAGGCGCGGTCCGCCTGGCGTATCCGTTGCCGGAAATAGAAACGACAGATCGCCCTTTGCTTCGAGCGCTGTCGTGGGGATCACTTGCCGCTGGGTTGCTCGCTCTTCTGATCGCTACGGCAGCTTCGCAGTATGTCGCCTCGCGCCTGCAAAAGATCGTCACGTTTGCAGAACGCGTCGCCGCAGGAGACTTGACCGCAAGAATTGCGTCCTCTTCAAGTGACGAGGTTGGGCAGGTGGCAGCCGCACTCGATAAAACGGCCCGTCACATTGAAGGGAGCTACGCCCGGGTCGAGAACAACCAGCGCGAACTAGAGACGTTATTGAACAGCATGCAGGACGCCGTAATCGCGGTTGATTCCGCTGGCCGCGTGCAATGGGCAAATCGTGGAATGGATCGTTTGTTGCTTCGTCCCGCACGATTGAATGCCCCTCTAGTAGACAGCGTACGTGATCCTGATTTCCTCACGGCTATCCACGATGCCGCGCGCGATCAACTCGTAAGCTCCGTGCGCTCCAACACGATCGCTGTGGGCCGCACCTTCGACGTGACCGCCGCGCCCATGCCGGGAGGCGGCGCGGTCGCTGTAGTTAGAGATCTCACCGAAACGGCGCGCATGGAAAAAAGCCGGCGTGACTTCATAGCAAATGTCTCTCACGAACTGCGGACTCCGCTAACGTCGATTCAGGGTTATACCGAGACGCTGTTGGATAGTCCGCTCGCCGACAGCCATGTCCGCGATTTCCTTGAGATCATAAGAAAAAATGCCGCTCGCATGTCGCGCCTTACGGAAGACCTGCTTACCCTCGCTCGTGTCGAATCAGGAGAACAAAGATTCGAAATCGAGCCAGTGTCCAGCGACGAATTGCTGCAGGATGCGATTGAAAATTTTCGTGAGACGGCGCGCTCGTACGGGGTCGAACTGAAGATCGATTCTTCTTGTCCGACGCAGGTTAATGCGGATCGCGAGGCCATCCACCAGATTTTTTCGAATCTCATCGAAAATGCTTTAAAGTATGCGTCTTCTGGAAACAAATTAATCCTTGGCGCTCGTGCGGCAGAGAAGGGAGTCGAATTTTATGTCCAGGATTTCGGCCCCGGCATCGCATCCAGCCATCTACCCAGGCTCTTCGAGAGGTTCTACCGGATAGACAAAGCACGCTCTCGCGAGTCCGGTGGAACCGGATTGGGACTTGCCATCGCCAAACACATCGTGCTGGCGCATGGCGGAACGATTCGCGCCGAGAGCGAACTGAACCACGGCTCGACTTTCCTCTTCACGCTGCCCGAGCACTTCCCCGGACCCGCCTGAATGGCCTGTCTCAATTAACTGCAGAATTTACTTGCTTGTAACCTTTGTTCGCACTTTACGGTCTATGCTCTGCGCAGATGTGTGCGCAATCGGAGCAGATTGCGAATTGCGAGATCGCGCTCCGGCGGAAGGCTTAACGAAGGCTTAACTATGAGCTCAGTCAGCGCCAAGATGATTCCTGCTGAAATGTCCTACGCCGAACTGGTGCGGCGAACCGTGGAAGCCTGCGAGATTGCGCACCAGGCTGCGGCCATCGCGGCTGAAGGAATTGCCACTGGTTCGATTTCCCGGTTGAATGCCATCCGGCAATGCGAGAAAGAGCTCGACGCCATCGACGTGCAAGTGGACGCCGGTGTTACGGCAGCGATAAGCCGGGTTCCGGAAGCCGAGACGCGCCAGTTGCTTGCCTGCATGAAGTTGATGATCGGACTGGAGCGCATCGGCGATCTGCTCTTGAGCTTTGCCACCAGCGCCCAGGCTGCTGGCGGACGTCTCGATTCTCAGGATGCGCGCGATATGACACAGATGGCTACGATCCTTGAAAAAATGCTCTCTGACGTTGGCGAATCATTCTCGCAACGGGACGTCAAGAAAGCGATTGATGTTTTGCGCGCGGACGCGGAGATGGATCGTCTGCGCAACATCGTCTTCCTTCGCCACATCGAGAATCCGGAAAATGTCGTTCACCACTTCAGCATGCAGGTAATCTTCATGACGCAATCGCTCGAGCGCGCCGGAGATCACGCAAAGAACCTTGCCGAAGAAGTTTGCCACCTTGTTACGGGACGCAGCATTCGTCACCTGCTGATGGCTTACGACAAGCCCAAAGAGCAGATGTTCCTTGAATGGCTCCGCCACAAAGATGCCCGCCCGGCACCGGCAGGCTGGCTCAACGAACGATAATTCCCGCGTACCCGACCACAGATTCGTAGTCTCCGGACACTTCGCCGGAAGTCGCGTACTTGACGAGCGACGCGGAGGTCGCGCCCAGCAATTTGGATGCGGTCAGCATCGTGACCGACGGGCCGAAGCCGCACATGCTGATATCTTCTTTCATCACGACATCCCACAAACCGCGCGGGTCGAGCGCCAGCACGCGATCGATTGCCATTCGATCTTTACTGCGCGTGATCTTGTCGGACTCGTAGTGGTTCATGTCGCTGGAAGCGATAATCAAAATCTTTCTTTCGCGATTCTCTTCCTGATCTGCAATGACGTCTGCCAGCGCTTCTCCTAAACCACGCAGTACGTTGAAGTCGCGTGTGCCGAGAGCAATGGGAACAATCTTTAAAATCTCATCTGACTCTGGCCGTGCCTGTCGCAGCGATTGCAAAAACGGAAGTTGCACTTCGATAGCGTGTTCGTATTGGTGCGCCGCGCTGTCTTCCGCCAAGGCAGGGAAGCGTCGCATCAATCGCGCCGCGAGATCATGGTCCGGGCCGATCTCGCCAAGCGGCGTCTGCCAGCGTGTCTCGGCCATGATCGCAAGCGGGTGTCCCTTTCCGGTGTGGTTGGGGCAGAGGATGACGCAGGTGGGGTGAATTTCGAGTTGAGAATAGACGGCGCCGGCAACCGAACCGGAATAAATGTATCCCGCATGAGGGGCGATGCAGCCGATTGCGGAAGTCGTCTCCGCCTTCAGGCCGGTTGAACTCGCCGAGCTGTAGTTTTGAACGTCCCGCAGTAGATCCTTGGCGCGTCCGGGATAGAACCTACCAGCAACGGCGGGAGTGCGCAAAGCGGAGGTCATCGAATGCACTCGTGTAGCTCGGGATCACAATTCTTGGGCGGAAGGCAATCTTATCGGAGGTTAATCAGTCGTTCAACTCGATTTACGAGTCGCCATCCTTCAGCGCTCGAAACAAAGCTGCCGTCTTTTCTAAGGGGAGCGCTTCCGCACGAACCACCGGTTTCACTCCGCTCTTAGCCAGTGCAGCCTTCAATTTAGTTTCATCGTAGTGCGACTTCAAGTTGTTCCGAAGCGTTTTGCGCTTCTGCCCAAACGATAATTTCAGAAAATTGATAAAATCACGTTCATTTACTTTGAGCATTCCAACCTTAGGCTTGATGTCAATTCGCACTACGCTCGAATGCACTTTGGGAGAAGGAGCAAACGCCGTTGGCGGAAGTGTGAACAAATTCTCGACACGCCCGTAGAGTAGCGTCGTCGCCGTAAGCAGGCCATAGTCGCGGCTTCCCGGAGAAGCCGCCAATCGATCTGCAACCTCTTTCTGCACCATGATCACGATGGTTGAAAAGTAGCGGTGATATTCCAGCAAGCGCAGCAAAATATCAGAGGTTATGTAGTAGGGGAGGTTGCCGACGACGCGCGCCGGCTCGGGCGCAAAGTTAAGTCCGGTACGAAGGCTGCCGGGCTTGGCCCCGAAAACCGTATCCATCTCAACCTTGAGCACGTCGCCTTCAATAATCTCAACGTTCGGCTGCATGGAGAATTTCATCCGCAACTGCGCGGACATCACCCGGTCAAGTTCTACCGCGATCAGGCGCCGGGCCCGGCGGGCCAAAATATCTGTAATCGCGCCTCGACCCGGCCCGATTTCCAGCACGGTAGTTTCGGAAACGTCGCCGAGAGCCTCAACAATGCGTTGCGCCGCAGATTCGCTGGTTAGAAAATGCTGACCAATTTTCGGCTTTTGCGAATTCGATGGAACGGCGGCTACCTTGGCCACGTTGACCCTCTTTCTTCCCGCCATTTAGACTGGCTAGTTCACCGGTCGCAACGATTGCCGCCGTTGCGGCAAGCACAGCTTCGAACAGGCTATATGAACCGCAAACCACTAACATCATAACGTGAGCGAGGCACTCAAAGCTTTCGTTCAGGAGAACGTCCGGCCATGCATATAGCTTTTGCCGCCTCCGAGTGTGTTCCTTTCTCAAAGACGGGCGGATTGGCCGATGTAGTCGGCGCCCTGCCACGCGCGCTCGCGGCCATGGGCCACGAGGTCAGCGTTTATCTTCCGCGGCATCGCCAGACGAAATTGATCGATGCCGAGACCGTGATACGAAGCGTCACCATTCCGTTCGATGATAAGTATCGTTTTTGTTCCGTTGTGACCGCCGGCTCCGGGGGCGGAGTGAAGTATTATTTTGTCGAATATCCGCCATATTTTGATCGCGAGTCACTTTATGGCACAACTGCCGGCGATTACCCTGACAACGCCGAGCGCTATTATCTTTTTTCGCGCACCGTTTTGGAGGCGTCAAAGATAATCGGCGTGCCTCAGGTCTTTCATTGCCACGACTGGCAAACCGCTCTGATCCCAGTGATGCTCAAGACTCTCTACGCGGAGGACCCGGCTTTCCGCGATGTCGCCTCCGTGTTCACCATTCACAATATGGGTTATCAGGGCCTCTTTCCGCCTGAGACATTGCCCTTGCTCATGCTTCCGTGGGAACTTTTCACCATGTCGAAGATGGAATTCTTTGGCCAGGTGAATTTCCTGAAGGGCGCATTGATCCACGCCGACTTCGTCACAACAGTTAGCAGGAAGTACAGCCACGAGATCCAAACCACAGAGAATGGATTTGGCCTCGACGGCGTCTTGCGCAACCGCGCCGCAACCGTTGCTGGAATTTTGAACGGGGTTGACTACAACGAATGGAGCCCGCAGATCGACAAGTTTATCGCCGCCAGATACTCGCCGCAGGACCTCAGCGGTAAGGAACTTTGCAAGAAAGGTCTGTTGAACGCATTCGGAATCGCAAATGCGGATGCCAAAGTTCCGGTGATTGGTATCATCTCCCGCTTCGCCGCACAAAAAGGTTTCGACCTGATTACCCAAATCATCGATCGTATTGCGCGCGAAGAGTTGATGCTGGTTGTGCTGGGGTCTGGAGATAAGCCTTACGAAGAGACGTTTCAGCGGCTCAATCGCCAATTCCCTAATAAGATTTCGGTCAAAGTAGCATTCGATAATGCCATCGCACACAAAATCGAAGCCGGTGCGGATATGTTGTTGATGCCATCGCGTTATGAACCTTGTGGTCTGAATCAGATTTACAGCCTGAAGTACGGGACGGTTCCAATCGTTCGCGCCACCGGAGGCCTCGATGACACCATCGAGCCATGGGACGCAAGAAGCGGTAAAGGCACCGGCTTCAAATTTACGGAATACACCGGCGAAACGTTGCTGGCCACGATCAAACAGGCGCTGCTAGCCTTTCGAGACCTCTCATCGTGGCAAAAGCTGATGCGCAACGGAATGAGCCACGATTTTTCATGGGGCTCGTCCGCAAAAGAATACGCCAAAGTATACGAGAGGGCACGGCACCTGCAAGGCTCTCCGCTGATTGCTGCGACGGACCTGAAGAAAGAACCGATATCAAGATAGGTGCTCAACGAAATTGAATGAAAGAGATAACCCTGTCATCCAGCGCGAAGCGAAAGACCTAGTTAATTTTGCTGCCCACGAAGTTGCACGTGTCCTTCGCTCAAAGTGACAAGCGTAAGATCTGGGACCAGAGCTAACCAGTTGCGATGCAAACGCCGCACCATCCACGAACCATCTTCCACGTTGACATGGACGCTTTTTTTGTTTCGGTGGAAGAATTGTTCGAACCTTCCTTAAAAGGCAAGCCAGTCGTGGTCGGCGGCCAGCGCGACGAACGCGGCGTCGTCTCGGCTGCATCCTATGCAGCGCGACAATTCGGCGTTCACTCCGCAATGCCGTTGAGAACCGCTGCCAAACTTTGTCCGCAAGCGATTTTCGTCGATGGACATCCCGAACGTTATCGCGAGTACTCCCGCAAGGTGCATGAAGTACTAGGGCATTTTTCGCCGTTGGTCGAAATGGCGTCGGTTGATGAAGCCTATCTTGACATGACCGGGACCGAACGTCTGCATGGGCGTCCGCTAAAGTCAGCTCACCGACTTCACGCCGAGATGAAATCAGTAACGAAACTGAATTGCTCGATCGGGATCGGCACCTCGCGCCTCATTGCGAAAGTCTCCTCCGCAAAAGCAAAGCCGAATGGCGTGCTCTGGGTGCTGCCGGGGCAGGAAGCAAAATTTCTCGCGCCACTCGCTGTCGGCGATATTCCTGGCGTCGGCAAGGTCACGGAGCAGAAATTGCACGCGATGGACATCAAAAAAGTAGGCGACCTGGCAAAATTTGACGATCGTGATTTAGAAGATCGTTTTGGAAAATGGGGCCTGGCACTGGCAGGGAAGTCGCGTGGGGAGGACGCCGGTGGCTGGTTCGACAACGAGGTGGGCGACAACCTCGACGCAAAGTCGATCAGTCACGAGCACACCTTTAACGAAGACACAGGCGATGCTGAGCGGTTGCTCTCGACGTTGATGCGTCTGAGCGAAATGGTAGCGCGCCGCCTGCGCGAAGCAGGGTTCTTTGCTCGAACCATCCAATTGAAACTTCGCTACAAAGACTTCACAACCATTACTCGCGCCCACTCACTCGAGCATCCGACGCAGATGGATAATCAGATATTCGAGCAGATCCGAAATCTATTTTTCGCGCACTGGAAAAAAGGCGTCCCGGTGCGATTGCTCGGAGTTCAGGCTTCAAACTTTGAATCCGGCTCGGCGCAACTCGATCTGCTCGAACCGAATCAGCAACAGCGGTGGCAGAACGCGCTCGCAGCCATGGATCATCTTCGCGATAAATTCGGGGAGTCGGCGGTAGGTTTAGCTCGAGGCATGAAAGGCGGCTTCCGCGAACGCACCCATGAAAATCCAGTAGGACTGCCGGGTAAAATGCCCGCCAAAGACGCCAACAAATCCTGAACAACCTTGAGCAACGAGCGCGGAGACAGGCGCACTCACCCATCCCGATCAAGCATGGCTCAAGCGTTGTTTCTCAAGCACGGTTGCTCAAGCGCGGAGATTACGAAATATATTCCCGAATATACTCATCACGCGAATTCGTCAACTGGTGGGCGTCTCCATCAAAAATCACCTTGCCCTCGCGCAAAATCAGAAAGCTCATCGGCACATCTGCAAGCTGCCCCTTAGGCAAGGCAATCATCTGGTTCTTGGCCTTATCAAATTGATGGGTGGCCATCGTGAAAGCATCCTGCAAACGGTGAGTGACCATAAGCGCGCTCGTCTTGTAGACGTCGCGTTGTTTCATGATCAGTTCCACGATCGTATTTGAAGTCACAGGATCGAGCCCGCCGGTAGGCGAATCGTAAAGTAACACGAGCGGTTCAGTGACGATGGCTCGCGCAATGGCGACGCGTCGGCGCATGCCTCCCGATAGTTCGGAAGGAAGCATATCGTAGGTATTTTCGAGCTCCACAAAACGCAAAACCTCGCGCACGCGCCGCTCGATCTCTTCCGTCGAAACCTTTTCTTCAATCAAACGAAAGGCGACATTCTCATAAACCTTCATCGAATCGAAAAGCGCGCTTTCCTGAAAAACAATGCCCAAGCGACGCCGAAGTTCAAAGAGTTGGTTTTCCGTCATCGCGGTCACATCTTCGCCGAGCACGGTGATTCGCCCAGAGTCAGGTCGTATAAGACCCATGGCGAGCTTCAGGAGGGTGCTCTTGCCGGAACCGGCGACGCCAAAAAGAGCCTTAGTTTCGCCGTGCGCCAGCTTGAAAGAAATATCGGAGAGAACAACTTTCTCGTCGAAAGCAATCGAGACGTTCTCGAACTCAATGGCGGAACCTGGAAGGGCAGCGGCTTCCGCCCTCTCATCTTCGCGTGGCAAGGTGGGAGCGGCCATGATCTAACGGTAACCGAACACCGCGAAGATAAGTTTGGTGACAAAAAAATCGACGAGGAGAATGAGCACCGAAGAAGCGACTACGGCCTGAGTGGTCGACCGTCCGACACCTTGCGTGCCGCCGCGGGTGGAAATCCCGTAGTAGCAGCCAACGGTCGCGATGATAAAGCCAAACAATATTGGTTTGATCAAGCCGGTAAAGACATCGCGGAAGACAAGAATCTGCCAGACCGAGGTCCAGTATTGTTGCGTGTCGAGCCCGAAGAGCAGGTGGGCCACGCCCCAGCCTCCAATCAAGCCGAGCAAGTCAGCAATGATCGTCAGAAAAAAAAGCATGAACGCGGTCGCACCGACGCGCGGCGTGACCAGTTTCTTCGTGGGATCGGTTCCGAGCGCGCGCATGGCATCGATTTGCTCGGTCACGATCATCGAGCCAAGTTCGCTTGCCATGCCTGAGGCGTTTCGGCCCGCAACCATCAATCCCGTGATTAGCGGCCCAAGTTCGGTGACCATGCCCAGAGAGACAAGTTGCCCGATAAGCGTGATCCCGCCGAAGCGCTGCAACGTGCTGGCGGAATTTAGAGCAAGCAACGCGCCGACGGAAAGCCCCGTCAAAACTACGATAGGCAAGGAGCCAACGCCGATCAGATCGGCTTGCTGCAGCATGTCGCCCATATATAAAGGACGACGAAAAAAATTGGTGAGAGACTGCCCCGCGAGCAGCGTGTATTCCTGCACCGCCAGGGCAAAATCTTTGGCGACTTCAACAGGCGAGATCAGTTGGAGCTCAAGCGCCATGGAATGCTTTCGAAACTATAGCAGGAACAATGCGGCTGCGGGCGAACTGCACGCGGTCTGCGGCTAGCACAAAAAAGGACGGGCAGCGTCGCCCGTCCCAACATGAACAAAACTCTTAAGCTACTTCGCGATGGCCGTTCTTCTTCTTGATCTCGATCGCAAGACGCTTGATCTTTTGATTTAGCGTCGAAAGCGGCACGTGAAAACGCTCAGCCGCTTCGGTCTGGTTCCAGCCACATTTTTCAAGCATGTCGATGATAATCTGCCGCTCGCAATCTTCGACGATTGTGAACAAGCTCGCGGCGGGAGCCGTGTTGATAGCCGGAAGCACGTTGCCCCGCCCAACGAGGTGATTTGGCAACAATTCGACTCCAACGTCCACTCCGGAAGACAAAACCACAGCGCGTTCGATCGTGTTTTCTAGTTCGCGGACGTTGCCCGGCCACGAATAGCCGACCAGCACCCGCAAGGCGTCGATTGAAACGCGTCGTGTGGGACGTTCATTTTCTTCGGAGTACTTTTGCAGGAAGTGATGAACCAGCAGCGGAATATCTTCCTTGCGTTGGCGCAACGGCGGAAGATCGATGCTGATAACATTCAAGCGGTAGAAAAGGTCCTCGCGGAACCTACCTTCTTTCACCATCTGTCGCAGATCGACGTTGGTCGCGGCAATCACCCGGACATCGGCCTGAATTTCCTGCGTTCCACCGAGGTGCATAAAGCGGCGATCCTGCAGCACGCGCAGTATTTTCGCCTGTGTGTCCATGCTCATGGTGCCGATCTCATCGAGAAAAAGGGTGCCACGGTCAGCCACTTCAAACAGTCCTTTTTTCGAAGTGATCGCGCTGGTAAACGCACCTTTGACGTGACCGAAAAGCGTTGACTCTAGTAAATCTGCGGGAGTTGAGCCGGAGTTGACCGGAACAAACGGCCGGTCGCGCCGGGTTGAATTCAAGTGAATCGCCTTGGCAATCAGTTCCTTGCCCGTTCCGCTCTCGCCCTGCAGCAGCACTGTCGACCGACTAGGCGCGACTTGAGCGACCAGATCGAAAATCTTGAGCATCGGTTCGCTCTTTCCGACGATGTGCTCGAAGTTGTAGCGTTGCTTCATGGCGCGCTTGAGCTGGATGTTTTCTTCTTCCGCTTTTTGCCGGGCTACGGCGG
>JAYVCW010000104.1:0-9241 GCA_043749775.1 Acidobacteriaceae bacterium | reverse complement strand
GCTCGTCGTCGAAGACAACATCCGCTACTACTCAGCGTTTCTGCCAGTGATTTACACCGAGCTCATCAAGCAATCGCGCCGCGTGATCCAGGAAGGCATCAACGTCAAGCCAACGGTAAACGCGATAAATTAAACTGACAGTGGCCAATCTTCGAGATAGCACTCACGATGGGGCGCTACCGTGAGAAAGTTCGCCGTGCCCTGGTTTCATGCCTCTATTAACCACACGTTCCGCCGGGTACATCCGGAAGTGCCCCCCCGCGCAAAACGGAATTCAATGCTGGCAGAAGCACCCGAATCTTTTGCTCCGATGCTTGCTCTAACAAGCATCAATCCGAACAGCGCCGCCGGCGTAAATGACATTGGAGTTGGCGGGATCTGCCGCGGTAGTGTCGTCGTAGAACCACTGGGGTCGGCGCGGAAGTAAGCTGTGACCAGTTCGCACCAACCTTTTCGGTGTGGCTGACTTTCACTCTTTGTGCGGAAGTTTTGAAATTAAGATTTCTCTTTTTTTTATTCCTTTTTTTCCTTCGAATTAGGTGCAGGATTTTGCGTCCAGTGCGTCGGCACCGTCCATCCTTTCCACGCTCAAGGGGCAGCGGAAACGGACACCGGTACGCTGGCGTTGTGCCTATCGCAGGGGGATAACGCTCGCAACCGGTGTTTGCCGAAATCGTTGCTGAAGCCGATCGTTGGAACAGGAGATAATCTAATCAAAATCGCTAGCTGGAACGTCAATTCGATTCGAGCTCGACTTCAGCACGTCAAAACGTGGCTGCAGCTGAATGAACGGACGTTCGTTTGTTACAGGAAATTGAAAGGAGCGAAATTCTCAGCGATGCACTTCAAAGAACTCGGATATAAGCGTGGCGGTGACGGAGAAGGCCTAAAACGGTGTCGCCATCTTGTTGCGGCATTTGTTTAACCTTAAGACATTCTTTGAGCCTGAGGCACCGACGTCAACGAAACCTTGCTACATTAAGGAAGGGGTGTATACTTCTCGCTATTTTCCGAGTCACGGCTTAAGCCCGCAAGGGACGAGTGATCGAAAGTGTCTCAGCGGGACGGCCCGTGGGCAACAGGAGATCACTATGAATTCCCCCTCCGTGAGCAGATCGAACCGGCCTTCACGAAGCTCTAGCCAGGCGGTAATCGTTTTCACCCTGTGGTCGGCCACGCTATTTTCACAAGTCGCTATCACGGGCAGGATCACCGGCGTTGTCGAGGATGCATCGGGCGCAGCCATCCCGGGCGCGACGGTGACCTTAAAAGGACCAGCGCTAATGGCTCCGCGTACCGGCACCACCCAGGCGGACGGCAGCTATCTGTTTGATTTTTTGCCGATAGGTACCTACGAGATAAATGTCGGTGCAAAGGGCTTTAAGTCGCTCATCCAAAAAGATGTGGAGCTGAGTTCGGGCTTCGTGGCGACTGTCAGCCCGCACTTGCAGGTGGGTGCTGTGGAAGAAGTCGTGGAGATCTCCGGGCAGGCGCCTATTGTGGATGTGAAGAGCGTCGCCACCTCCACCACTTTTGACACCGACCTGCTACAAAACATCCCCAGCGGGCGGGATCCCTGGTCCACAGTTGCGCAGGCACCGGGCACGATGATGAGCAACTACGACGTCGGTGGAAATCAGAGCTTTCAGCAGGCAAGCATGGAAGTGCATGGAAGTGTTCCGGGTGAACAGGTGTACAGCTTCAACGGCCTGCGCTTGAACTGGCCGGGCTTCACCGGAGGCTTTACCGCTTTTTATATCGACCACGATGCTTTGCAGGAATTTCAGGTGGTCACCGACTCAGCCCCGGCGGAAGTGAGCGTTGGTGGCGTGTACATGAATATGGTGACAAAATCCGGATCGAACGAGATTCATGGTACGGCAGCGGGATACTACACGACCGCGGCGCTCCACAAAGATGTAACCAAACCGATTTATAACGGCAACCCGGTTACGGTGGGTAGCCCAATGATTATGCTGCGCGACACCACCCTAAATATGGGTGGTCCGCTCATCAAGGATCGGTGGTGGATCTTTGGGGGATATCGCAGGTACGACGTCAAAGAAAGTATCCTGGCGATTAGCCGGCCGCCGGCGGAAGGTGGCGGTCCCATTGCCGATACCAACCACCAGTCCAACACGATTTTGCGTAGCGACTGGCAGATCAATAGCAAGAACCGGGTCAACTTCCAGTGGTTGTACAACAGTCAAAACCGGTTTGCGCGGCGTGATACGGCGTTTCTGTTTGTGGATCAAAAGGCTAGCTGGTTGCAGATTGAGCCGGCCTATATTCTCCAGGGGCAGTGGACTGGCCAGATAACGCCGAATTTCCTGGTTGATGCCCGAGTTGGCTACATGCACTTGCTGTTCCCGCTGGGGTACCAGCGCAGCGTCGGTCCCAACGACATCAATCTCACCGATGGGGGCACGCAGACAGAAACGGGGGCCGCTCCCTATAACTACTTAAACCCAGCCCAAACCACCCGCTTTGCGATTAGCGGCTCGTACTATAAGGGGTCATGGGGGGGCAGCCACAACTTCAAGTTCGGCTATGACTTCGGCAAGAGCAAGAACGGGAATTTTTTCGATATCAACCGCGACATTACCGCGCAGTTTAATAGTGATCCAGCGGTCGGCCCCTATACCACGCCGATCCAGGTAACAATATTCAACACGCCCGTGCGTGAGCAGGCAATCTTCCATGACGCTGCCTTCTTCGTCCAGGATGCCTGGACGCTAAAGCAACGTCTCACCCTGAATCTTGGTTTCCGCTCCGAGCATTTCCGGACCTTTAACCCCGCGCAAAGCAGCCCCAGCACGGGTACGTACGTGGACCTTTTCCCAACCCGTACCTTTCGTCAGTCGCCTGACGTGGTGAGTTGGAACAATGTGGCGCCGCGCTTGGGGATGGCCTATGACTTGTTGGGCAAAGGAAAAACCGTGCTACGAGCTGCCTACGGGCGCTTTTTCCGGATCGAAGGCACGGAACTGGCGGAAGCAGTAAACGCCAACGGTTTGGGAGGGCGGGGATATTCGTGGAACGATCCTAATGGAGACGGCTTCCCGCAAACCAGTGAGTTCTTCGATCCTCTGAACCCTGACAATGGTCTGCTTTTTCAATTCGGAGGTTTTGTATCGCACATCGACCCCAACGTGAAGCGACCGTATTCCGATCAGTTTTCAGTGGGCTGGGACCAACAGGTCTACAAGGATCTCCACATCAGCGCCACTTACTACTACCGAACCAACAAGCGTCTGATCGCGCAGCGGAATTTGAAAGTACTACCCTCCGATTACTCGCCCATCACCGTCCTGAATGGCAATCCAATAGTCAATCCAGTTACCAATCAGCCCCTCACTCTCTTTACTGTCACCGATCCTGCCAAAGTCGGCCAGAGCGACCTCTTGGTAAGCAACGTCCATGAACTCGACGACAATGCATATCACGGCATAGAGTTCACAGCGGTGAAGCGCCTGACCAGCAAATGGCAAATCCTGGCGGGATTCACCATACAGCGAACGAAGGGCGTATACAGCCCTGCCTACAGCAATGGCTCGGCGAGCGATGACTTCAATAATCCCAATAAGAACATCAACCGCAACAACAGCTACCTGAATTTCGATTCGACCTATGTCTTTAAGCTGTCGGGTACTTACGAACTTCCTTATGGCATCACGACCAGTGCGAACTTTCAACACTACACCGGATATCCTTTCCAGCCGGTGAATACGTTCGAAGGACCCGAACTGGCGCAGGGAAATGAAACTGTGATTCTTCAGCCGGCCGGCATAACGCGCTTGCCGAGCGTCAATCTGCTGAGCCTGCGGGTTTCCCGCCCAACTGCAATCGGGGAGCGGTTCAAGATCGAGCCCATTGTGGACTTGTTGAACGTCGCCAATGCCAACACGGTGATATCCCAGTCCAACAATGCGCTGAGTCTTCGCGCCCCCGGCGACGTTCTGCATCCTTTTGTCGCCAAGTTGGGATTGCGGATCACGTTCTAGCCCGAGTTCGGCCTGAGAGCGGTGGTTGCCGTGATATTTTCTGCGCGTATAGCGCTGTTGGATATCTTTACGTTCTAGTCCATTTGATTCACAGGAGATTGGCCGTGAAACGACTGCTGATACCAGCACTGCTTGTCCTTCTTTGCTGCTCGGCGCTGGCCGAAGATCATTCCACGCTGCATAGACAGAAGGTTTCCACCTTCTCGATTGTCGCTCGCGATCCCGCTACCGGGCAGATGGGAATCGCCGTCGCGTCCCGTTACTTCTCCGTGGGAGCCGTGGTGCCGTGGGCAATGGCTGACGTCGGGGCAGTGGCTACGCAAGCCGACGTGAACGTGGGATACGGTCCCAAGGCGATTGATCTGCTGCGCCAGGGCCTGACCGCGCAGCAAGTAGCCGACAAGTTGCTGGCCGAAGACACCTTCCCCGGCAAAGACGGCCGCCAGTTTGCCATTATCGATGCCAAGGGCAACGTTGTTAACTACACTGCCCCGCACGCGCCCGATTGGGCTGGCGGCCGGAAGGGCGCGAACTGGGAAGCCCAGGGCAACATTCTGGTCGGACCACAAGTGCCGGAAGCCATGGGCAAGGCATTTGAAGCGACCGAGGGTGAACTGGCAGAAAAGTTGTTCGCCGCGCTGAAGGCTGGCGACGCCGCGGGCGGAGACAAGCGCGGGCGGCAGTCGGCTTCCATCTTGATTGTCTGCAAAGAGTGTGGCCGCAACACCAACAATGACCGCTATGTTTACATCAACGTCGATGATAATCCAGAACCCTTCGCCGAACTGCGCCGGTTGCTCGATCTGAACCTGACCTACTCCTATCAAGATCTTTCGTTTAAACAGCTGCTCAAGGGTGACTTGGTCAAAGCCAGAGCTGCGGCGGAGAAGTCGGTGCAATATTCTCCGAATAGGACCGATAGCCACATGGGATTAGCCTTCATCGACTACTCTGCCGGAGACAAGAAGGCCTCGCTGGAAGAGTTTGCTAAAGCGAAGCAGGGTAATCCGGATTTCAAAAAACAGTGGGATTCGGAAGTTCAATTCTTCCCGGAGGGGAAGAAGATGCTGGCAGACAAAGAATTCATGGCGCAGCTATTTCCCGCAAAATAGCGACTGAAGAAGGCTGAGCTGTTTAGCAATTGCATTTTCACCACCGGTTGGTAGGAGGGCCCGTGCATCCGACGCTCGTTCGGTTTCTAAGAATCGCAGTCCTACCTTTCATAGCAGGATCGACCCCCGTTTCATCGGCCCACTCCAGCGAGAAAAGATTCGAGGAGGCGAAATGTTCACGAGAACAGTTGTTGCCAACAATTGTGCTGGCGATGGCAGTTATGACGTGCATCCCAAACTCGACAGGCCAGACACCCGTGCCGGCAAACCGCCTGAACATCGAACAACTGATCGAAATCAAGCATCCTTCGGACCCGATTTGGTCTCCGGACGGTAAGCATGTCGCATTTATCTGGGATCGTGCTAACGTCACTAATCTCTACGTCGCGACCTCAGATGGTCAGGGCAAACCAATTCGCTTAACCTTTTATCCCGAGGGCAGAGTCACCGATCCTTTCTGGAGCCACGACGGACGTAGCATCTATTACTCGCACAGCGATACTTTGTGGCAAGTGGCACCAGGCGTCCAGCCTCGTGCAGCGTGGCACTCTTCCGACGTTGAGACGGAATTTGTTCTGTCGCACGATGGAACCCGGATAGCGTTTGTGCGCCATGCGGGAAAAGCCGATTCGCAACACGGAGGAAGCCTCATCGTGCGCACGCTTGACGGCGGCACCGAATCCAAGCTCGCACACGACGACATTAATATTGAGGCCCCACTATGGTCCCCCGAAGATACACGTATCGCCTACGTCGGAGGCGCAAAAGTTATCCATCACGACGAATCGCCCGGTTACGCGGGTGAAAAGCTGATTTTCGTCAATCCGGAATACGTTCCAGGTCAGCTTTATACCGTGCCCACAACCGGAGGCAACCCCACCAAGATCGACACTCCGGGCGAATACAACGCTGTCGTCTGGACCGATGCCAGTCACGTGACCTACGACCGGCTGTCGAACGCTTACAAGAACCGCACCATCTACATTTCCGACATCAATGGCGGAATACCACAGGCGGTGCATGAAGATAAGGAAGATAAATTTTGGAGTCTTCCCGACTGGGAAGCGGATGCGAAACCAAATCCTTCTCCCGACGGCAAATGGATCGCATTTCTCACCGATTTGGATGGCTGGGACCACCTTTACGTCGTGCCAACGACCGGCGGCAAAGCGATTCAAATCACAAAAGGACAGTTCGAAGCCTGGCGCCCCGTTTGGTCACATGACAGCACCAGAATTGCCTTCGACGCGAACGAGGCAGGTAAGCCCGGCGACCGGAGACTCGGAATCGCAAACATCGGCAGCGATCCCGCAAAAGCCACGATCGTCTATGTCACCGCCGAGCGGGGAACCAACATCGAGCCGCATTGGTCTGCAGATGACAAACGTCTCGTCTACCAGCACACCGACACGCATAACTCAGCCGACCTTTTCATCATTGATGCCACTCAAGGTTCCAAGCCGGTGCGCCTCTGCGATTCCATGCCCGCTGAGATCGATCGGTCGTCCTTTGTCGAACCCGAGGCCGTGCACTATCCAGGTCCTGACGGTCAGTCTGTGCCGGCATGGCTTTTTGTTCCTAAGAGCCTCGATCGCACGAAAAAGCACCCCGCGATTGTTTGGATCCATGGCGACGGGATCAACCAGAATTACGATGGCTGGCACGTGCAGCGGAATTACGCAATTTATTACAGCTTCCATCAGTACCTCCTGCAGCAAGGTTATGTCGTAATCGCTCCGGACTATCGAGGCAGCATCGGCTACGGTAGAGCCTGGCGTAATGGCGTTTACATGGACGTCGGCGGCAACGACGCCAAAGATGCCTGGATGGCAGCGAACTACCTCAAGACACTACCCTTCGTGGATAGCGAAAAGCTAGGCGTTTGGGGCCTCAGCTACGGTGGTTTCTTCACGTTGATTGCTATGACAGACCAGCCGACGTTGTTTCGCGCGGGCGTAGATGTCGCGGGTGTGGTGGATTACGTCATGTATTACAACGATCCCTACCACGGAGACTGGACCGAAGGCCGCATCGGCACTCCTGAACAGAATCCGCAGGTATATGCCAATGCCTCGCCCCTTTCGCACATTGATCGGCTCGCGAGGCCTTTACTGGTACTGCACGGCACATCGGACATCAACGTTCCTTTTCTGGAATCAGTGAGACTGATTGACGAAGCGCTGAAAAAGCACAAAGGTCCCCTCGCTTCGCTGATGATCTACCCGGGCGAGTTCCATTACTTCAGCCGCGAGCACGTCTTGCGCGACGCTTGGCATCGGGTCGACGACTTCTTCGCTCTGCACTTGCTTGAACGACGCTTGGACAAGACGGATCAGACGGGCCCTTCGGGAAATCACTGATAGCCGTCAAATCTCGATAATCATATCCTCAAGGCGGGTAGGGTATTTGTTGAGGACATCGCCCTTGTTCTTACGGACAACGACGGTGTCGGAGTGGCGGACTCCGCCCCAGTCGGGATCGTAGACTCCCGGCTCGCAGCTGAAAGTCATTCCCTGCTTGAGGACGGTCTTGTCGCCTTCCGCGATCCACGGGGCTTCGTGGCTGTCGAGTCCGATACCGTGTCCGGTGCGGTGTTTGAGGAATTTATCGAAGCCGGCCTTGCGGATCTGGTCGAGGGCTTTCTTGTCGGCTTCCTCGGCGATCGCTCCTTCTTTCAGATTCTCCACACCGGTATCGTGGGCGGCGAGCATGGCGTCGTAGAGCCGCTTAGCGTAGTCGCTCGGCTTGCCCACAATGAACGAGCGCTCGCACTCGACGGCGTAACCGCCCACCTTACAGGTATAGCTGAGAATGAGCGCGTCGCCTTTCTTCAGGCGGTCCTTACTCGGGACCGCGTGCGGAAAGGCGGAACGCTTGCCGAACGGTACCAGGCCTCCGAACGGCGGATCAATGCTGACGCCGACAACATCTTTCAGTTCCGCGCCCATCTTTTCGGCGAGGGCATCGTCGGCGGCCTTCAGGATTTCATTCTCGCTAACCGCGCCGTGCGTCTGCACGAAATCGCGGCCGGCCTGAATGGAGAAGTCGTTGAAGTACATGCCGCGGCGCATGATGTTGATCTCGTCCTCGTCTTTAACGTAACGCATTTTTTCAATAAGGTCACCGGCTTCAACGATCTCGGCGTCGGGCGCACCGAGTTTGAGCTGCTGCATCCGGCTGGGCGTCGGCTCTTCCACGCCGATGCGGGACTTGGCAAAGCCGCGGCGGGCGACGCGCTCGAAAATCCAGCGCACGCGATTCACAGGGCCGGGATAGTCGAAGTACGGCTCGAAATCTTTCCCCCACCACAACTTCACCTGGTCGGATTCGAGGCCGGGTACAAATAAAGCAGGTTCGCCAGACTTAGGAATGAGCGCGGCCAGCGGACGCTCGGTCGAAAGATGGAAGTAGCCGGTAGTGTAAATGACGTTTGGGGCGTGCAGAAGGACGAGCGCATCGAGGTTGCGTTTCGCCATCTCTTGCTGGACCTGAACGATCTTGCGCCGGTACCAGTCGGGCGGCAGGCGGTCAGGGAGATTCGGTGCAGTGGCAGTCAGCGTTGCTGTGATTTTCAGTTTGTGTGATAGGCCGAAGGCAGACATGCGGGAAGTGCAGATCAGTGCGGCAGCTCCAGCGGCGCTGCGGAGAAAGGTGCGGCGTCTGGCAAGGTCCATGGCAGGCTCCAGGATTGGGATGATCGCCGGGATTGACGGCGAATCATGATAACGCAAGTGACGAGAGAGTGGCGGAAAACCGATCAAAACTGGAGGGATGGCGCTGACAGTCAGTCGTGTTCGCGGTCAGTCTCATGGGGCGGCAGAATTTGTCGGCGTGTTTCTCTGCCCAGCAGGTCTCAAAGATCGCATTCCGGGCCAGAAGTCTTTGGGCTGTATCGGAAGCGCCCCCATGAAAAATCGCAGACGTGTGGGGGGAACGAGAAGAAGGGCTGTGGCCGCCGCAACTGCGTCTCCACTTCACTGCGCCCGACAGTGGCGCCTTGGCTAGAATTCTCTCCGCTAGCGAGATTGGTCACGTCAACACGTCCAGAGGCTTGAGCGGTAGTCCAACGCCCGTTAATGTCGTTCGCCAACACGCGAACGCTCGACTGATCTGCGCTCGACCGAC
>JAYVCW010000103.1:0-2150 GCA_043749775.1 Acidobacteriaceae bacterium | reverse complement strand
ATTTTTGGGCAGAAATTCGACTTAGGCTTTGGCGGTAAGGGCGCCAACCAGGCTGCTGCGGCGAGGCTTTGCGGCGCTGAGGTGTTCATGGTAGCCCGCGTAGGGGACGATCTTTTTGGCCCTGCCACTATCCTCAATTTCCAGAAAGTTGGGATTGATACTGCCAACGTGAAGCAGGTTGCCGGAGTTTCGACCGGTGTCGCGCCAATCTTCGTCGATCCTTCCGGTCAGAATCGCATCATCGTGATTAAAGGCGCGAACGACACGCTGAAGCCCGCGGATGTAGATGCTGCAGCGGAGACTCTCAAGAATGTGGATTGCATCGTCCTGCAATTCGAGATTCCGCTGGAAACGGTTTATTACACGATCCAGTTTGCCAATAAGAACAAGATTCGTTGCATCTTGAATCCTGCCCCCGGGCAACCAATCGACGTGAAAGCGGTCGCCAATCTCGACTATTTTGTGCCGAACGAAAGCGAAGCGGAGACGATTACTGGAATGCCGGTCCGCAACCTGGAAGATGCGAAAGCTTGCGCGCAGAAACTGCTGGCTTCGGGAATTCGTCGGGTGATCATCACACTTGGTTCCAATGGTTCGCTGCTTGCCGGAAGCGAAGGCATGGAGCATATGCCCGCATTCAAGGTGAACGCGAAGGACAGCACTGGCGCTGGCGATGCGTTTATCGGAAGCTTCGCCACTTTTTTGGGAGAGGGCTTGCCAGAGAAGGAGGCAGTCCGACGCGCCAACCTGTATGCGGGGCTATCGACAGAAGGCGTGGGTACGCAGAAATCGTTCTATGATCGAACGAGGTTCGAAGCCGAATGGGCGAGCCGGAACAAAGGCTAGCGAGGCTGCGTTAGGGAGCTTTGGTCCGGTAATGTGACTACGAATTCCTGTATTGCCTTGCGTTCACGATCTAGCTTTTGGGCTGCGTCTTTGGATGCGCGCTGATAGATGCGAAGTTCTTCTTCCGCTTTTGCTTTCTCTCCGCTTCGAGAATAAGCCTGCGCCAGAGCGTAGTGAGCCTCGGGGGATTGCGGCTCAAGGGCAGCGGCTTTCGAGTGAAGCTGAATAGCCCTGGCGAAGTCACCGCGATCCAACGCGATTGTGCCCAATCGCAAATACGCTCCTGCAAGATTGGGACTCAGGTTTACAGCTTTCTCCAGGAGTTCTTCTGCTCGCGCCCTTTGCTTGGTTTCGCGATTTTCGGTTTCCTGATTCAAAAGGCTCAGCGCATAAAAATAGTTGGCTTGAGCGTCCTCAGGCCGCAGCTTGAGGAATCGGGCGAGCCGTTCCGAAACGCCTTCGGAAGCAAGCGCTTGGGTACTCAGGATTCGTCCCATGAAGAGGTAAGGATTGGGATCTTCCGTGTTTAAATCCGAAGCTTCGCAGAGGCGTTGTTGCGCTTGATCGTAGGCGCCTCGCGCGTGCAGAGCCACTGCTAGTCCGAGGAGACTCCGTGTCGAGTGTGGGTGGAGGCGGTTGCCTTTTGTGAAGACTTCTATGGAGGGCTCGATAGCGCGGTGCAGCAGGAGTTCGGCGCCCCAATCAAAGAGATTTCCTTCGCTCGGATCGAGTTGTGCAGCTCGCTGATACTCTCGTACCGCTTCGAGGGGGTTGCTAAGCTTTTCGCTGACTTCCGCGAGCAAATGATGCGATTCCGACTGATCGCGTTTTGTCAAAAGAGCCTGCACGTCGCGCTGTGCGACCTGATACTCGCCGGCCGCGGCATGTGCACGAGCGAGATCATACCCAGTTTCGTAATCGGTGGGATTGAGTTCTGAAGCTCGCTGCAGGTAGGTTACCGCGTCCGAGGGCTTCCCGAGATTCAACAGCATCTTGCCGAGTTCGTGATTGGCTTTGAAGCTCGCTGGCTCCCTGGCAACGATTTCGCGCAACGTCTTTTCGCGAGCTTCGTCAGCCGCTGCATCGGAAGAAGTCTTACTTAATGTCGCGGTAGCTTTCGCCAAGACCTCTTTCGTTTGCACGGCGGTGCTGGAACCGTGGCCTCCGGCGCTGGATGCATCCGCGACGCCCGCGACGGTGAATTTTGGCTCATCAAATAGCTCCGGAGAGCCAGTCGAGTGCTGTTCTGGAGGCGGCTTTTGCGCGGTATCTTGCTGCTTTGAACTGGTCGCGGTGCCCGATGG
>JAYVCW010000102.1:0-2502 GCA_043749775.1 Acidobacteriaceae bacterium | reverse complement strand
TGCCCTACAGGTCGAGATCAAGTTTGCGGGCTGGGTCGGCAAGATTCTGTCCAAGCTGAATGATGATCAGCTGCAACTTATGTTGGCAACCGAGTTCGGCGGAATGAACGAAGTCCTCGCAGACCTGTATGCCGACACTGCCGACGAGGGCTGGCTCGCACTCGCGGACAAATTCCATCAGAAATCCACGCTGAATGCTCTCTCCGAAGACAAGGACATCCTGGCTCATACCCACGGCAACACGCAGGTTCCCAAGGTTTATGGCGCGCTTGTTCGCTACGTCTACACCGGCAACCAAGCGGATGCTGAAACGGCACAATTCTTTTGGGACCGCGTTGTGAATCATTACAGCTTCGTCACTGGCGGGCAGGGTAAGAACGAGTACTTCGGCGAACCCGACAAACTAAGCGACATGGTGGACGGGCGAACGGCGGAAACGTGCAATGTCTACAACATGCTGAAGATGACTCGAACGCTGTTCTCCGTCGACCCCGAGATCCGCTATGCGGATTTCCACGAACGGGCGTTGTTCAATCACATTCTCGCCTCGCAGGATCCGCAGGACGGAACCGTGAGCTACATGCTTCCCGTGGGCCGGGGAGTGCAACACGAATATCAGCGCAAGTTCGAGGATTTTACCTGCTGCGTGGGAACGGGAATGGAAAGCCATGCGCTGCACGGGGCAGGAATCTATTACTACAAGAGTTCCGAGGAATTCTGGATCGGGCTTTACGCTCCGTCGATCGCGCGCTGGGATTCCGCTGGAATAGAAGTGGAAATGGCCACCGATTTTCCCATCGGTTCATCCGCTTCGGTCAAAATCCGAACCAAGACACCGAAAAAGTTCACGCTCGCTTTGCGCAGGCCCTATTGGGCGGGAGAAGGATTCAGTGTTAGGGTAAACGGCCAATCTCTGAAAGATCTTCCGTCGGCCGATTCCTACGTCAAAATTACCCGCGTGTGGCGGCAAAACGATGTGGTTGAGCTCACCCTTCCCAAAGAGCTACGCAAGGAACCTCTGCCCGACAATCCCAACCGCATGGCGATCATGTGGGGCCCGCTCGTGCTGGCCGGGGACCTCGGACCTGAGGTCCGGGAAGACGGTAGCGATGAAGAGAAACCGCTTGCGCCTTCGGCTCCTCCTATCGTAGTGGGCAATGAACCTCTGGAGCATTGGCTCAAACCGGAGTCCGGAAGACCAGGATGGTTTAAGACGACCGGTGTTGGTCTTACCCAGGACATCGAATTTGCACCGTTTTACAAACTTCCGCGCCGAAAATACGCAGTCTACTGGGACGTTTTCACTCCGGAAGAATGGAGCAATCGCTCCGCCGAATACAAAGCGGAGCAGGAAAAGCAACAGAAGCTTCAGGCAGCTACGATTGCTTTTGTCCAGCCGGGCGAAATGCAGTCGGAGCGCGACTTCAACGAGCAAGGAGAAGACTCTGCTCCGCTCCTCTGGCGGAGCCGGCATGGACGCACAGGCAAAGGCTGGTTCTCCTTCGATATGCCGGTCGACAATTCGCGCCCGATCGTATTGTGGGTGACGTACGGCGGCGAAGGTCGGCGGAAGAGCGCATTCGACATTCTGATCGACGGAAAGAAGATTGGCGACTACGTCGCGCTGCCGCTCAGCCCCGAGCAGGAGGCTGATTTTGTTGATGCCAATTACACGATCCCGGCGGAGCTGATTGAAGGAAAGGCCAAAATCACGGTGCGCTTTCAGGCGACGGATGGGAACGAAATCCGAGGCGTTTTTGGTGTGCGGACAGCACGAGCTGGGGAATCGCGATAGCTCGACAGCGGGAGGGTCAGGAGTCAACGGACACGGCAGATTTCGTCAGTCCGAGCGCAATCGTAGGAGTCGGTCTTGAGGCCTTTCTCAAATCAGGCCAAAACGTTAGTTCTCGACGGTTCTTCGTTGCGATCAGAGGCGGCGCTAAAAGCCGCCGATGGCTCACTCGGCTAACTATCGCCGAATTCCTGGCATGACTTTACGATCGCAGCGAGCTTGCTTGGTCTCATGATCCAGATGATTTGGTTGATGCCGTGCGCCGAGGAATCAACCGTCGCGAGCGCAACGGGCACGCCATCGCGCAACATGAGAACGGTGGCTGTCCCTTGGTCTCGACCCAGGCAAGCGTCACTCCCTTCCAGATCTGGGAGAGCGGGACCCTGGTCCACGCTCGAGAGCAAAACGGCGCCAACGGCCTCTAGAAAACGCCGCTGTTCCTGCGAACTGACGGGTGTACGCCGGCCATCTGCGATATGGAGACAGGATCGGGATCGTACGTTTTTGAGGTGAGATAACAGGCGAGGCAGGCTGGAGCGGCCTCGCCGCTACCGACTGAGTGAGCACCCGCGCACTCGTTTCCAAAAGCGATCAAGCTAAATCGCAACCCCGGTAGTAGGATCAGAAAAAATCAGTCCTTATCGGCGACTTCCGTATCATAGGTTAGCTTTTGACCATCCCGCGCGAGGAACCATTCCCGCTCCTTCCTT
>JAYVCW010000101.1:0-2982 GCA_043749775.1 Acidobacteriaceae bacterium | reverse complement strand
TTCTCTGGACTCTGGGCTTTCTCGACATTCTCGCCTCCTGGCGGAGGCCCCAAGCCTAACTAACTTCCGTGTCCAGTTCTACAGGGGTGCACTACATTCCTGTCTTGTTGTCCATCTGTGTCATGCTGCTTGGTTGACATCGGTCATCCAAGGATGAAACCATCTATTTAGAGTTTCCGTTTGCACTTGGGGGTGGGTCATGAGGAGAACGGTATCGTCCGAGAAAGTTAAATTTGATCCCAAAACTTTTCTAGCCACTATCGATAACGGCAGGACAATATCCTCTTACTCCCAGAAGCAGGGCATATTCGCTCAGGGCGATCGAGCCAATGCAGTTTTTTACATTCAGGAAGGAAAGGTAAAACTCACCGTTATCTCGACTGCAGGGAAAGAAGCCACCATAGGTCTTCTGGGCATTGGTGACTTCTTCGGGGAAGGGTTGCCTAACCGGGCAACGAGTGCGGCTTTGCTCCGCAAGCGCAATGACCGATTGTTCTGTGACGAAAATCGACAAGAAGGCCATGGCCACAGTCCTTCACGGAGAAAACGCCTTTTCCGATCTGTTTGTCGCCTATTTGCTGACACGGAACATCCGATACGAAGAGGATTTAGTGGATCAACTCTTCAATTCCAGCGAAAAGAGACTGGCGCGGGTTCTGCTGTTGCTCGCGCACTTCGGGAAGGAAGGAAAGCCTGAGGTTGCGATCCCCAAATTGAGCCAAGAAACTTTAGCAGAGATGGTTGGCACAACCCGCTCACGAGTGAATTTTTTTATGAATAGGTTCAGAAAAATGGGCTTCATAAGCTACAACGGCGAACTCGAAGTTCATAGCTCTCTCCTTAACATAGTTCTTCACGATTAGAGCTCATAGCTAGGGAGCTTAGGGCATCTGCCTGTCCCTGCTCGGAAGTATTCCCCTACTTCGCTGGGGCCTTCCCAATATCAGAGCAAGGTTGGGGAGAGCGTTCGTGCTGGTGATCGTGGTTCTGGACCAACTCGAGAAGACCTTCGATCGCCTTTCCATCGAACGGCGTTTCGCCATTGAGTACCTCTGCCTATACAGTACTAAGCCTGCGGAATCCAGTCTGTTCACTTTGCAACATCAGCCTCCCCTCATCTATTTCGTTCAACGATCAGAAATATAAGGGCCGAGACTGTGCTGTATAGAGCAGGCGACGGATCACTTCGCAGCATATCCTTTAAAGTATGGCCCGAATGATTGCGGTACCTATATTGCGTAAAGCTCCACAACCTCCTCTATCTCACCGGGGGGCAACTCCAGACTCTGACCGCGCTAAGCGGCCAACGCTTGTTGAACCCGCCGCGATAAAGCAGGATCTAAACCCCAGCGATCGCGTCGAGGGCCTCGGCAACTTTGGGCTGCCGACAGGAGAAGTGGGTACGGTCGAGAAAACGAACGAAGAAGACGCGATGGTAAAGTGGGACGGCGGCGGTCGAATGAGAATCCGCCAAGCTTGGTTGAAGAAGATTTAGTCTAATGCTGAACGCGCTGCAGGGCCCCTGTCAACCTCGACTACTTCTAAGTCAGTTCACATCCTGAGAAATGCGCCACTCACTAATGTCCGTTCGTAGTTGCTGGATGCCACGCAAGGCCTCGTCGATGGATTGTCTTTCTTCAGGTGATCCGCCGTGATCGAGGGCGAGGACTCGCTGTCTTTCAACGATTTCAAGTTCTGCTGACCGCAGTCGCTGCGGCATAACTGTCCAGTTTGTTTCAAGGATAGCCGCCTCGTACGTTTTGTACCAAGCTTGGGTCATATCAGCTCCTACTATGAACGCTGTAGAATGGTGCCATAGGGTGGAGTGGACGGCTGTTCAATCTTGAACACCTGCAAACTTGATGAACCCAATGCCGCGCCGCTCTCCGTCCTACTTAACTGGGCATCGGAGATGGAGAAATAAGCCGCTGCTGCATCTTGCCTGCCCAAGAGTGCCGTGATACACCGATGCTCCGTGCTAGCGAGCCGTCTTTGCGGTTGATGGGGTGCGTAGTCCTATCGGTCAGGAACCAGCTTTTCAAAATTTTAAAATTTTCGTCCGGATAGATGGGACCCATATTGGAAAAGGCCACCCCCCTAGCGATAAGCCTAAACATAGAGAGAATTCATTAGCTTAGAAACTGGAACGATGCCTCCGGCGGGACGGGGTTTGGGTGGGAATAACAAGCATAAACGGCTCTACTTCCATTAAACTGGATTTCCGGTGGGGGGCTACTTTTAATTTTTATTCGTCCGACTCTGACAGGGCACGGTCGATAGCTTCTATTTTCTCCAGCGACCCTTGAAGGCTGAACAGTTCCTCGCGAATCCGTTCAATGTGATCGATTATCTCGCCGATTGGTTTGGGTGGTTCGTTGACGTGCGTCATAACGGGAATAGCCTATTCTTTCGTGGCGGAAACGTCGGTACGCTGGCGGTCAGAATTACACCGCGCTTTCCTGCCTCCGCTGTTCGCAGGATTCAGCCGTCTCAAAATCAAAGCGGACGCTAAGTTCACGCCATCGACGCGAAATAGCTTCTCGTTAGCTTGCACCTGCCCTTTGCGGTCATGCCAGATCAGTTGCCTCTGTCTATGTTCACCGGCGAAGTACGCAAGCATACCAACGTCGGTCGCAACCAACGCGGCCCTTGCAGTAATTCCACTTTCGCCGTCAACGTAGTCAATCTCCGACACCCCATCATGCAGGGCATGCCAGAGGAACTGCTCATTCGGCCTTTCCGGGCGCTATTTTAAAGACAATTTGAAGAGGATACTTTCACTACGTCGACTTTCTCAAGGGAGCACAAGCAGAGTCGATCAAGAATGGAGGCCGCTCCGGATTATTTTTTCGCAGTCTGAAATTATAAAATTTTTCGGAACGGTAGATGGGACCCATAGACAGAAAGGCATCCCCCTAGCGATAAGCCTAAACATAGAGAGAATTCATATGAGTGTAGCGGCTGGGAATCAGCCTACGGCGC
>JAYVCW010000100.1:0-2209 GCA_043749775.1 Acidobacteriaceae bacterium | reverse complement strand
CTTGTTCTGGTTGGGAGGAGCGTTATGACCTATCGCCCGCATGCAGCCCCCGCGCCCTTATTGTTCGGATACGATCCGGTTCGAGACCTGCATCCGCAGCATCTGGCTCACCTTGTCGAGCGCGTTGTTGAGCAGAGCCTGTCCCCAGAGTTCAAACCCAATGGTCCGGGACAGCGCGAGTTTGACCCACGACTTTGTGCCAAGGTCCTTGTCTATGGCTATGCGACGGGAACCCGCTCCTCGCGACAATTGGAACGACTGTGTCAGGAGAGCCTGCCCTACTTGTTCTTGACACGCGGCGATACTCCCTCCTATCGTACCCTGTGCAGTTTCCGGGTTCAGCACGCCGACCTCATTGAAGACGTCTGGGTCGGCTTGTTTGCCGTGGCCGAACAAGCCGGTATCGTCCGGCTTGGACGCATTTGGGTGGACAGCAGCAAGATACGCGCGGACGCGGGTCCGGAAGCCGTGGTCAAAGAAAGCGAGTTTGAAGACGTGCTCGCCGCGTTACACCAGATCTTCGAGGAAGCCCAAGCACAGGACGCCAGGGAAGAGCAGGAGGCGCCCGGTACAACACAACTCGAAAAGCCGGTTGACACCGATCAGATGCGCGATATCCTGCGCCGTATCCGAAAACAGCGCTCCCAAGCCAAGCATTCCCAGCCCTCTACCAAGGAGCGCAATCCTCTGGGTCCACGTATGCTGCCCAAGATACAGGATGCCATCGCGGCCATCGAAGCCGCTCAGGAGGAAGGCCGTGCTCATGCCTGCTTGACCGATCCTGACGCGCGCATGATGGGCGAAGGTCGAGAAAAGCGGGTGCGTGAGTGCCATAGTTATGAAGTTGCGGTTGACAACTCTCTCCTGGTGGCCGGGCAGACCTGCCAATCTGCGGTAGATACCCCGCGCTTGAACCCGCTTGTCGAAGCGGCGAAGGAGCAAGAACCCGAGGGTATCAAAGCCGTCGATGCCGACAGCGGCTATTATACGGGTGACGAGGTCGCCGCGTTAATCCAAGACGGGGTCGACGTCTGCATTCCCACTCCCCATACGGCTTGCGATCTGCATCGCGGACACCCTATTGGCACCACCCGTGCCAACACCAGCGGGTCGGTGGCGTTTATCTATGACAAAGAGAAGGATCAGTACACCTGTCCCGAAGGCAATGTACTGAGTTACCAAGCCACCAGGACGAACAAGGGCCAGCAGATGCGCCACTACAAGGCGGAAAAAAGTTGCAAAGATTGCCCGTTGCGCGCCTCCTGCGGCGGTCGTCCCGCCAGCGCCTATCGGACCTTAAGCGTTGGCGTTCACCATGAAATACTACATAAAAACCAGCAGCGATTTGCCGAACCGGAACACGTCGAACGGTATCGTAAACGAGCGCATGCCATCGAAACGGTATTTGGATTTTTACGCAGTGCTTTAGGCTATACCCGCTGGATGCTGCGCGGCGCAAAGCGTGTGGCCGCAGAAGCCCAGTTGTTCACCACGGCAGTGCAGATCCGTAAGATCCACTCCGCATTGAGTAAGGCGTAAACCCAAGGGGAATGACCGGGCGTGGAGGCTCTATTCTGCTCCAAGGATCGCAAATCGGCTCACGGACTCCTTTCAAACACGACCAAGGGCCGCACTATGAGAAACTTGCGCCAGTTTCCGACAAAAACCGCGTCCCATACTGTAAACGACGAAAATGACCACTTTGGACGAGGTTTCTTTCACAGCCCCTGAACCGGGCTGCGACGCCAATACCGTGTGGAAATTGCAGGCTGTCAATTTGCACAGGCTGCCGGCAGACCAGTCGGGTTTACCCGCCTTAAAAGGAAATCAGCACGTGCCATTCATGGCCGGGCCCATTTAAGCCTGAGAGGAGCCCGGAAGAGTCACGCGAAATCCCCTGTAGATGCTTCTGTACATGGGGTCGAACCAGTCGCGATAGGACGCGCGAAAGTTCACCGGGTTATCGAAGCTCCAGGAGCCGCCGCGGAGCAAGCGCTGGTCGTCAGTATTGATATCCGGCTCATTTCCGAATGTCTTCAAGATCTCCACGGCTTCACTATAACGTGTGTCCAGCGCTAATTTCTCCTCGCTCCCTGAAGCTTGTTCCCGGTCATTCCTGTCGCGCATTGGAGAAACAATTCTCCAATCCTCTCTTTCGCGGATTTCTTCGCGCCTTCGCCCGGATGTGTCAGGACGGTCTTCATACATG
>JAYVCW010000099.1:0-2574 GCA_043749775.1 Acidobacteriaceae bacterium | reverse complement strand
CGCCGCAGGCGTCGCTGCGGGTGCGCGTACAGGTTTGAGCAACGTCGCGGTCACCGCGCTCTTTCTGGCGGCCGCTTTCTGCTCGCCCCTCGCGACCGCGATTCCGGCCTACGCAACTGCTCCGGCATTAATTCTTGTCGGAGCGCTCATGACGCAATCCATTGCAAAAATCGATTGGAGCGACTTCAGCGAAGCAGTTCCCGCCTTTATCACAATTCTCGCGACCCCTCTCACATTCAGCATTGCCACCGGGCTAAGTCTCGGCCTCATCGCTTACACGGTTGTAAAAACTGCCTCTGGAAAAGTCCGCGAGATGACCCCGCTCATTTGGATATTGACCGCATTGTTTTGTCTTCGCTACGCATACTTAGCAGGGGAGTAGCGTCTATGTTTTGAGGTCTGTGCGACGTCGCACAGAAAGCGTCACTAATCGGACAGTCTGTGCTTCATCTCGAACTCAATTTCCTGCGGGCATTATTTTTCCCTGCAATCGTCAGCCGAAAATGATCCTGCTATTCGCCGCAACTTTGTGCGCAGTTCGCTGTTTCTAATCATAGAGTTCACAGAAGACTGTCTTTTTGTGATGGTAGGCGAAGGCTGGACGCGCTTTATCCTACGCTTGCATACTTGCGCATAAACTGCTGTTAATACAAGGTTTGCGCATTTTATGACATGTCGGCGGCTGGGAGCCAACCAACCAACCTACCCCCACATCTCAGTGACAAACCTACCTCGTCAGCGTTTGACGCACACTGTGACTTGGAGGGCGATTGATGTTAATTTTAAGGGGGAAAAATTGTATGAAACGTTGTCTCGGTTTAATGGTGACCGCGCTATTTTTTGCCGCGGCGCCCGTGGTGATGGCACAGGGAATGTCCGACCATTCTGATCACGTTGAGGTTGGCGTATTCGCTGATTACTTCAGATTTGGCGCGAGCGAGCCGGTCAGAAACTTTCTGGGCCTCGGAGCGCGCGCCGGTTTTAACGTCAATCGCAATGTGCAAATCGAAGCCGAAATGGCCTACGACTTCAAGCGCAACTTCACCGTTTGCACGACCAGCGGTACCGTCGACTGCGGCTCTAATACTGTGACCTCAAGCTTGCGCACGCTGCACGGTCTCTTTGGACCAAAATTCCAAACAGGATCCGGGCCTGTCCGATTCTTTGTCACGGGTAAAGTCGGCTTTGACAATTTCACAGTCGATAACCGCGATGCATCAACCGGCTTCTCTAGTGCGGTTGGCTTAGATCGCGGCAAGACTGTACTTGCGGTATACCCGGCCGCGGGCTTCGAAGCCTTCGCCGGTCCGATCGGCATACGTCTAGAAGCTGGCGACCAAGTTTACTTCGATAATGGAGCTCACAATAACTTGAGGGTCACCTTCGGTCCGCAGTTTCGCTTCTAGATAATTAATCGCATAGAGTTTGCATCAAATGTTTGCACCAAATGACCGGCGGCATTTGCCGCCGGTTTCTTTATGGCTCAGAAACACAAGATCATCGTGATCGGAGCGGGTGCGGCAGGGATGTCTGCTGCGGTGCGCTTGGCCAATGCCGGCCTACTGGTCACTCTTCTTGAGGGCCGCGACCGGATTGGCGGACGCATTCTCATGCAGCACGATCCCGCCTTCGCGAAACCGATCGCTCTCGGCGCGGAATTTATTCACGGCTTGCCGCCCGAAATTTGGGAGCCCTTGGAATCGAGAAAAATCGCTATCAAAGAAGTGGACGGCACTCCCTGGTGCTTCCGGAATGGTGGCCTGATCCCTTGCGACTTCTTTTCGGACGTCGATGAAATTCTTAAGAAAATGGACGCCAGCTTGCCGGACGAATCTTTTTTGCATTACTTGCGCCGCGCATTTCCAGATTCGAAATCCAGCGCAAAATTGTCAGACGCAAAAAAACATGCGCTCGCCTATGTGCGGGGCTTCAACGCTGCCGACCCTGATCGCGTCGGAGTGCATTGGCTTGTCCAGGGCATGAAGGCCGAGGAAGAAATACAAGGCGATCGCGCCTTCCATTCCGAAAATGGATACGAAGATTTGCTGAAAATTTTTCACTCGCAACTTAGCGAAGCGAATATTGAGCTCCTGACCAGGACCGTCATTCGCTCCATCGATTGGAAGCCGGGAGAGGTCCGCATCGAAGCTCGCAGGGAAGAGCATGATTTGCAGTTTATCGCGGAGCGCGTGCTCGTCACGTTACCGCTCGGAGTGCTGCAAGCTTCTGCCGACGCGGAAGGCGCTGTATCCTTCGTTCCTTCGTTAGCTGCGCACAAGTCAACCGCCCTGAAGACGCTTGTCATGGGAAAAGTGGCCCGTATCGTTTTGCGATTTCACCGACGCTTCTGGGAAGACATGTCTCCGGCAGGGAGTAAAAAAACACTTGCCGACATGAATTTTATTTTTTCGGACGACGAATTCTTTCCCACCTGGTGGACCACGATGCCCGAAAAATTACCCATCATCACTGGATGGGCCCCGGACGACTGCGCCGAGCAACTGGAGGGTAAGAACAGGTCCTCAGTCGTCGAGCAAGCGCTGGAAACCTTGGCAAAGTTGTTGGGCCTTCCTA
>JAYVCW010000098.1:0-2570 GCA_043749775.1 Acidobacteriaceae bacterium | reverse complement strand
CAAAAGGTATGGTTGGGCGAGCGGACCATGGTTGAAACAGTCTTTTCCATGGATGGCACAAATTCCGAGCGGATCGCATGGCGTGCGTTGAGACGCTGGCAATGGTCGAGGTGACTAGGCTCGGGATTTCTCAGGAAACGAGCGGAAACGCGAGCCTATAGCTTTCTAGGCTCGATTTCCGGGCATGGTTCGGGCGATTGAGGCTAGCAAGGGTTGAGCGGTTGAACGGTTCAAACCCTGCCCGAACCATTTTTCTTTTCCTTAGAATTCATGGAGTTATGCAAATAAATCCTTTTCCGATACGATAGCTATATCCAGCGGACCCTAGCCATGAGACAAAGGTTTGCGGGCAGAGAAAAAGCCCGGGCAGAGACGGAAACCCCGGGAGGGGTCGGGCGCTACGCGCCCGGCGGAAAGGCAGAGCAGACACGGACCAAAGCACACAGAGACCAGCGCACCGACCCGACGGATATCGGGCAGGATGATCCGGTAATAACGGATGAACCTTGACGGCCTTTCGCGGCCTAGAAGTCCTACCCCTGTGAGGGATGGATACACCAAAGCGAATCGAGTATCTGACGGTTTGATCCCGTCCTAGACTAACGCCTGACGGGCTTTGGCTAGTAGGTTTCTCTCTCGGATTCGCACCCTCCCGCATGCCTAGCGCTACGGTTGAGATGGGAACGGTCTTTGAGATGAGCGCGCTAGAATGGCGGGACTGCCTAATCAGTCCTACATGGTTCGATTCCATGGCTAGCGTCTAATTTCCTGACACTTAACCAGGAAACGAGGAAAGGTTACATATGAACAAACTGTATCTGATGATCATGGATTGCCATGGTGATACCTACGCAACGGAGTTGGGCTTCTCAGAGATGCGCCCGACACAATCGGAGATTGATACCGCGGCAAAGTGGTTTGCCGCGGATGTCATCATCGCAGATGAGGGCGAAACCCTTAAACTGTGGATCATCATCAGCACCGATGCCGGCGCGGCGCGGCTCGGGTATGGTACGTGCCGAACGAGCGCGGGTTATTATAACGTGTAGGCAACGCGCTAGCAGGATGGCATAACGCCATCGCTGTGGGATTCGATTCCACCTAGCGCCCACAAATAGTTACGTGTGAGCAAACAAGCGGGCGCACAACGCGCTCAGAGGACACAAGGCAATGAGGGATTCCACGAAGTATCTGCACGATCTCAACGCGTATCGGGCGCTCGATGCCATCAACCGACAGATGGAAACCGCGGTTTCCGTCGCACGTCCGGCGCGTACCGCGCGCGGTACCCTCGCGATCGAGTCACGGATGATCGATGGTGACTACATCCTCACCACGATCGATGAGGTGCGCTAATGTCGCGGACCTACCACGCGCCATCGGATAGCTACAAGCGCGAATGTCGCGCGGAAAACGCCGAACGCAAGGCAACGGAGATCGATCCGTACGAGGCGCATGAGCGCTGGAAAACGATCGCGCAATTGGTGCGCTACCTCAGGATGTCGCGTTAACGTCGGCTGTTAACTGTTAGGATTCGCACGCTATCGGTGTGCGGATCCTGTCGGTCAAACAACCATAGGAGGATAGGATCATGGAAACTACGAAGCGCGTACGCGCGTCTAAGTCACGCGATGCCCGTTACTACAGCGCGTGTTCGGAATTGATCTCGCGATGGCGGAATGTCATCCGGGATCACACGCCACTACAGCGGGCGCACGCGGACATTTCCGCATGGATCGACACTCTCGACGTCACGAGCACACAACGCGTGTCACTCTACGATCGTAGCTGGGCCATGCGAGACTTCGCGGTCATGTCGGGCGCGCGCTGGCAACTCTACCTTGACGGACAACCGCGCACGTTTGACGAAATCTCGGCCATCGCGACCATCGCGGAAAAGGCGAGCGCTCATCTCGGAAAAGGCGCGGCCGATACTGCGCACAATGAAGTGATGCACCGTATCTGCGGGCGCCACGAATGGCATACCTCACACGATCCGTTCTACGCAGATGAGGTGCCCGGAAACCTTCACTCAAGCCACGCTAGCAGGTAAGCATCGCGCTTACGCTGAGGGATTCGCAATCCTAGTAGCGTCCAAAGGTTCCAGAAACAAACAAGGTACCAGGAAAGGTTACATCATGAAGATCTCCGCGAAATTCGCCAGTGAGTGCCCGACGTGCGGCGTGTGGCTTCGCAAGGGCGAGCAAGTCGAATGGGCGCGCGGTACGCGTGCGCAGCACCTCGCGTGCGCGGCGCCCGCGGCTGTGGTCACGCCGATCGCTAACCACGTCGCGCCCATGCGCGCGGTCCGCGATACGTTCGTCGAGATCCCGTGGCACGTGGATTCCGGCGAAGCTGCGCAATTTGAGATGGAGGCTGACTACTACAGCGGGCGGTAAACCGCTGCGCTAGCATCACCTGGTGACCCACGTGGGTTAGATGGTTCGATTCCATCGCGATGCGCGAAACCCCGTGGTAATCTACGGGCAAAATCCGTCGCATAGTGCGACGCAAACGAGGAAAGTAGGACAATCATGCGAGTTTTCACCGACGAAATCGATTTCAGCGAT
>JAYVCW010000097.1:0-9413 GCA_043749775.1 Acidobacteriaceae bacterium | reverse complement strand
GTATTCTGGTCCTGCATGATCAGCCATCGGCCAGTCCGCTTCACGACAATGAAAGTCTTTATGTGTCGTTCATTCTCATGCCGGACTCCATCGGGCGTTGTGAAGGTGCTCATCCGGCTGGTCACGGTCACAACAGCTACATCCGGAGTGGCCAACCTCACATTCACATCGTCTATGGTATCGGAAACGCCTTTCAAAAACGTAGAGTGCACTTGGTGCAGTTCCTTCAGTACGGCCTCCCGGCCGCGAGTCCACCCGCCAGACGGATTGATATGGTTCCAGTCTTCGGTTGTGTAGTTCTCTGCGCTTTCGAACGAATGCGCATTGAATGCGTCGTAAAAGGAACGCACCGCTTGGCCCGCTTTCTTCTGATTGTCTGGCGTCTCGGCATGCGCCCCAGCAGCAAGAACAAGACTTATCACGGTGTGCAGCAAAACTCTCATCTCGAATCTCCTTTTTGAATT
Source organism: Acidobacteriaceae bacterium (assembly GCA_043749775.1). GTDB lineage: Bacteria > Acidobacteriota > Terriglobia > Terriglobales > Acidobacteriaceae > Acidiflorens. The sequence goes on along the minus strand of JAYVCW010000097.1, from coordinate 8,949 downwards.
CGATGGCGGCGGTGTCAAAGGTACGACCTTTTCCCTGCTCGCATCGGTTAAAAGGCTCAGGACCCAGATCAGGGGTACGCAGTTCTCCGGCGCTTCTATCACGCCTGCCATGAGAGACGTGAAATCTAGTTCGCCTACCGCCGACCACTACAATACGGCCACCCCAGGCGAGACCCTTCATCCGTCGTTCGGCAGGTTCGATGGGTGGCGGACCGTCTTCAAGCTTATCCCGATAGAAGTAGGCCACTCCAGACCAGCCGTCCTGCCTTTCGAATGTGCCCGACCTCCTTTTTCCATCGCAACGCGGCTCGGGCCGGTTTTGTAGACGGGCACTCCCGTCTTGTACAGCGGGTCTTGCCGGACATATACCCAATCTACTGGATGCTGACACGAATGCTAGGCTTGAAGTAGATTGGGTCAGGAATATGATACCGATAGATAGAGATTCGAGTATTTGCCTAATCCCCAGGCGCCCACGTAGTCTTCCGTCCCGGTTCCGGACAAGGTAGGCATCCCGCGGTCGCCACGGATTCGGAAGTGTTGCCGACAATTCGTCACACAACCGTCGCATCCGACGCGCCGTTCTCCCTGGGAATATAATTGCGCGCACACATGGTCCTCACTTCTGGCAGTAAACTCGGGCCGTATGAAATTCTCTCTCTGCTGGGGGCTGGCGGGATGGGAGAAGTCTATCGGGCGATGGACTGCAAGCTCGGCCGCACGGTAGCGCTTAAAGTGTTGCCAGACGCGTTTGCCCGCGATCCTGAAAGGATGAATCGGTTCGAGCGTGAAGCCAAAGTCCTAGCGTCGCTGAATCATCCCAACATTGCGGCCATCTACGGCTTCGAAGATTTTTCTAGCGTGCACGTGCTTGTTATGGAGTTGGTCGAAGGACCAACTCTCTCCGATCGTTTGCTGCGATCGCCCATGTCTCTGGCCGAAGCTCTTCCCATTGCAAAACAAATATGTGAGGCACTCGAATACGCACACGAGCGTGCCATCGTCCATCGCGACCTGAAACCTGCCAACGTCAAGATCACGCCGGATGGTGCAGTAAAGCTCTTAGACTTTGGTTTGGCCACGGCGATCGAAGACACTGCCACATTCGCTGATGCTGAGAACTCTCCAACCATCACTCACATGGCCACGCAAGCCGGAATCATTCTTGGCACGGCGGCGTATATGTCTCCGGAGCAAGCCAAAGGCAAAACGGCAGATCGGCGCTCGGACATTTGGAGTTTTAGCTGCGTGTTCTATGAAATGCTTACAGCAAGAATGGCCTTCGGCGGCGAGACGGTGACGGACATTCTCGCTTGCGTGATCAAAAGCGAGCCTGATTGGTCTGTTCTCTCGCCCAGCACGCCACCTGCGATTCGCAAACTGGTGCAGCGCTGTTTGGTAAAAGACTCGAAGCATCGACTCCAGGCAATCGGTGACGCGCGCATAGCGATTGAAGAAGCCCTTTCGGGTGCAGATGTGGATGCAGTTGTGCCTGCCCTGTCCGCACCGAGACCGATGTGGAGACGCCTCCTACCGTGGGTTGTTGCGCTCGCCACATGTGCTCTGCTCACGAGTGTTGCGCTCCTGACATTCGCCTTTCGTAGACCAACTTCCGCCACAATGCACTTTCGTCAGGTCACCAACTTCTCCGGGGTGCAATCGTATCCCGCGCTTTCGCCTGATGGGCGCTCGGTCGCGCTGGTTTCGAATAAGGATGGGCACTACAACATCTATATTGGCCTGATCAATGGCGGAAATCTCGTACAACTCACCGCCGACTCACATCTTAAAATTCGGCCGTGCTGGTCGCCGGACGGGACGGAAATTGCTTACGCGCGGCTGAATGACTCTGGTATCTGGGACATTTGGAAGGTTCCTGCGCTAGGTGGAGTTCCGCGGCGATTCATTTTGAATGCAGCGGACCCGAATTGGTCCGGTGACGGTCGTTCCTTCGCATATCGCAATAGTGTTACAGGAACACTTTGGATTTCCGACGCCTTTGGGCAAAACGGGCGGGAGTTAACAGCAACTCGCAAACCGGGTCTGGGGAGCGGCGCGACCGGTTTGGCCAACAGCGCGCCCCGTTTTTCCCCTGATGGCCGTGAGATTGCTTTCGCTACGTCGGTGGGCGGTCCATACGGTGAGCTTGAGATCCTTAATCTCGATTCCGGCAAGGTGCGCCAGTTAACTCGTGACAACGCGCTGGTGCTTTCGCCCGCATGGTCGGCGGATGGGCGCTTCATCTACTTCGCCTCCAGTCGTGGTGGAACATTGAATATCTGGAAAATTGCCGAAAACGGCAGTCAGCTTGAGCAGATCACTTCCGGCCAAGGCGATGATGCACACTTGGATATTTCAGTGGATGGGAGGCGTATGGTGTTTTCAAGCTTCCGCGTGAATGTCAATATCGCACAGTTGGATCTCGAGGCAGCCGGCCAGCAAATTCCAAAATTACTGATTGCTGATGCCGCCCGAAATCAATTCGGTCCGTCTTACTCTCCCGATGGGAAGTACCTTGCCTATTTCTCCAATCTCAAGGGTGTCGAAAAGGAAAGCATCTGGCTCGCAAATTCGGACGGTTCGAGTCCCGCGCCATTGGTTCAGGATGGACGCGTAAATATCTTTCCTCGGTGGACTCGCGATAGTAGACATCTGGTCTATTCGACTTATGCTCCTCTCTCAGATACATTCAGCTCGGAATATCGCCGTCTGTTCATTTCTGGAGGAACGCCGCAGACTTTGCTAAAGAATGTTTCGGATTCCACACCCGACGTGGGATCTGTCGGACAACTACTGTTGCTTGGCCCTCATAGGGAAATTCAGATTTCCAGCTCGGCAAATACACAGACCCTAGCGACACTTCCCCCCGATCAGAATGCCTTTTTATTCCGTTTGTCCCCGGATGATTCTTCAGTTGCCTACATTGTGCTTCCAATGCAGGAAGACGATCCACATGCAGGTCTCTGGGTGCTTGACCACAAAGGCCCAACACGCCAAATCTTTCATGGCTGGCTTACTTGGTTCACGAACGGCCCCAAGAACCAGATTTACTTTATCCAGGGCAAAGCAGATATGAACGGCGTGTTATGGAAAGTAGATTGGAGTGGGCATGGCCTACGCGAGTGCCTGTGCAGATTCCCCTGCCGTTTGATTATTGGTTCGCGTTCCCTTTTACTCAGTTCGATATTTCTCCCACTGGCCAGCACCTAGCTTTCATCACCCAGGAAGTTCTGCAAGCGAATATCGGCATGCTTGAAAACATTCGCTAGCCTGACGAGCCGCGATCGTTTGATTCAGCGTGGACAACCATCTCGCTCTACCATTCTATGTTTCGATCGTTGCGGGCGGATGACGGGCAACCCTGACCTAATTCCAAGGTAAGGTTTGCTGACCAACCGGGAGTGATTCGGCGCAACCGTGTCAGAGCCTACTTTTCGTTGACTCGCGAATACCGTGTCCGTAAGATGAAGCGACCCAAAGAGCACGTGTCCCCTAATGATTGGCCAAACCATCTCACACTACCGCATCCTAGAGAAGCTCGGCGGCGGTGGCATGGGTGTGGTCTATAAGGCCGAGGACACCCGGCTTCACCGTTTTGTCGCGCTAAAGTTCCTGCCAGACGATGTGGCGCGAGATGCCCAAGCACTGGCCCGCTTTGAGCGCGAGGCCCAAGCAGCGTCCGCACTGAACCATCCCAATATTTGTACGATTTACGACATTGGCGAACAGGACGGCCAGGCATTCATCGCCATGGAGTTCTTGGACGGGCAGACGCTGAAGCACGTGATCGGGGTTCGACCGCTGGAATTAGAAACCCTGCTTTCGCTGGGCATCGAAATTGCCGATGCGTTGGACGCGGCGCACGCCCAAGGGATTGTCCATCGCGACATTAAGCCGGCGAATATTTTTGTGACCAAGCGTGAGCACGCCAAGATCCTGGATTTTGGTTTGGCCAAGGTCACACAGCCTGCTACGCGCCCATCGCAGCCCTCCGGAGTGACAGTCGAGGCTACGATCGTCGAAGAGCACCTGACCAGTCCCGGCTCCGCGATTGGAACGGTGGCATACATGTCTCCTGAGCAGGCCAAGGGAAAGGAACTCGATTCCCGCACCGACCTGTTTTCTTTTGGCGCCGTGCTCTATGAGATGTCCACCGGCACGGTGCCATTTCGAGGAGACACTTCGGCATTGATTTTTCAGGCGATCCTCGATCGTGCCCCGGTTTCGCCCATCCGGCTGAATCCCGACCTGCCCATGAAGCTCGAAGACATCATCAACAAGGCACTCGAAAAAGATCGCAATCTCCGCTACCAGCACGCGGCCGACATCCGCACCGACCTGCAACGCCTGAAGCGCGATACCGATACCGGGCGCGCGGTCGCGGCAAGTTCCGGATCGGTGGCGGCGGTGCAGGAGCCTGGACTGAAACCGGTGTCGCAGACGGCCCCGCCCCCCTCCGCTGAGGCCGTTTCGTCGGGCACGGTGACGCCTGCGAGCGGGCCTGCTCCCGCGGTCCAGAAGAGATCGCGGACGATTCCGATCGTCGCCGCGGCGGTGCTGATCGCAGGTCTCATCGGCGGCGGATTATTCCTTCACTCTCGCCGTGCCAGCACGCTCACCGAAAAAGACACGGTGGTTCTCGCTGACTTCGCCAACACCACTGGCGACCCGGTGTTTGACGGCACTTTGAAGCAAGCACTCGCCGTGGACCTCGACCAATCACCGTTCTTGCGCGTGGTGCCGCCAGCCCGAGTCCAGACGACGCTCACCTTCATGGGCCGCACGGCCGACGAACGCCTCACCACCGATCTGGCACGTGATTTGTGCCTGCGCGTGGGCAGCAAGGCAATGCTTTCCGGCTCCATCGCCAGCCTGGGCACGCAGTACATCCTGACCTTGAACGCCGTCAACTGCCAGAATGGTGACTCTCTCGGCCAGCAGCAGGCGGAGGCGTCGAGCAAAGAGCAAGTGCTCGCCGCGCTCGGCACCGCCGTCTCGAAATTGCGCGGCACGCTCGGCGAATCGATGGCCTCCGTGCAAAAGTTCGATGTGCCCATCGAGCAGGTGACCACTGCCTCGCTCGATGCGCTGAAGGCCTTCTCCCTGGGGAATGCGGAATTCGATCGCGGGCGCGAAATGGCGGCCTTGCCGTTCTATCGTAGGGCTGTCGAACTCGACCCGAACTTTGCCTGGGTTTACGCCCGCATGGGCACCCTTTACTCTAATGCGGGTGAGTTGGAATCGGCGAAAGAGTTTACGCGAAAAGCATACGAACTGAAGGACCGCGTCAGCGAAAGGGAAAAGCTCTACATCACGGAGCATTACTACCAGAGCGTGACTGGTGAACTCGATAAGGAGATCGAGACCCTGGAGTTGTATGCACGTACCTATCCTTCCGACTCTGTTCCTGGCAACAATCTCGGGGTCGGCTACGGGCAGATCGGCGAGTTTGAAAAAGCTGCGGAAGCTGCCCGCCACAGCCGCCTTGCGGATCCAAACTCGGCCAGCGCGCCGGAGAATCTGGCCATCGCCTATGCTGGGTTGGATCGGCCCGACGAGGCTCGCGAGACGATGGACCAGGCGCTCAAGCAGTTCCCAAATTCAGAGGGTACTCACTGGACTGCCTTGTGGCTGGCGTTTGCCTTCGATAAGCCAGATGAGGCGCAACGCCTCCTAACTTGGGCCAAGGGCAGGCCGGGTGAATACAGCTTTCTCGAACTGCAGGTGCGCGCCCTGCAGGGCGAAGGGAAACTGCGATTGTCGAGCGACTTGACTGAACGGGTGCGGGAAATGGAAAAAAGCCAGAACCTGCAGGAGGTCGAGTGGGGCGATCTGGGCCAGATCTCCTTGATTCAGGCTGATTTCGGTGTCTGTGAACAGGCCCGGGAAAGCGCCGCGACCATCCCTACCGGCAAAACCCAGGGCGGGGCCACCCTTGCTGGGGCTGTGTTCGCCACTTGCGGCCAAGAAGCGAAGGCCGAGAGCATCGCCTCAGATCTCGGCAAGAACCACCCCCTCAATACCTTTGTGCAGAAGCTGGCAATTCCGCAAATTCGCGCCCGGGTCGAATTGCAGCGCGGCAACAGCGGCAAAGCCATCGAACAATTGCGACCCACAGAGGTCTACCAGTTCGGTTACGTAGCCGCGGGCGTGCCGGTCTACCTGCGAGGTCTAGCCTATCTCCAAGCCAAACAGGGTCCGCAGGCGGTGGCCGAGTTCCAGAAGATTCTCGATCACAAATCCGCTTTCGGGCCCTCGCCCTATGTCTCACTGGCTCGGCTCGGCCTTGCACGAGGCTTTGCGCTTTCTGGCGACCCCGCCAAAGCTCGCACCCACTACCAGGATTTCTTTACCAAGTGGAAAGACGCCGACACCGACATTCCCATCCTGAAAGAAGCCAAGACAGAATACATGAAACTGCAGTAGCTGCACGGTGGTAGCGAACGGTCACTCCACGTCGCTCCCCGCTCACCGATTATTTTATCGGCACAGAAAATTTCGCTCGCCGACGATTCTGGACAGATGACGGGCTACTCGGAACTTAGCAATTTAGGAAGCATACCTTCCGAGTTGCCGACGACTCGCCAAGTGAACTGCTGATTTCTGGGGTTGTGAGTGCTATCGCGATGTTACGCCAAGTGACTTTACCTTTCGAGTACGGATGTCGTCCCGATCTGCTCGTCGTCCCAGAATCCATTCTTCAGCCAGATTAAAATAGGTAACCATCTCCAGGGCCGGATCGTATTGAGAAGCGGATCGCCCAGGCATCATCATGGATTAGCTTTCGACTCAAGCGTAGAATTTAAATTTGCAACTTCCGTGTGGAGGACGATAGCTTTCGTGATTTTTACCATCAGACTCCGGCTCACGACCTTGATGTTATTTCTGATTTTCTGCGAATCAGCGAGCGCTCAGAATGATTCCGTCCCGCGCATCACGATTGATTCGGGAAGCCTAGCCGGAATACATTTCGGTCCTACAGCGAACGAGGTGATGTTCCTCGGAATACCTTACGCCGCACCTCCAATTGGCAATCGCCGATGGAAGCCGCCTGAACCCGTGGAAACATGGAAAGCGGTTTTCAGCGCGAAGGCATTTGCTCCCGCGTGCCCACAACCGCCAGACGCCGTGAGGGAGACGACCGAACAAATCAAGGAATTTTCAGAAACACTCCCCTACTACAAGAACTTTCGCACAGACGAAGACTGCCTCTACCTCAATGTTTGGACCACCAATCTAACGGCTAAACACAAACTCCCGGTCATGGTGTGCATTCATGGCGGCGGCGGTATTTCAGGCAACAGCTGGAGTCCTCCATTCGGACCAAGACTGGCACGTAAAGGAGTGGTGCTCGTCAGCATTGAGTTTCGGATCGGCGCGCTGGGACATCTGGCACATCCCGCGCTCACAGCGGAATCTCCCCGGCACGCTTCTGGAAACTACGGCACTCTTGATCAGATTGAAGCCCTTCGCTGGGTCCAACGCAATATCGCCTCGTTCGGCGGCGATCCAGGTAATGTCACGATATTCGGGCAGTCCGATGGTGGCAAAAAAGTCTGCGTTCTCATGGCATCGCAACTTTCCCGTGGCTTATTTCATGGGGCCATACTGGAGAGTGGAACGTGTACCGACATTGTGTTTCCGGAACTAAAAGAGTCGATTCGCTATGAAGGCAATTTTGAGGGCGGCACTGCCGAGGATGCAGGTTTGCAACTTGCGCGTGATCTAAAGATTGCAGATGGTCCAAACGCGCTCCCTGAGCTCCGCCGTAAAACGGTGAACGAGATTGTGCAGGCCAGCGGCGAACTCGATATTTATACCAATTCAACGGTGGACGGCTGGGTGCTGCCGGAACAGCCTGCGTTCACTTTCGCAGCAGCGAGAGAAGCCCACGTTCCGGTTATGGTTGGAAGTACCGACGACGAGATGGCTACCCTCTACGATCCCAAGACCGACCCCGCAACTCTCGTCGCGTACAAGAAGGCTCTAAATCTCCCTCGATATGGCGCACGTGGCGAAGAATTGTTCCGGCTGTATCCGGCTGCAACCGACTCCGAAGTGACGGCTGCCTTCATGGCGCTCGGTACAGATGATATAGGTCATGGAGCATATTTCCTTGCCCGAGATACGGCACGCTCCGGCCAAAATACCTACTTCTATTACTTCACCTATCCAGGTACCGGGAAGATGGCGGGGCGCGGTGCCGTTCATGGCGCCGAGCTCAAGTTCATCTCCGGCGTTTTCCGCAAGAGCTTCTGGGGAGCACCGAGTGACGAGGATATGAAAGTTGCCGAGATCGTAACCGAGTACTGGACACGCTTCGCAGCAACTGGAGATCCCAATGGCCCCGGTCTGCCGAAATGGCCGACCTATGATACGAAAAGTGACCTATGCCTGGAGATTGGGCGCGTGGTAAGGGCCATACCTGTTCCTCACGCGGACAGATACAAAGTGTTTGAAGGGGCGCTCCAACCGCGACTGGCGGAACTGCGAAAGTGATGTTTAGATCGGTGCCGATTACGGGCAAACCCGGAAGCTACAACCAACTGTTGTAATCAGGCCGTTAACAGTTTTGACCCGGTCGATGAGGGAGATCGCGATATTACGTCTGTTATGCCCGCGCTTATCGTGCATCGCAACCTTGCAGACGATCGGCTGTCGGCGAGAAATTCAGCATCTCAGCCGCTTCGGTCTGGTTCTTCTGGTGGTGCATGCTCGAAAAGAGCCCGGAATAAATCGTTACGCAGCGAACGGGATTGAGATTACGCACCCCACGACACCGATCAGAAACATAGCCTCAAGAGTGCGAAACGCAACATTAATAAAGGCATTCTGCAACTTCTTAGCTTGTGGCCCGGATTGTATCCGAAACACCACCCCATTCTTTACGATCTTTTAGCTTTTCCTTACGAATTACTTACCACAACGATGTTGAAATCCGATGTGAGT
>JAYVCW010000096.1:0-2004 GCA_043749775.1 Acidobacteriaceae bacterium | reverse complement strand
CAACTCCTCTTCCGACCGGTAAGCCTGCTCGTGTGTCGGAGTATCCCGCGTAAAACGCAGCCGCGCAGAGAGAAAATCCAGCAAGCATCGATACGCCTCCGCCTCAGAAATCTTCAGCCACCGCGAATACTCCGCTCCCAAGGTGGAAGAATATTCCTGAATACGCGCACGCAGAGCTTCCGATGCCCCTACTCGCCGTATCGAAGGACTCAGCTGCTCGGTTAGCTTAGAGAGTGCCGCCAGATAGTGATCCAAAATCAAGTTGCGTGCACGTAACAAGGCCAGCCGCGTGCTCCCCGACGTAACAAATGGATTGCCGTCCCGGTCGCCTCCAATCCAGGATCCAAACTGCAGGAGCTGTGGCAACGATTCGTCGGCAGGCAGGCCATACACGTTCCGCAAAGATTCTTCCAGGCCCGCATAGAGCTTCGGTACCGTCTCAAACAGCACCATCGGGAAATAGTCCAGACCCATATGGATCTCGTCATTCACGGACGGACGCTTCAGTCGTACTTCATCGGTCTGCCAGAGGGCGGTAATCTCCGCCATGATCTGCGTTTCATATTCGGAAGCGTCAGCCTGCGATAGAGGCAGATTGTCCAGCAGCGCCAGGCAGCGCGCGATACTCCGTCGCTTCGTCAGCACTGTCCGCCGAGTAACTTCGGTGGGATGCGCCGTGAAAACAGGTGTCACCCGCACCTGCCCCAGCGCTTGTTTCAGGTCCTCCAAGTCCAAACCAGCCGCTCGCAGCCGCAGCAACGTTCCGCGAAACGATCCCGCCAAAGGCGCTGCTTCAGCATGAGACTCCGCCGCCCGCCTTCGACGTTTTCGATGATTTGTCTCCGCCAGATTCGTCAATTCAAAATAGATGGCGAAGGCTTTCGTGACCCGGTAAGCATCCTCCACGCTAAGACCGGCAACAATCGACCGCGCTTCGGCCATACGTTCAGCATTCTGCGAGCCGCCAGCGGATGATCCGGCGCTACCGGCAGGCTCGCGATGCTGAATCAGCAGCCGCCGCAGCTGTTCCACAATCGCAAAGAGCCGTTCGCCTTCCTGCTCCACCAGCACGCGGCCTAAAAGAATTCCCAACGAGCGCACGTCGCGGCGCAAGGGGAAGTCTTTCGCCAAATTGCCCGTATCCGCCGTCAGTTCCGCCAGGCGCTCGACTTGATTTTCGGTGCTCCAGAGTGGGTTTTCAGCCATAGTTTCGGATCTTCCATTATCGCCGTGCTTCTGCGGTCCTCTCCCATCTTACTGGCTCAGCTTTCGAACAGCACAAAAAAGCCCGCCGCCAAAGCCTTCTGGTGCGGGCGTTTCAGTCCGTGTTGCTGTCGATCAAAATTCCTACGCTGGAATATTAAGCTGCTGTGGCCTGGCGCTCGACGGTCTTGACTTCAGCCTCAATAAAGGCCATCAGGCGTTCGATCAACCGTTTCCGGCCGCCAATCATGTGCAGCCCGCTCTCGTGTTGATGCTCGTCCAACAATTTGGAAAGGCCATTTTCGCGATCCGTCACAGCACAGTCCCTCCCAATTCTCTAAGGTAGGAAAAGTGTACGAGGATTGATTCAGGAAGAAAAACGCAAAAAGTCGATTACTATGATCGAAAAACTGACGGGATTGAAGTTTAGTTCACGGCAGCCGAGCGCACGGCTGGCATGCTAGCCATAGCTGCGGATTGTTCGTAGTGCGTACGTTTCGCCGAATACATCTTGCGGTCGGCTTGCGCCAGCAACTGCTCCGCGTCCACTCCATCCTCTGGAGAGAGAGCAATGCCAACGCTCAGCGAGATCTGCTCGCGTCCGCAAACCACTTGGCCAGCTTGCACTGCGATGGCGTTCATGAGAACGGCTTTTTCCTGCGCGACTTCACGCGAGATTCCCGGTACGACAATCACGAACTCGTCGCCGCCCATGCGAGCCACATAGTCGTATTCGCGACAGACTTCCTTGATTTGCTGCGCGAAGAGTCGCAGCAGGCGGTCGCCTTCCAGGTGACCAAA
>JAYVCW010000095.1:0-22417 GCA_043749775.1 Acidobacteriaceae bacterium | reverse complement strand
TTGTTACCGATCCGAGCTGCCTCTACGATTCCGCCACGCAGCGCTGGTTTGTGGTGGTCCTGACACTGAACACGAACCCGAATGGATCATTCTCGCACGTGAACCACATTGACATCGCAGTCAGCCAAACCTCAAATCCAGCTGGCAGTTTCAATATCTACAGAATCGACGTGACCAACGATGGGACGAACCCCGACCCGAGTAATGCCTGCCCGTGCCTGGGCGATTACCCGCATATAGGTGCCGACTCGAACGGCTTTTATGTGACCACGAACTCCTATCCGTGGGGTGGGAACGGCTTTGACGGTGCGCAGATCTATGCCTTGTCCAAGGCACAGCTTGCTGCCGGCGCTCCCACTATCAACATGCAGCACATTGATACCTTCGGCACCGTCAACGTGCCCAGCGACGCGGGCTCGACGCAGCCAGGATTCACCGTCTGGCCTGCGCAGTCTCCCGGCACGAGCTCGTTTAACCTGAACGCTGGCGGCACCGAGAATTTTCTGAGCTCAAACGCGGCTGACGAGGCAACCAATCCGGTCAGTGGCACAGGTGGCTCGCATACCTCAAAGCAACTTATCGTCTGGACACTGACCAACACTTCGTCGCTTAACACTGCACCGTCGCTCGCACTGAGCAGCGCCGTGCTGCCTGTTAATCAGTACGCGGTTCCGCCGAAGCAGCAGCAGCCGGGCTCGGGAACGTCGACGACGACCGACACACCGCTGGGCTTCTGTATTAACGACACGACAACCGTCCTATACTATGGCGCAACCGGTTGCTGGCGTTTGTTGTTCGGAGCCGAGCCTGCGCATGACGAGGTGATCTCGCGGCCGGATTCTAACGACACGCGCATGCAACAGGTGATGTACGCGAACGGCAAGCTCTGGGGTGCCCTGGATACGGCGCTAAACCCGGATGGTCTTGCTCAGCGCGCGGGAATCGCCTGGTACATTGTCAACCCGTCGTCAGGAAAACTCGCGATGCAGGGCTATCTCGGCGTGGCTGGGTATGACTTCACATATCCCGCCATTGGCGTGACCGCGAGCGGGCGAGGCGTGATGGCCTTCACCGCTACTGGTAACAGCATCAGCCCGAGTGCCGCTTTTGCCCCGATTGATGCCGCCGTTGGCGTCGGCCCATGGAGTGTGGTCACGGGCGGATTGGGCGCAGTGCAGGATGACGGGTTTACCAGCTACAAGTCCGAGGTCGGGAACCCGCCGCGAACGCGCTGGGGCGACTACGGAGCCGCTGCGGTAGACGGCAACTCGATCTGGATTGCCAGCGAGTACATCGCCAACCCCTGCAGCTACACTGACTGGGGCGGCCCGTTCTTTGCTAGCGGTACCGGGGACAACTTGCTGGGTACGTGCGGAGGCACGAGCCACGGTCCCGGGGCCCGCGCCGCGCTAGCCAACTGGTCGACCCGGATCAGCAAGCTAACGCCGTAGCAGAACAGGAGAAGTGCAAATGGCCGCTCTTGGGCGGCCATTTTTTTTATTTCTCTCGTGACTTGCTGCAATAGCAGTTCCCAGGCCCCGTCTAGTTTGGAAACCTGAGAGAGATGTCGCCCGTGCTTCTCGCCTATTCCGAACGAGTGGTCAGCACAAGTAGACCTGCTGTCAGCGAACGCTACTTATGCGCGCCTTTCCGGAGGAACGCATGCCACGAAGCCTGCCGCGAACTACGCCGCTGGCTACTGGCTGATCAGAAAACGCGCGACGCGGGGTTCGATTCGGTGATGTGGTTGGACGCCAAGAACCGCCGTTACGTGGAAGCATGTGTTATGTCATGAATGCCAACCAGATCCACACGGCTGGGTTGAGCGTATCTGACCAGAAAGGACCAAGACACTCGAATGCATTACCTTCTGTTCTATGAGGTGGCTGAGGATTTCGTTTCCAGACGCGCAGAATTCCGGGACGCGCATCTCGAAAAAGCCTGGAAGGCAAGTGAGCGTGGCGAACTTGTGTTGGGCGGTGCGCTGGCGAATCCGGTGGACGGCGCGCTGTTGTTATTCAGGGGCGACTCGCCCGAAGTCGCGGAGAACTTTGCTAAAGCCGATCCGTATGTCACCAGCGGCGCTGTGAAACGATGGCATGTCCGGCTATGGACGACGGTCGCTGGCGAAACCGCTGAAACGCCCGTCAAACCCGAGGGAGTGAGCGCGCACAACGAGACGTCGAGCGAATCATCAAGTGAGTCATCAAGCGAGTCATCAAGCGAATCATCAAGATCAGCACGCGCAAATTCCTCATCTCAAGATCAGGGCATAATCTTGCGAATGTGGAAAGCGCGCTCCACAGTCGAACAAGCGGACAGCTATATTCAGCACGCTACGAACACAGTCTTCCCGGCGCTGGGCGCAATTGAAGGACATCGCGGAGCATATCTGCTGCGCCGAACGGTCGGCGAGGCTATCGACTTTGTGGTGCTGACTCTCTGGGCATCGATGGACTCAGTCCGTAAGTTTGCCGGATTGGAGTCCGATAAAGCCGTAGTCGGGCCGGAAGCACGAGCAGCTCTGACTAGTTTCGACGATTCGGTAACGCACTTCGAGGTTGTCCATCGCACGGAAGGAAAGACAAAGTGACCTGCAATCGGCAAGCTGCTAGTGCACCCACAAACCGGGCTAGTGTGGTCGTCATGTCGTTAATCCGGCGATCGAAGAACAGCTTTTAAAAAGACGGAAGAGGAAAGTTCTGGGTGGATCGTCGGCAATCCGGTAGCAATGTTCTTGTTTCCGGTTTGCCCATGACCCATCCGGAATCGGCGGGAAGAGGCCTTGGCGTAACTTCCCGGATGCCGACTTCGGGGAACTTCGCGTCTCGCAGACGAGGATCACTTGTGCTATGACGATTCTTCGCCAACAACCACATCAAGGCCATGTTATCGAGTCAACTTAGGGTATACCGAGATGAATTGGGTTAACCGGCCAACTTCTGCGCCCATGTGGCAAAGGCGTGCCAGGCGGCGGTTTGGCCAAGGGGGAACCGCACTTGCTGCAAGAGGATCAGGAAGGCGCTGGCCCAGATCGTGGCGCGATGAACCTTGCGTGTGGACCACCAATCGTAGGCCACCAACGAAAGCAAAAAGACGTAGGTAACCAGCGTGGCCTGCAGCGGTTTTCCGAAGATCATGGCGAAGGGCCAGCGCGCGACAGCGGCGATCAAGAGTCCCGTCGTGGCAATGAGGATAATACGTTTGTGCGCGGCAGGATTGAAGCGGGCGCGGAATGCAAAAAATACGAGCACGGAAAAGATCACCATGTCCGTCATGGGGATGATGTAAAAGGTCTTGGGATCGAGGCCCGGAGGAGCCATGGATCGGGCGAGAGCGTTTGTGGCCGCCAGGACGCCGACAACGACCATTAGACACGCCAGGAAGAAGCCCGCGATGCCGAGGCGGCGGTGAATGTCTGTGCGCCCGGTAGCAACCAGCGAGGTTTGCGCGATAAGCAGGAGAATCCAACTGGAGAATATGGCGCCGTGGATGTGAATGATCCGGCTAGGTAGCGGCGCTTGGAAAACTCCTGCAAGGTAATAGGTGTGGGCAAAGCCGAGGAAGACTGAGGCCAGCATGAGGAAGGCCATGGCTGAAAAAAAGAGATGGTCAAAACGGCGGCCTGGCATGACTCTGGCAAGCTTCGCGGGATCGACGGGACGTGCTAGGGTTGTGGACATTCGTCCTCCGTACATGGCTTGTGTGAATGAAAATTTCTTGGAGCCTAGTGGAAGTGGAAACCATTATATGTCGATTGGTTCAAGGCGCTGCCGTTAATTTCAAACATTTAGGGAACTCCTCAACTTCAGATCTCAGTGCTGGTAGCGTAATTTGGTGACCGCTCGCCTGCTCACAATTGCACACTTCCGAAAATAGCGGCATCTCTTCGAGTAGAGTTCTGGAAGAGTAAAGAGGGGATTCTTGGCGAGTGGTCGGCAATCCTTCCTGACCCGAAACCGGAAACTACCAACTTTTCGGGCTATCCGACATCGTGGCCTTTGCGAACCTGATTGTTCTGACGGTCTGCGGCCTTCGTTTTGCAAAAAATCATGCAAACCTGTAAGGAACCATCAAGATCAACCCTTCGGCTCGCACTCGCTCGACCTTGACTGAACCCTCGCCCGTTTGCTGACACCCTCTCCGCTAGAAACGAAGGCAAACAATCGAAGCCCACAGCCACAAACTTCGGTTGACCGATTCGGACGCTAACGGCTACACGCCCGTAGCGTCCAAGATCATGGAAACGTGTTTTTCTGGAACCAATGCTCTTCGCCTTCCGTACTATGACAGAGGGAAACGACAAGTAATGCCCGTTAGCCTCTCTTCGTCACGGTAAACCATGCGGATGCTCATCGAAATCGTTCGGCAGTCCTTAGCCACCCTTTGGGCCCACAAGTTGCGCTCGTTTTTGACCATGTTTGGGATCGCATGGGGCGTGGGATCGCTATTGCTGCTGGTCGGGTTGGGAGAGGGCTTTCGCAGCGGGCAGGCCCGGCAGTTGAAAACGCTCGGGCAAGACATCATGTTCAGTTTTCCCGGGCGCATTCCGGCGGTTGAAGGCAGCACCCAGTCAGCGCGCCGCTATCACTTCACATATCAGGATTATGTGGCAATTCGTAAGGACGCTCGATCGATCAAATATCTTTCCCCGGTACTCAATCGTGAAGATATACGCGCGGTCAGCGATTACGGCTCGACCAACGGCCAGGTGTTCGGCATAGCGCCCGAATATAACCAAATTAGAAATGTCCCGGTGGGCCCGGGGCGCTGGTTTAACGAGCAAGATAACACTGAAACGCGGCGGGTTGCGGTGGTTGGGTGGGAGCTTCTAAAGAACATTTTTCCGGGGCGGCCGGCGGTTGGGGCGCCCATGCTGCTTAATGGTGTGCGCTTCGAAATCATTGGCGTGCTTAGCAAAGTCGGGCAAGATGGGAACAACGGCACCAACGCGCGCATCTTCATCCCCCTCGAAACCATGCGTAATCTTTTCCGGCTTAAAGAGGAGAACACCGAAGATGCGATTTCCTTCTTCAACTATCGTCCTTACGATCCGGCAAATCACTTGGCGGCAAAAGCCGAGCTCCACGAAATTATCGCGCGCCGCCACGGCTTCGATCCTAAGCTGGAAGAATCATTTCAAGATTGGGACACGATCGAGAATAACCAGCGCGTGGCGAAAATCTTTGACGGAATGGACTACTTTTTAGGTGTGGTTGGCGTGGTCACGCTCGCGCTCGGCGCAATTGGAATCATCAACATTATGCTTGTGTCGGTCACAGAGCGAACTCGAGAAATCGGCTTGCGCAAGGCCTTAGGTGCTACTCATCGGGCCATCCTGACTCAATTTTTTGTTGAGGGTGCTTTTCTCACCGCGCTGAGCGGAGGAATCGGACTTGGCGTCACGACTACGCTGGTAATGGTGCTGGCCGCGCTGCCTGCCCCTCAAGGCTTCGATACACCACGGATCGTTCCATCCTCCGCCGCCATAGCCATCCTTTCGCTGGCGTGCGCGGGGATTGTCGCCGGCCTATATCCGGCGCGACAGGCAGCGCACTTGCAACCGGTGGAAGCGTTGCGGCAGGAGTAGGACGAACATGTTGATTGAACTCGCAAGGCAGGCTTACGAGGCGCTCAGGCATAACCGGCGGCGAAGCGTTCTTACGATGCTGGGAATGGCTTGGGGAATCGCGACCGTCGTCCTGCTCCTTGCCTACGGAACCGGCTTTGAGCGCGGCCTTTGGGTCGCCTTCCGCTCGTTTGGGACGAACCTTGACTTCGTTTTTCCAGGACGCACTTCGCTGCAAGCAGGTGGCACCAAGGCGGGCAGCGAGATCAAACTCACAGCCAATGATTTGGATTATCTCGAGGCTGAAGTTCCGCTGCTTAAACGCATTTCACCCGACGTCTCAAAGCAGTGCGGCGTTGCTTACGGAACCCGCAGTGGAACTTACTCGATCAGCGGAGTCTATCCCCACTATTCGCGCATGCGTCGTATCGAGATCGACGAAGGTACGTTCTTTACCGACTTCGACGAGAATGCCCGCACCCGTGTGGCGGTGATGGGTTCCGACATCAAAAAGAAACTATTTTCCGGCCAGAACGCGCTCGGAGAAAAAATTCGCATCGACGGCATCTCCTACGAGGTGATCGGAGTGTTGAAACACGTCATCCAGAACGGTGACGAGAACATGAATGAGAAGGTGTATATCCCGTTCACCGCCATGAGCGATCTTGCGAATACCTACTACCTCAGCGCGATCGTGATGGAGTACGAGGGAAGTAACGAAAAAGTGACCAATGCGGTTCGGCGCTCCATGGCCTTTCATCACGACTTTGATCCAAAAGATAAACGCGCGGTTTTCATCTTTGATGTCTTCGCCGACTTGCTTGACTTGCGGGTGATTACGACCGGCATCAAGATTCTCTTAGGATTTATTGGACTGCTCACACTTGGCATCGGCGGCGTTGGCCTGATGAATATCATGCTGGTCTCGGTCAGCCAGCGCACCCGCGAGATCGGAGTCGAGAAAGCTCTGGGCGCTCGACGATGGCATATCCTCTTCCAATTCTTAACCGAAGCCCTGATTATCACTCTGATCGGCGGTCTGGCCGGAGTCGCCTTGGCTTACCTCGTCTCCTGGTCGGTGGGGTCCCTGACTTTGTGGAGCGCCTTCGCAGAAAACAATACCGACGGCGACATCCGCCTGGCAATCGATTCGAGCAGCCTGCTTGCCTCTACGTTGATCCTCGGTTTGGTAGGAATCGTCAGCGGCATGCTGCCCGCGATCAAAGCCGCGCGCCTCGATCCAATCGAAGCCCTCAGATACGAATAGCAGATCAACCTTTTCGCACCGGATCCCCCGAATCGCTGTGAGAAGATCGATCACGTGTACCCGCTTCGCGAGCAAATTGAACGCGAGATAAGAGATCGCGGCCCCATCCCGTTTTCGCGGTACATGCAAATTTGTCTTTATGATCCGCAACTTGGTTACTATTCAGGCAATGCCGAGCAATTCGGAAAGTCGGGAGACTTCTACACTTCAAGCGACCTCCACGCAGTCTTCGGGCGGCTGATCGCGAGGCAGATGGAAGAGATATGGCGCGCCCTCGACCGTCCGCCGAAAATCGAAATACTGGAATTAGGCCCGGGACGCGGCCTCTTCGCCCGCGACGTTCTGCACTGGTCAAACAAAAAATTCCCTGATTTCTTCAGCGCGCTGACCTATTACTTAGAAGAGTCGTCGCCGTCTCTCAGAAAGAAGCTGGAAGAAAATCTCCGCGATGAAGTCGCAAGCGGCAAAGCCCAAATCCGAGTCAGAGAGGAACCCGGAGCCAGAGTCAAAGCCGAAGTCGACGGCAACGCCAGAGGTCCGGAGGAACGACCCACAATTCCATTCCGCAATAGCAGTCCCGAAACCCCGCGCGTCGTTTTTGCCAACGAATTTTTTGACGCGCTTCCAGTTGAGATCTTAACCGTCCGCGGGAAACTGCACCTCGCCCTCGAGCAAAATCGTCTATGCGAAGTCTGGCTCAAGCCGCAGCCAGCCGAACTCGAATCCCTGGATCGCTATGGAGTCCATCCCGAACAAAATGAACGAATCGAAGTTCCCCTGGTCGCGCAAAATCTGGTAGGGGAGCTTGCCGCCGACCTCGACCGCGGCATCATCATCGTCATCGACTACGGCTACACGCGAGAGCAGCAGCTGGCCGGCCGCCATCGAGGAACGCTTATGACTTACCGTAATCATTCCGTAAGCCCCGATCCTTACCAGGCGCCAGGCGAGCAGGATATTACCTCCCATGTAAATTTCACGGCCCTCGCCGCCGCATGCGAGCGGTCAGGCATGCAGTGTCAAAGTCTGCTCACGCAGTCGCAATTCCTGATGGGTATCGGTGAGTGCAACGAATTTGCGGATGTTTTCGAGGAGTGCCGTCTGCCCCAGGAGCGAGCTAAGAGAGCGTTGCAGCTCAAACACCTCATCAGCCCAGAAGGGATGGGAGAAACGTTTCAGGTCCTGATTGCAAATCGAAGCGTAGAAGCTACATAGCTTCGGAGTCTAAGCGGCTTGACCTATGCGCGTAGCGGTAGGGTGGGGTGACTGAAAGTGTGCACCATCGTCGATGCCGTTAACAATTCTTCAGCACCTTGCCTGTAAACTGCATACATGATGCTGCCCAGGGCCACGCGCCCCACGCTGCCTCTGCAGGTTGCGGCTGTCTGCTATCGGCGGGTAAAAGCCGACGCCGAATTTCTATTGGTGCACACTAATGGCGGCAACAAGTGGACCTTCCCAAAAGGCGCGCCCGAGCCGCGACTCTCCCACAGTCAAGCTGCCGAACGCGAAGCGCGCGAAGAGGCGGGAGCTCTCGGACTCATCGAGCCTCGGCACTTCCACATGTATGTTCACTCCAAAGGCGTCTTCTGGCAGCCCGGAGGAGTGCAGGAATATGTGGTCAAAGCCTTTCTGATGGAAGTTCGCAAGACCCGCGAGCCGGAAGAAGACGATCGGGAGCCGACCTGGTTCGATGCCGATCGTGCGCGAGTCATTCTCGCCAAGGGACGTGAAGTCAAATATGCTCAGGAACTTCAGACCGTGATCGACCGTGCCCTGCAGCAAATTGGCCTTGCTTCGCTAGCCAGCAGCCGCTGAACAGATGCGTAGTCTGCTGGTCCACCTGACATCCATTCATGAGACGATAAAAGCATTCCATGATCCAACTTTCCGGCGCCGGCAAGCGCTACGGCCATAAACTTTTATTCGAGAACGCCGACTGGCTGATCACGCCCGAGTCGCGCGTCGGCCTTGTCGGCGCGAACGGCACCGGCAAGTCGACCATCATGAAAATTCTTGAGGGGAGCGAGACGCTCGACTACGGCAGCATCTCGCGCGCAAAAGGCATATCCACCGGATACCTTCCGCAAGACGGCTTGACCATGACCGGACGAACCGTCTTTGCCGAGTGCATGGCGGTGTTTGAAGGGTTGCACGCCATGGAAAAAGAGATGGAAGCGCTGACTCGTAGCATGTCAGAGCTTGACCATACCAGCCCCGAGTACGCGAATGTCGCCGATCGTTATCAGAAGTTGGAATACGAATTCATAGCTCGGGACGGCTACACCCTTGAAGCTCAGGTCGGCCAGGTGCTCTCTGGACTTGGCTTTGGCCGCGACGACTGGACGCGACTGACGGATGAATTTTCCGGCGGTTGGCAGATGCGCCTGGCCCTCGCGAAACTTCTTTTACAGAAACCGAATCTATTGCTGCTCGACGAGCCGACCAATCATCTCGACCTCGAAGCCCGGAACTGGCTTGAGGAATATCTCACGACGTATCCGAATGCATTTGTACTGATTTCACACGACCGCTATTTTCTCGATATCACGGTGAAGAAGATCGTCGAAGTGTGGAATAAGCAAATACATTTTTACTCAGGCAACTACGATCAATATTTGGCCGGAAAGACTGCTCGCAAAGAGCAGCTGGAAGCCGCCTACAAAACGCAGCACGAGCGTATCGAGCAGCTCGAAGTGTTCATCGATCGTTTCCGTTACACCGCCACCAAGGCGAAGCAGGTGCAGAGCCGCATTAAAGAGCTGGAGAAGATGGAGCGCATCCAGATTCCGGAAGAGGAGAAGACTGTGCATTTCTCCTTTCCCCAGCCAAAGCCCAGTGGACGCATCGTTGCAGAGTTTGCCAATGTCGCCAAGAGCTATGGCACCAGCGCAATCAACGAACATAAAGTGTTTGGCAAAGTAAATTTCATCATCGAGCGCGGAGAGCGAATCGCTCTGGTTGGAGTGAATGGAGCGGGGAAGTCAACGCTCATCAAGTTACTGGCGAAACAAGAGCCGCTTTCCGCCGGCGAATACACTCTCGGCCACAATGTTGAGCCCGATTATTTCGCGCAGGACCAGTACAAGGAACTTAATCCGGAGGCTCGCATTCTCGACGACCTTGGCGAGGTTGCCCCGGTGTCGACACAGACCGAATTACGCGGCTTGCTCGGATGCTTTCTTTTCTCCGGCGACGACGTGTTCAAACGCATTGGAGTGCTCTCTGGTGGCGAACGCAATCGCTATGCGCTGCTCAAAATGCTACTTCATCCTTCGAATTTTTTACTCCTCGACGAACCGACCAACCACCTCGATCTACGGGCAAAAGATGTCCTGCTCGAAGCGCTGATGAAATACACAGGGACCGTCGTCTTCGTTTCGCACGATCGTTATTTCATCGATAAGCTGGCGACACGGGTGTTTGAAATCGGCGAAGGCAAGGTCGAAATCTATCCCGGCAATTACGAAGACTATCTCTGGCGCAAGCAGGGAGGGGCGGCTAAACTTCAGGCACAGACGGTAAAGACCGTTGCGGCTCCGCCGCCTGCGAATGGCAATAAGGCGGCGCCTCTGGCGCAACCGGTCGATTCTAAAGCGAAGCGCCTGAACCCTATCAAACGGCAGAAACTGGAGGAACAATTGCACGAAGTGGAACAGCAAATCACCCGCACCGAAGCGGCCATCGCGGTATACGAGTCGCAGCTGCAAAACTTTGTCAGTCCGGAAGAGACGCAACGGCAGACGCAAGAACTGGGCACGAGGAAGAAAGAACTGCAAAAATTCATGGAGCACTGGGAGGAACTTTCAGGTCTCCTCGAACCTGAACTCTAGAGCGTAGGGCGAGTCGCACGAAATCTTGGCAGCTTATCGTGAGAATCATACGAGGCCAGCGATTGATTTACGACCCGCATCCCATCGCAGTCTCGACCATCTGCGCTAAGTCGCAAACCTGTCTAGAGCTCAACTGGCGCATCCGGTTTCGCGCCGGTTCAAGGTGTTCTTTTCCGATGGCCGAAACATCTTCCGCTTTTGCCACGACCCGTTCCCGTAATCCAGTCTGTCCAGGCTCTAAAAGCAAGTGAGTGGCGATTTGTTCCTTATGAACCGAAGTGCTGAGCGGGATCACCAGCACCGTGTTAGCGCGCGGATGATTGTTTCTTGCGTTGATTGAGACGATGACGACCGGGCGCCTTCCTTTTTCGGGTGGGTCGGTCGGCATTTTCGTGAACCAAATCTCTCCGCGCTGCGGATCGGGCATCTGAGAGTTCCTCCTCATTTAAGGCGAGATTCTTGCTGACGAAGTCACCCCACGTTTTATTTTCTTGGAGAACGTGCTCGGATAATCCGTCGTAGTAAGCCGTGACACTTGCTTCCAAAGCGGCCATGCGGCGCTCGCGGTTTCTTTCTTGAAGAAGGATGTCAAGCACGGCGGATTGGGAATCGGTGCCGCGCCGGCGCGCTTCCTGCTCAAGGAAGGCAAGGCTTGAAGGAGACAAAGTAAAAGTGCGGCGTTGCTTGGCGGCCTCGGTAGCACTAGCCATAGTATTAAACATCATACTATGAGTATGATGTGTTGTGGTGACATTTGCTTGGTACGTGACGGGCAAGGAAAGAGGGCTTTAGCGGTAGGGAAGACGCGCGAATCTGTCGTGAAAGTAGCCCGGTTGCTCCGGTGAGACTCTTATCCGGCCTGCTTCAATTCTTGCAGCACCTGTCGCGCAATTTCTTTCAAGGTCTCGAACACCCCTGTGCCTTGGAAGGCTACCGCTTCGACGATGGGTTCGTTCTTTTTACGCAGCTCTTTCGAGAGCGAATCGACCGACAAGACGTTGGGTAGATCGCGCTTGTTCAGCTGCAATACGTAAGGGATTTTGTTGAAATCGTAGCTATGTTCTTTCAGGTTCGACATCAGGTTGTCGAGAGCTTCGACGTTCGCGTCCATACGTTCTTCCTGAGAGTCGGCTACGAAAACGATTCCGTCGACGCCACGCAAAATCAGCTTTCGGCTGGCATCGTAGAAGACCTGGCCAGGAACGGTATAAAGGTGGATTCTGGTCTTAAACCCGCGCACCGAGCCCAAATCCAGGGGCAAAAAGTCGAAAAACAGGGTTCGATCCGTCTCGGTGGCGAGCGAGATCATTTTGCCCTTCTGTTGTTCGGCTGTTTTTTGGAAGATATGCTGCAGATTCGTCGTCTTGCCGCCTAATCCGGCTCCGTAATAGACGATTTTGCAGTTGATCTCTCGCGCTGCGAAGTTGATGAAACTCAAAGGCTTCCTCAAGAACTGCGAAGGGCTCACGCGTGCTGCGGCTCAGAGCGTGAGGCCCCCGCTTGTGTGCTTTTTGTCCCGCTGTCTTAGATACTGCTGGCTTTTATATCACACCGGAAGGTGTCAACGCAGGTTACCCAGGTTACTGAAACACTACGGGCTCAAAGGATTAGGGACGTGCCCCGGTATTGTGCCGCGGTAA
Source organism: Acidobacteriaceae bacterium (assembly GCA_043749775.1). Taxonomy (GTDB): domain Bacteria; phylum Acidobacteriota; class Terriglobia; order Terriglobales; family Acidobacteriaceae; genus Acidiflorens. Next base: position 10,108 of record JAYVCW010000095.1, on the reverse strand, counting down.
AGCTAGCGGGCAGCAGGCAACGGGTAATAGCCGTCTCTCGTGTAAACCTTCACGTCTGGGCGACGGACGCGAACTTCGATCTGCCGGTAGCCCCCAATCCCCGCTTTGGGGGTGTACCCAATCGTGTATTGATTACGGGCATCCCCAATTGCCCTGGCATAAGCAGCTTCAATTCCAGATTGCGCCATTTCGCTGAACACGGTGCCACCGCCAGTCGCAGAAACGTACTTTGGCAGAATGTCGCTGTATCCCAGTAACTTGTTTGATTTTGGCAGGTGAACCCGCTGCAGCCGGTCGTAAATCGGAATCGCTGCGCCCTCGACGCCGATCGCGTAGACGGTGATGTTCTGCGTCAGCAGGACCTTGAGGGTATCGGAATAGCTGGCGGTCGATCCCTGTTCGCGTCCGTCGCTGATCACAAAGATAATTTTTCTCCGCGCGCGATCTCGCTTCGAGAGGTCACGAGCTGCCAGAAGGATCGCATCATTCAGTACCCTTGAAGTTTTTGGCGGAGTGCTGACAGGGGTAACCGGGGGCGCTCCAACCGGAAGGCCGTTAATCATCGGACCTTGAGGTCCCAGGGGGCCGCTTGTCACCGGAGGTCCATTATTAGTCCCGCTGTACCCTTTGACCTGATTAAGAGCCACGGTTAACTGTTTTCCAACGATATCAAAGTCTGCCACCTGACTGACCGTGCTGCTGTAGGTGTAGACTCCCACTTCGTCAAACTGGCTGAAGGCACCTTGGAGCGCCGAGAGGGTCTCCTGCACTTTGTGCAGACCGACGTCGGCCATCCCGGTATCAAAAATAACTGCGGCCGAAAGGGGGAAGGGATCGCTGGTAAAAAATTTTAGAGTTTGCTTTTGTCCGCTCTCGAGAACGGAAAAATCTTTGGGCAGTAAGCCGCTTACCAGTCGTCCGGAACTGTTTTTCACCGTGACCGGAACGAGCACCAGAGTCGACGTGCTGCGAATCGTGTAAAGGTCCGTGCCGCTTTCGAGGTCTTTCGGGACGCTGCCTGCCGGAACGGTTCGCACCGGTGGCATGGGAGGAGGCGGAGCGGTTGAGTTCGATGACGCGTCGGAATTAGGAGTGCTCCGCGGGAGCACGGTAGGTGTCGCCGGTTTAGGCGCCGCGTCAGAATCAGCAGGAGTGGTCGTGCCGGAGTCTGTAGTGCCGGAATCTGGAGAGCCGGAATCCCCCTGCGCTTCTTGACGCGCGCTCGGCGGCGGAACGGGACGCGATGCGGACGGGGCGTCCGGAATATCTTCCGGCTTCTGCTGCTGCGCAAACAACGTCCCTGAAACCGCCAACAGCAGCCCAAGAGCCACAACCGGAATAGCCCGTTTCGTCATTCCCACCACCCTCAATCTTCACCCATTCTTATGAATTATCTGGCTTTGTGCCGTCGAAAACACCAGCAAAAAATCTATCCGGACTACTATATTTTCACGTATTCAGATGCCCAAGCGTCATACATCGGTGCATCTAACCGTTTAACTCACTCTCTACAGGATAGACTAGCAAAGTCTCACAACAAACTGATGAAGATGAAGAAGTCTCTTCTAGATTTTGGCCACATCATTGCCGTTGGTGTAGTGGTCTTCGCCATCCCTTTTACCTGCCTGAACCTGCTGGCGCAAAATTCGACAGGCCAGACGTCACCGGGGCAAAGTTCGACTGGCCCCGTTTCGAACACTCAAGACACGTCGACCTCGGGGCAGGGCGCAGAGCCTTCAAAATCGACGTCGGACGACCAAGGCGAAGATCGATCGCTTCAGACGTTGAAGGTGAATGTTGAAGTCGTGCAATTATTTTTCAATGTTAAAGATAAGCGCGGCGCGCTCATTCCCAACCTCAACAAAACTGATTTCGATCTTTCTGAAGATGGACATGCGCAGGTTATCAAGTATTTCAAGTCGGAATCCGATCTGCCGTTAACGATCGGCATGCTGATCGACTCCAGTGGAAGCCAGGAACGGGTGCTAGATATGGAGAAACAGGTTGGCGCTAACTTCCTCGAAACGACGCTTCGTCAGAAAGACGAGGCCTTTGTGATCAGTTTCGATATCGACATCACACTCTTACAAGACTTTACCAATTCGATCAGCCGACTGCGTCATGGGCTTAACGAAGCGAAAATCAATACAGGCGGGGTGAGTTGCTCCGGCGGTCCGATCGGCCCGCAAGGACCGATCCCATGTTCATCCACAGGGCCGCGCGGCACCGCGCTTTACGACGCTGTGTATCTTGCCTCTCACGATGAGTTCAGTCACGAAGTTGGCCGGAAGGCAATGATCCTCTTAACCGACGGGGAAGACCAAGGCAGCAAAATCAAAATCAAAGAGGCGGTCGAGGCGGCGCAAAAAGCGGATGCGATCTGTTATGTCCTTCTGATCGCTGACCGTGGTTTTTACGGTGGTTTGGGGTATTCGGGCGATTCTCAGATGAGGAAGCTCACTCAGGAAACCGGAGGCCGCGTTATTGAAGTTGGCAACAAGATGGATAAACTGCAGAAGGCCTTTGACCAGATATCCGAAGAGTTGCGCAGCCAGTACAACATCGGATACGTGCCCAGCAATACGATTCGCGATGGTTCGTTCCGCAAAATAGAAATCAAGCCCAAAGATTCGAACTACAAGGTGCAAGCGCGCAGCGGTTATTACGCGACGCCGCGCCGCGCGGAATAGGTATCGCAATCATCGCGTGTTCTTTTCAGGTGCAGACTAGCGCCATTCGGCTAGCAACGGCGGCACCCGTGCCGGCATCCAAGCCTTGCTACTGTGAAAAGCCTACTTTGTCTGAGTTCGGATGCCCCTCCCTGCGAGCGGCCCAACTTCACGTTGCTTATAAATGCCGATTTATAGATTTAAAGGAGAGACTTATGACTCGTACTTTCAAGACTTTGTGGGTTGCCCTGCTCTCGGTTGCCGGCTTGATCGGAACCACACTTCCGGCACGCGCGAACGACGGTCGCCACGCGCGGTGCGAACGGCGTGTTCAAGTCGCTGAGGTCAAACTGCAGAATGCAATTCAACGTTATGGCGACGACAGCCGGCAGGCTCGCCGCCGTCGGGGGCAGCTTGAGCAGGAACGACGCAATTGCCCCGAGTATCGCGGTGAGCGCCACGAAAACATGGAGCATCACGATCACGACCAGCACTAGACTGCTGTCCACTCAGCAGCTGACAATGCTTAGATGATAACGATACATAGCAGCGGACGAGATGATCGCCCGCTATGGTTTCGCCAAGCGGGCTGTTTCTTTTAGAGAGAGAACTGCCGGGTTAGACGTTCGACATCGCTACTGCGTTCGCGAAAAATCTTCTACCGCAAAAAGCTGGCCCCGCTTTTCCACCACTCCGATTGCGGCTGAATTCATGTCAACGTCGAGGATGTTGGCTCGATGCGGCGACGAGTGCATAAATTGTGAGTGGATAAAGTCTGGCGTAGGTCCCTGCGTGACATTCTCCGACAATGAACTAAAGCGCATACCGGTCCGCTTCACTCGCGCGCGAAGGTCTGGCTCGCCATCAAATTCGTGTTGTGCGGTTCCATGTTCGGCCATGACTTGTGCGTGACGAAGCGCCGCAGCCGCAAGTAGCGGGTTCCATCGAAGTTCCGGCAAATTTCGTGCGCTGCGAGCCTCATTCACCAATGCCAGCAGCGCTTTTTCCGCGCCGATCACTCCATTTTCGCGATTCTCGCTGTGTGCGCTCCCACCCAAAGTCGCTGCCACCAGAGCAATGGCTAAGAAACGATAAAGAATTCCAAAGATCTTCATCTCTTAAATACAAATCAATAACGGTCAACGCGACAAGTTACGAACGTCTCTCCTGTCTATGTTTGACCGGTATAACAAATTTCAATCCCGACCAGACGTCGGTGACAGCGCAAAGTTTAAAGGATCCCAAAAGTAAAGTTGTGGCGGGCAATGACTACTGTCTGGGCGCGTAGTATCCCTTGCGAGTTCGAACTTTCAAACCTCGATCTTGCGCCATGATCTGGATCGTGCGATAGCGCCCGTCGGCGGCGAAGTCGGCGGGCTTATAGGCGACGGCATACTGGCTGCGTAGTTCTTCCTGAATGGACGTGAAGGCATCGGACACGTCGCGCATCTGAAAAGGGAAGAATGCGCGTCCGCCAGTCGCTTCGGCGATGCGCTCCAAAATTTTATCGCCCTTGTCTTTCATGCCGCTAATGTTGGTGCTGATGGTGTACACGATGACTTCGGCGCGCGTTGCCATCTCGATGGCCTCTTCGCGAGTTACGTGACTGAGATTGTCATCTCCATCGCTTAAGAGAATGATGGCGCGTCGCACTGGGCCGGTCTGCTCCTGTTTCAGAAGCTTGTCACGGCATGCGAAGTAGAGCGCGTCGAACATAGCGGTGCCGCCGCCGGCGCGCAGCATGCGCACTCCCCTCGAGAGTCGCTCTGTGCTATCGGTGAAATCTTGCGTGACTTCCGGCGTCGCGTCGAATCCCACCACGAATGCCCGATCGTTTTTTGGACGAATAATCGCATTCAGAAATTCAATCGCAGCTTCCTGCTCGAACTTGAAGCGGTCGCGGACGGAGTTGCTGGCATCGACCAGCAGTCCCACCTGCAAGGGCAGATCGGTCTCCGCGCGAAAGCTGCGCATCTCTGCCGGCTTGCGATCGTCGATGACCCGGAACTCATCCTTCTTCAAATCTTTTATGTAATGCCCATGCCGGTCGGTGACGGTGAAGACTACGCGCACTTCGTTCACCGAACTTCTGATCGTGCCTAAAGTCTCGTCGGCACCCGATTTATCGCCGTTGGAATCGCTCGACGGCGCTTCGGCGGAATTGCCCGCGGGATTCGAAGGCGCTGGCGGTGTTGGTGGGTTCAAATTTGCCGGCGTGTTTACAGAGGTCTTCGGCGGAGTCGCTTTTTGTGGTTGCGCGGAACCAGCGGGAGTGGAAGTTGAAGTTGAAGTCTGCCCAATTGCCGATGAGGGAGACGGCGCCGTCTGACCCGCAAGCGAGGCGACCAGAAGAGAAACAGCACTCAGAACCAGAAAGATTCGCGATTTCATCAAGACGGTGTATTTACGCCTCATTATAGACCGCGCGACCGCGTGGTATCCGGCGAGACTAAAGCACATCTTCCGCGCGCTCTTCCTTCGAAACCGGCAGTTCCAGACTGTCCATAAATGTTTGCAGCTCGTCGGGTAGAGGACGAGAAAAATTGAGGTTCTTTTTCGTTCGCGGATGCACGAGTTCGAGCACGGCCGAGTGTAGAAAGTTTCGGCCGAGAGTCCGCACGGCCGGCATCCCCGCAGCGCGCCGTTTATTCGACTGAGAGCGCAATTCGCCGGGAGCGCCATAGAGCGCGTCGCCGACTACCGGATGCCCGATAGAAGCCAGGTGAACGCGGATCTGGTGGGTGCGTCCAGTCTCGATTTTGACCTCAACCAGCGCAAACTTTCCATACGGCGTATCGAGTTTTCTCTGCACCGAGTAGTGCGTGACTGCGTTTCGCCCGCCAAACCCCTTCGTGGTCATTCGGGTTCGCCGCTGCGAGTGGCGACTGATCGGAGTTTGAATCGTGCCGCGTTCTTTTTTTGGCAAGCCGTGAATGAGCGCGAGATAAGTCTTACGCACTTCTCTTGCGCTAAACTGCTTCGCCAATCGCTGGTGCGATTCGTCGTTCTTCGCCACCACCATCAGTCCGCTGGTGGAGCGATCGAGACGATGCACGATTCCCGGGCGAAGCGCTCCGCCAACCCCCGAGAGATTCGCGAAGTGATGCAGCAATGCATTCACCAGCGTGCCGCGATTGCGCGCGTCGTCCGTTGCGCCTGCGCCAGCATGCACCATCATCCCGGCGGGCTTGTTGACCACCGCCAGATCATCGTCTTCATAGACGATATCGAGCGCGATCTCTTCGGCAATTGCTCGTAGAGGGGGCGCGACCGTCGGACCCAGCACGGCGATTTGCTCGTCGCCCCTCAACTTCAGCGACGCTTTGGCTACCACTTGATTGACCAGCACTTCGCGCTTTTCGATGAGTTGTTGCACGCGTGAGCGGCTGATCTCCGTCGCATTCAAATCCGAAAGCTTGGACACCAGATATTGGTCGAGACGCTGACCCTCGTCATCAGAAGAGACGTCGAGGGTGATAGGAAATTGTTGCATCGGGAAGGGAATTAGACGCTGCTTTGTGCCGGAACCTGCTTCGGCACTCCACTCTTGAACCACCAAATCAATCCGCCGCCAAGCACGAAAAGAATGGAAATTAATTGCGTGCCCGTCATCAGGCCGCCGAAAACTTCGCCGCGTCCAGGATCATCGCGCAGAAACTCGATGAAGTAGCGCTCGATGCCGTAGAGGATCATAAACGTTCCCCAGATTTGGCCATCAAATTTCTTGCGGCCCAGCAGCCAGGTGAGAAACAAAAAGTTTATAAATTCGGCGGCGGCTTCGATCAATTGCGTCGGCTCGATGCGCACTCCGAGCGGGGTCCCACTTACGGCGTTTGCCAGCGGGTTCGTGAAGACCACGCCCCAGGCATGATTTGTGGGCTTGCCGTAGCAGCATCCGGCGGAAAAACATCCGAATCTTCCAAGCGTGTGCCCGAAAGCGAGCCCGGGCGCGAAGCCGTCAACAGTTCGAAATAGCGGCATGTGATGCTTGCGCAGGTACCATACCGCGGTAATCATGGATGCAACGACGCCGCCTGAAAATACGCCCCCAGCCTGCAAAGTGCTGAGGCTGAAAATCTCGCGCCAGTTTCCAGAGTAAGAACTCCAGTCGTTGATGATGTAAAGCAGTTTCGACCCGATAATCCCCGCGAGCACAACGAGAATTCCCAAATTCCATGCGTCATCGCCGTTGATACCCTGCTTCTCCGAATTGCGCACGCTGATCCAAAGCCCGATCAGGACGCCGGAAGCGACGAGTACGCCGTAGGTCGGCAGGTAGAAGCTGCCTATGTGAAAAAGTCTTGGGAACACGTTAGTTTAGATGCCTCGATTGTGGGGCTACCTTAGAAGAGTCTAGCAGGGAAAGCGGTCTATATCTGCCAGGTGGGGAAGGTCGGGGGACCGTAGCCGGAGTCGCGTCCATCCTCCTATTGCACCCGATTACAGGTCACGAAAATCCGGTGAGGCAGGACACCTAAGACGTGCGACCTGAATTAAAAAAGCCGACCCGCTGCGCCGTGTGGTGGGCCGAGAATGAACCCGTCTCAGACGGTGGGAACCCGCCGCGACCCTTTAGGCTTTTCCGCATGACGGAACATAGCACACCGGATCTTTTTGCGAGTCGAGTCCCCGTTCATTCGGCATTGGTTCAAAAATCGGTTACCACCAGCACCAACTCCGCAGGTCGGCTTTCAATTATGGATGCTAGGAAAAGCGGAAGAGATTCGCAAGTGGAAAATCGAAAATAGTTGGAGAAAGGTTTGCAACGGCAAAAGATTTTCGTTGACTTCGGAGCCCGAGCGTAATCGAGAATCACCGCGAGCCCTGCAGTGAGCCCGATTGCTCCATTTACAAATGCAGCCGTGGCCCGGGCATATAGCCGACCGACTCTTCACGATTGGCGGCGTCGCTCTCCCAATGAAGGCGCTATCCCGCTAGGCGATTGTCTTGCAGAACTTCATCCAATGCGCTCGCCAAACGGTCCGCGCGCTGACGCACTTCGGGAGCAGGCGTTTGCAGACGCCGCTTCAGCAGATGGTACTCGTCGGCGATGTTCAGCGCTGCGAGCACAGCCAGTCGTACAGAGTCAACCGTGGAAGTCTGTTGCGAGACGGCGCGCATCTTCCCGTCCACGTACTCGGCTAGTTTTAGTATGTAGTCGGAATCGGAGCCTCGCAGGTTGTAAATCTGATCGAAGATTTCTACGCGAACGCTTCCGTTCACAGAACTTGCGGTCGGCATATTTTTTGCCGGAGCAGGTTTCGTCAACGAATCGCTCAAGTGTTGTTTGCTCGCAGTTGCCATGGCACCTCCAGGCGGATCAGCTTTCGCGAGTTCGATTCCCCGCAAAACGATTCCGTCATCGGTTATGTCGCTGCCCTTGTTTGTACTGTCGGACGAATCGAACCCCGTACCGATCAGCTTGCTGCCTGCTCGTGCGTCAGCGTTTCCATCTGGTTCAGCATTTTCTCGACCCGGCCGCGGATGTCTTCGCGGTCTTTCCGAAGTTGAACCAGTTCCCGGCGCATGTTCACATTTTCTTCTTCGCGTTCTTCCAGTTGCTCGCGAAGACGTTGCATGTCGCGCTCTGCCGTGGCTCGCGCCTCTTTGGCAGCTTTGTATAGTTCTATCGTGCGATAAACTTTCGCTTCCAGCGCTACAAAATCTTCAGCAGGAACCTGCGCAGATACCTCTTCAATGGCTTTCACAGACATGGGGACGGCTCGCTTTCGGGAAATAAATCAGCGTTGTCGCGAAGTATAACTCAATTTGCTGTGGATTCTTCCAAGTTACGTACTAACAATTCGCAATACTTCGCGATATAAATTTCTGATGAGCCGATTGGCTCAATGGTGGGGGGACGGAGGCCTTGCCCGTCTATGCGAGCGGAGTCCCCGGCACCGACAACTTCAATCCTTATAATTCGAAAATCCACTAATTCGAAAATCATCCGCGCTTTAGTTTTTCTAATTTTCTGCCTGCCTCATCCAATGTCTCAGGCTTCTTGCAGAATGCGAAACGTACCTGTTGGGATCCGTCCTTCGCATGCTTGTAAAAACTTGATCCCGGCACGCAGGCGATTCCAACTTCTTTGACCAGGTGCGCTGCAAACTCGACATCATTCGCGAAGCCAAAGGCGCTGATGTCGGTCATCACGTAGTAGGCGCCTCGCGGGCGGTAGCAACGAAAACCAGCTTTCTCGAGCGCAGGCATCAGTTGATCGCGCCGGTTCAGGTAGCGGTCAGCTAATTCGCGGTAGTAGCTGGCAGGCAGATTTAATGCGACGGCTCCAGCTTCCTGAAGAGGCGCGGGCGCGCCTACCGTCAAAAAATCATGCACCTTGCGAATGGCATCGGTGATGGCCGCGGGCGCAATCGCCCAACCGACGCGCCATCCGGTCACACTGTAGCTTTTAGACAGTCCATTGATGGTGATGGTGCGATCGCGCATTCCATCAAGCGTCGCGAGCGAAATGTGTTCGAAACCGTCATAGATTATGTGCTCGTAGATTTCGTCGGTGATGGCAAGCACGTTATGCTCAACGCATAGGTCGCGGATGAGCTCCAGTTCCTTCCGGCTGAAAACCTTGCCGGTGGGATTATTCGGGGTGTTTACGATGATTGCCTTCGTCTTGTTGCCGCTTCGGTTGCTTTGAAACGCGGCGCGCAGTTCCTGTTCATCGAATGTCCATTCGCCGTCGGCCACTTGCGGGGGCCGCAGACTCACGAAGCGCGGCGTCGCTCCGCTAAGCACAGCATCGGGACCGTAATTTTCATAAAAAGGTTCGAAGACAATCACTTCATCTCCCGCGTTGCAAATTGCGAGCAACGTCGCGATCATCGCTTCGGTCGATCCGCAGCAGACTACGACCTCTTTTTCGGAATCTACCTCTATTCCTTGCCACTCACGCATCTTGCGGGCAATCGCAGCCCGCAGGCTCTTCGCTCCCCACGTAATCGCATATTGATTGACGTCACCGGCGATGGCTTCTTGTGCGGCGCGTTTGATTTCCGCGGGAGCGGGAAAATCGGGAAATCCTTGCGCTAAATTGACCGCCCCGTAGTGCATCGCCTGCCGCGTCATCTCGCGGATGACGGATTCGGTGAAGTGTTCGACCTTGTCGGAGAGAAAGTGCTTGGTATGAATCGACGCCGGCGCCATGAAGAGCAGCCTAGCACCAGACTCAATTTCGCCGCTACCCGCATGTCGCTGCTCAAGCCGTCTGCTCAATATGAGCGACTAAACTCTGCTAAGCGGAATGGTCGGACCGCACTTCCGGGCCGTCCACGAGCGGCGGGTGTTGAAAGAGCCTATACTGTCCTGTCCGCCAGGGGTTGCCTGTGACGACCCCGGTTTTTCCAACAACCGAATTTCATTGTTGATTGCAACCGATGGTATTTCCCAAAAAACTTGTAGATGCCTAACGTATTTTTTGCATC
>JAYVCW010000094.1:0-3066 GCA_043749775.1 Acidobacteriaceae bacterium | reverse complement strand
ACTTGCGCCGATTGTAAAAAGGGCGAGCGCTTTTTTGGGCAGGTTACATGATAAAGAATTTTTAAACATTGTCGTCTCCGTCAAAGGACATGCTGGTTGGGTGTGGCGTTTTGAGTTTCATAGAGAGTGCAAGCCTAGGCGCGGGAGGTTTCTGGGATGTTTCAGCAATGTTAAGAAACAATGAATTTAACATTTACTGTCGGCACGAGAGTTCTGACCGTCGGGCGCCCGAGACTCGGTACCTCCGCTATCGAAAAGTAACTATCATAATTTCTTGTCGAGCTATACCAGATCACTGCTATCGCTTAGAATGCCAGCACGATGCCGCAGGTTTCCGAGATAGGTCCATCTTCAACAGAAGTTACTAGCCTGAGTACTTCCCGCATGGAATTGTCGAAGGGTTTTCTATGGGGTGTTTCAACCGCCGCACATCAGGTAGAAGGTGGCAATCACAATAATCAGTGGGCCACATGGGAAGATGCTGGACGCATAAGATCGGGCGAATGTAGTGGGCTTGCGTGCGATTGGTGGACCAATGCCGAGCGCGACTTTGATCTCGCGCAGGAGATGGGGTTGAATTCTTTGCGCCTTTCCGTGGAATGGAGCCGGATTGAACCTCAGCCAGATCAATGGAATCAAGAAGCAGTGCAGCGATATCGGCAAATGCTTCAGGGACTTATTGACCGCGGGATTCAGCCGATGATTTGTCTGCATCACTTTACTCATCCGATATGGTTTGAAGAGCGCGGTGGATTTCTTGCGTCGGACGCCGCAGAAGTCTTTGAGCGTTTTGCGCGGCATGCTGTCAGTGAGTTTGGAGACCTCTGTCATTATAGTGTGCTAGGGGAGTTGCATAAACTAATCGACGAAGGCAACGACGTCCGCGGCTATTTCCATTGGACGCTGACAGATAACTTTGAGTGGGCGGAAGGTTGGAAACTTAGGTTCGGTCTGGTCGCGCTCAACAACGAGACGCAAGAGAGGACGATGCGGAACAGCGGCCGTTTGTTCAGTGCGATAGCACACGCCAACGGCCTCTCAAATGAAGTCGCCGAACAGTTTGTCCCTCGTAGTGGGACTATCTGACGCTGAAACTAGGTTTCCGAGTGCCAGTACTTATGATCGCGCAGGAAGAAACTTTCGTTCCAAGTGTGCAACGCAGTATTGAGGAACAGGCGCACTAACTTAAAGTGTCCCATCTTAGTGAATCGACGGTTCGTTGTTTGCACAGAACCGGAGACGATCCCAAACTTATTTGGCGCGACTTTCTGGCTAAGTAAATAGTCTTCCGCATAGAGAGCTTGCTCATGAAATCCCCCGAGCAAATTGAACTTTTCGCGGTCAAAAAGCATGAACATACCGGTACTGAAAGGTTTGAACAGGCGTGATAGTACCTGCATGAAGTTGTTGCCAGAATAAAGTAGTTTGTCGCAAACGCCGCCTTCCGGACAAGCAATGTTTGTGGTCACGCAATGCAAATTTTTACGTTTCATTAACTCGACGGCTCTCCGCACCAATGTTCGGTCGCGAAGTTCAATATCGGCGTCAATAAAAAGCACGCAGGAAGTCCTGGCCAAACGTGCTCCATTATTTCTACCTACAGACGGCAGTCCGCCGGGAATCACTTCGATGTCGAGCCGTCCAGCATAACTGCGAGCAATCTCGGGCGTGCCGTCAGTGGAATTGGCATCAGCCAAATACACTTTCGTACTCGACATCGCCTGATAGTCCTGTATCACCAGTGAATTCAGCAACGTCGGCATGAGCTTCGCTTCGTTCTTCGCCGGAATGACAATTGTCAGATCGCTCATCGTATTCATGGATGTTCACTCCTTTTTCGTCGATCGTTATGTACGTAGCGCGTGCCTGAGTCCAACTGCCGGTATTGAAATACTCAATCGTGTTGTCGTCACTGCGCATAGCCTCGTGAGTGTGCCCGCAGAAAATGCGATCTATCTTTCGATCACGCGCGTGACGAAGAGCTCCAGTTGCAACTTTGTTGGATAGACGCAACCAAACCGTGTCGAATCGCTCTAAAAATCCCACAATGCGTTTTTGTCCGAACGACATCTTTTGGAGTTGGTGATGAAAAGCAGTAAACACGTTGCTGAGGAAACGATTATTCACTACGAAACGGTCGAACTGGTGGCCGTGAATCGCCAAGTGCCTAAACCCGGCAAACTGCCACTCGTATTCCTGATACACCTCAACCCCGACCAGGTGTGACATAACCTCGGAAAGTCCGTAGTCGTGATTGCCCTCGACCCAAACAACTTCCACCTTGCGCTTTGGATTCGATAGTTTGCGGATGTAACTGAGAAAGCGCCAATGTTCTTTTTGCAAGCGGCGAAAATTCAGATCACAGAAGATGTCGCCCAGCAGAATAAGACGGCGACAAGATATCCCGTTGAGCATTTGTAAAGCGGCGTCGGCGCGGCTTACTTCCGAACCTAGATGAAGATCCGAAAGGATCACCGTGTCAAAACACGGCGTTTTCATAACTTATTTCTACATCAGCAGTGTTAAACCTCGATGAATTCACTGAAACTATCAGAAGGAGTAACCGCACAATGGTTTGAGCGGTTTCCGCAGAAATTCACGGAGATGAAACAAATGGTCGGACGAACAAAGAAATTCTTTGGGCCCACAATGGCTAATCTTAGGATTGAAGGGCTTGCGGATTCTCCTTCTTCGGAGCTTCAAACCTATACCCGGCTCCGCGCACCGTTATTATGTAACGCGGGTTCTCAGGATCAGTCTCTATTTTCTCGCGAAGCCGGCGAACATAGACATCCACGGAGCGCGGGGTTACGTACCACGTGTCTCGCCACACTGACACTAATAGCTCGTCGCGCGTGAATACCCGTCCAGGATGGCGCATCAGCCATTCCAGCAAACGAAACTCGGTTGTAGTTGTGGACACGCGGTGATTGCGAACGCTAGTGGTCATAGCCCCGCTATCAATTTCGAGATCACCAACTCGGATCAAACAAGGAGCGTTCAGAGGGTCAAAACGTCTAAGCACTGCTCGTACTCGAGCAACCAGTTCACGCGGGCTAAAAGGCT
>JAYVCW010000093.1:0-2071 GCA_043749775.1 Acidobacteriaceae bacterium | reverse complement strand
CTCCGCGAGCCCTCTGGTTGCCGCGAACGACCTTGGCACCGGCGGTGGTTGGCATTCGGAAGGCTGGGCGGTCAATCAAAACGGGCAGGTTGCGGGCGTCACCACGACGAGCCAGGACGACCCGTACTGGCGGAGTCAGGCGTACATTACGGGAGGAGTCGGGCAGTCGATCACGACAACGCTGCCGACGCTGGGCGGAGACAGCGAGCAGTTCCCGGGCGGGTACGGATTCGCCAAAGGTGTCAACGACGACGGCTGGGTGGTCGGGCAGTCCCTGTGCAGCCCGATTTCAGGACCTCCGGCGCGTGCGGGCCGTCAGGAAAGCTACGGCTGCCTGTGGAAGAAGAATGCGCTCGGCGTCTACCAGGTGATGCCGCTGCACAAGCTAACCGCAGGCACCGATTGGGTCTTTGACATCGCCACGGCCGTGAACAGCCATGGTGCAATCGGGGCAGTTGGTTTCTTGCAGCCGAAAGATGCGCCAAGTGGCAATAAACGCGCGCTGATCCTTCTGCAGATGGAGCTAAGCGTAGATGCCAATAGGGATGGAGAGATCAAAATCGGCACCGATTCTGACGAGACAACGGCGCAGAAACCGTACAAGTTTTGGCTCAACAACAACCACGACGGGTACTCTTCGGTGTCTGGTGAAACCGATGTGCAGGACGACCTGTCCTTGGGGCAGAAAGACAGCGATAACGAAAACATTACTTGCACGCGAGATTTGCAAGACTACGCGCGCTTGTGGATTAGCATGAAAGGCGTGGCTCAAGTGCTGCAAGGCGACAGCGCCATCTCAGCCGGATTACAGTGGCAACCACTGCCCGGCAGCAGTGATCCAACGCCCGAAATCAAAATCTTCAAAGCCGCTGAGACGGACGGAGGCACAGGATATCTTACGGACGACGATGCAGCCAACCGGCAAATCAGCGGCGACTATGACGTGGCGGTAGCGGACACAAGCGGCAACACTACAATCGGTTCCAGCGTCTTCATTCTTCCGAGAGCATTTTGGAGTGATATCGATGATGACCATCCCAAGCACTTTATTTTTGAGGGGGTCAAACCGGGCAAAGGTCAGCTCGTGCTCGTATTCTACAAAGGCAGCCAAAAGATCGGCGAAGGCGGCGGCCTCTTCCTGGATCTGCGAGACATTAAGAACATGTATGAACGTTGGTCATGCGAGCTAAGCGAGACACAGAACGGAGGCGCTCCCAATGCTCAGGCAACCCTCTCCACGTATCGGGTGCCCGCGGGATCACCAATATTCTATTACAGACAGGATGACCCAGAGGAGCCGAATTACATCCTCTACGTTCATGGTTGGAACATGGCTCCCTTCGATAAAGATGCGTTTGCGCAAACCGCCTTTAAGCGACTTTGGTGGCAAGGCTATAAGGGACGTTTCTGCGCATTTCAATGGCCCGTTACCTATCATAGCTACGACTTTCAGTCGATTTCGGATTACGACGACGGTGAATATACGGCATGGAGATCTGCAACCCCGCTAGAAGGATTGCTGATTTCGCTAAGGAATCGATTTGGCAGCAACGTCTATGCGCTCGCGCATAGTATGGGGAATGTGGTGATCGGAGAAGCGCTGCGCTTGGCGGTAAGCTCGGGTAAAGGACAATTGGTCACGGTGTACGTCGCATCCCAAGCGGCGCTTCCGGTTCACTGCTATGATCCAAATCAAGCGACCCCCTCTGATTGGTGGACGATGGCCGGCAGGACGGTAGTGGGAAAATATATACCGTTCAGCCTCGGGCCGGATACGCCGAACATCTATACCAACTGGTTTTCTGCAATTGCGGGGTCGCGACGAAACTTTTATAACGCTAATGACTATGCGTTGTCGCGTTCAGTGTGGGAGGCGGACCAAGTACTAAAGCCGGATATTCGCGAACTTGTATATTATTATGCAGACACCGATCTGACAACAGCAAGAGATGTCTTCAAGAAATGCTATTACAGCACTTATCTGGGCGCGGAGTTGATCATTCAGACGCATGTTGGCAATCTGATTCCACCCCCAATCCTGCTTCGTCTTGGAAATGCATCGGATATTCAA
>JAYVCW010000092.1:0-3015 GCA_043749775.1 Acidobacteriaceae bacterium | reverse complement strand
AATCACCGCAAGGTTGAGAACGTGCCGGTTCCAACAGTCGCATTCACTGTGCCTTGAGAAGAATTAAAGGCCGTGCCTAAGGTCGCATCTTCCGTATTCAGCTGTGCTGCATTGGCGGAGACTTCGATGGTGCTTTTCGCGCCTTCCACCTGCATGACAATGTTCGATGTGGCAGGCAGGTTCACCAGTAGTTGCAAACCTCGTTGTCGCTCGACGGAAAATCCAGCCGCTTTGACGCTCAGTTCGTAAATACCAGGCGGCACCTGCACAAACTGATAAAAACCGAGATCGTCGGTCGCGGTAGATCGCGAATAGTTCTTGCTGTCATCCGACAGAGTGACCTTAGCTGCCGAGATCATTCCGCCTTGCGAGTCTGCAACCTTCCCCTTCAAAGAAGTCGTAGCAGTCTGACTCCAGCTGTTGATCGATAGAAACGCACTCAGCATTGCAATGACGGTTAGTCGACCAAATTTCATACGGCCCCCTATGGCAATATCATTCGTCCACGCCGAATTATCGCAACAGCATTACTCGGTTGAAGCTGAGTAAACCTTTTTTCCCATGAACCAGGTTTCGAGTACTTTCGTGGCACCAATTTGCTCGGCACGACCCTCGTCCGCCAGTGCAATGATGTTCTGATCGAGCACGATGAAATCCGCCGATTTGCCGGGTTCAATGGAGCCAATTTCAGAGGCGCGGCTCAAGGCTCGCGCCCCATTGAGAGTGTAAGCATCAATAAGTTCGCGTATATCGAGCCTCTGTTGCGGGCTCATTGGGCGCAGTCCGTGGCGGGCACGCGTCACCCCAAACTCCATATTCACAAAGGGCTGAGGGTCTTTCGTGAGCACCGGAGCGTCCGACCCCGCGACCAAAATTGCTCCGGCGTCTTTGGCGGTCTTGGTCGGGTAAGTAGTTTTTTCGTAGTAGCTATCCGGCTGGTGAAAAGCTTCGTAGGTGTTACCCAAAACTTTGTCAAAAAAAGGGACGATGCTTAGATCGTAACCGGTGGGCTCGGCATAAATCCAGCTGTAGGTGAACGCCAGGTAAAGCTTATCTCGACCCATCCGAATAACATCTTCAGGGGTTACAAATTGAACGTGAGCTAGAGTGTCAGGCCGGGAGTAATCATTGTCAGCAGCGCGCGCAGCTTCGATAGCATTGATGGCCATATGGACGGCTTGGTCGCTGATCGAATGAATATGAATTGTATAGCCGGCCAGATGGGCGCGCTTGATGTACTCGTTAAAAATCTCGGGGGCATGTTCCGGAATTCCGTAGGAGATCGCACACTGTCCCGGATGATATCCGTATAGCTTCATGAAATTTGCGATTGCAGCCGGTGAGGAATAATCATCAGACTTGGCGCGAGCGTGCACGCACACTGGAGAGGACACATCCACATATCCGGTCACAGTCAACAATCCGGCTGCGTCTTTGGCAAAGATAGGCTGAAGGTATGGCACGGGTCGAGGCGAATTGCCGAGCGTTGGCGGGATGTTATTAGGATTAGCTTCCGGAACCCCGTCGGCGTAAACCTTTACGGTGTCAGCTCGAACTAAAGCGTTTCGCGCGTATTTCCGGCGAATCACCTCCGCTTGGGAAAATAATTGGTCGTAGTCGATTTTTCCATTCCCCTCGCGGAAGCTCTCCGGAAGAAAATATTGATCTAGGTTGAGTCGGAATGTTAGCTGTCCTCTTTGGATCAGTTCGTCATAGACCTCATAGCCACCGTCGCGCCTCACGTCCGCATCTTGCACAGCGGTGATTCCCGCACGGTTCAGGCGTTCGGCGAGACGTTGTGGAGCGTTCACCAGTTTCTGATGTTCGTCACGAGAAATTTGACTGAAATCAATCGGCAACCACCCCTGATCAGCGACGTCCCCGGTAAGTTCGCCTGCGGCGTCAACTCCCACATAAGTCTTGTACTGTGCGAATTCGGTCGCAAGCGTTTGCTTCGAATAACCGACGACGTCGCCTTTGGCATTTTTCGCCAAGGCTAACGCGGCAGAATTGAAAGCCGCATGATGGCCATCCCACCCCATCATGACGATCGGAATCCTTGTGGAAGCCGCGTCAAGAGCAGCTCTCAAAGATGGATGAGCCGGGTCGGCCTGATTTCCTCCGCCATATTCCCAGTCCCTAACCTCCAGCCAGTGCCCAGACGGAACAGGCGCCGTCTCAATGCAGCCACGTACGAAATTCGTTATCTCGGCTAGAGTGCGAGCCTTCGATGCGAGAGTACAGCCTCCAAAATCTACTATGCCGGTTGGATGAATATGCGCGTCGACCAAGCCGGGTAAGACCAGCTTTCCCCCCAGTCGCTCAATTTTCGTTTTCGGTCCAATAAATTTCGTCGCTTCGCTGGCGGGCCCGGTGAAGATTATCTTTCCATCACGCACTGCGAGAGCTTCCACCAATTGACGAAAGCTGTCTTCGGTATAAATTCGCGCGTCTGTAATTATGACGTCCGCAGGGTCCGAGCGCTCGCTTGTGACGGAATCAAATGCAAGGCTTCCCCCGTTCCGGTGGCGTGCTGTTGGGTTTTGCGCCCCCGCCACCGCACTGCCAAAAAGTGCCAGCGCAACTAGAACCTGACGCAATCTGGGGGCGCTCCAACGCAAATTGATCATTCCTTCACCCTTAAACCTTTGCTGTGATGATTGTGTCGTGAATTTAAGGCTGAATACTAGTCTGCAGAATCCGTCGAAGCAATGTCTATAAGTCGCTTGCCGGGAGAAATTTTTGGTCTTGTGACTGCGTCCTCGGCGCGCAGTCACATGCGAACCTAGCAGGTGAACTGGCCTCGCAAAATGTAGACTTTATGCCACAGAATCGCATAATGTTCGCCCACGGGCTCGAATGGAGGGCGAATCGAAACCGGACTGATTGCAGAGCTATGATCTCAAATTGTTGCGAGAATTCTCTGGTATGGTTTTGCTATCTGCAACTTACCGATATGCCGAGGTTTAGCGCAGCAAAACTGTACTGAGGGTTCGAATCCCTCCTGCTCCGCCA
>JAYVCW010000091.1:0-19974 GCA_043749775.1 Acidobacteriaceae bacterium | reverse complement strand
TAAGCGATGCCGCGAGCGAGATCGCGCAGTTGGTCGCCCGCGAGCCGGTGCGTGTTCGCAAGCCAGAGCAGGGTACTCAACCAAAGCTTTTTTATATCGACGCTGACGAGAGCGCTATTGTTCCAACCGCGGCGCGGCACGAATCGATCTACATGTGGTCGCAGCGGAATGCGTTGGTGCATGGCGGAGGCGCGATCTATCCAAGCGACAGCCCGTTGTTACAGAAGAACGCCATCACAACTTACGATGTCTCGCACGCGCGGCCATGGGGATGGCAAGTGCCAGCGTATTCGTGGACGAAGTCAATTGGCTCCGGCGTTCTCGCCGTGCCTGCCATCGCGATGCTACTCGGCCGGTTGAGAGGGAATCGCAGCCGCGACATTGCGCTTGCCACGGTTGCGCTCTTGTTTACCGCATTGACGACCGTATTGCTCGTGTGGGATCTGGACCACAAAAAAAGATTTTTGCGCGTCGTCTTTATGCCGCAGACCAGATCATGGTTGGCTCGTGGAGCATTCATTCTTATTGTTTACAGCGGCCTCTGCGGGCTCTTCTGGCTCGCTGCCGTATTCGGCTTTGCGCATGCATCCGCGTGGTTGATGTGGCCGACCGTCTTGCTGGGAATTTGCGCCGCCGCCTATACCGCATTTCTTTTTGGACAATGCGAAGGCCGTGATCTCTGGCAAACGCCGCTTCTGCCGGCGCATTTGATTATTCAGGCGTTGCTCTGTGGAGCCGCGGTTTTGGCGCTTCTTCCAGGTTCGTTTGGTGGAGGGAGCGAAGCCGTATCGATTGCGATTCCGTTTTTAACGGCTACTCTCGTCCTCCATCTTCTAATGGTGCTCGGTGAAATTGCGATGCCGCACACTACTGACAATGCTCGCTACGGAGCGCGATTGATGACCCACGGACCTTTCGCCCGCGGCTTTTGGGGAGGCGCTGTGATCGCGGGTGGATTGGCCCCGTTAGCCATTCTGCTCTCTGCATATTTGCTCATGGGATCGAACCGCTTCGCTGTTGCAATCGCAAGCGTGCTTGCCTTAGCTGGCGTCCTTATTTTTGAATGGTGTTTCGTGATGGCAGGCCAGAGCGTGCCGAACAGTTGATGGAGATTCTGCAATGACCGATTTCAAACGCGAGGGCAGCCATCTTTCATCGTTTCCTCCCGTTGAACAGTGGGATGACTGGATGGAGTACGACCAGGCAGCGTGGCCGCGTCGCGTTGAAAAACATTATCAACTAGTGCCCACGGTTTGCTTCAACTGCGAGTCCGGATGCGGACTGCTGGCTTACGTCGACAAAGCTACCGGCAAAATCGACAAGTTCGAAGGCAATCCCAAACATCCTGCGAGCCGCGGCCGCCTTTGTGCCAAAGGTCCGGCCACGATTACGCAGATTCACGATCCCGACCGCATCCTTTATCCAATGAAACGCTCGGGTCCGCGCGGCGGCGGCCAATGGACGCGCACATCGTGGGACGAAGTCCTCGAAACTTTCGGCACGCGCATTCGCAAAGCCTTTCAGGAAAATCGCGGCGAAGAAGTGATGTACCACGTCGGGCGCCCGGGCCACGACTTCATCATGGAGCGCACTCTGCAGGCCTGGGGCATCGACGGCCATAACTCGCACACCAACGTTTGTTCTTCGTCGGCGCGGCTCGGCTACTTGCTCTGGCATCATGCCGATCGCCCGTCGCCCGACCACGCGAACGCCCGTTTTATTTTGCTGCTCTCAGCGCATCTCGAATCGGGACATTATTTCAATCCGCACGCCCAGCGAATTATTGAAGGCAAAATGGCGGGCGCAAAACTTGCCGTGATGGACCCACGCCTCTCAAACACCGCCAGCATGGCCGATTACTGGATGCCGACCTATCCCGGAACGGAAGCGGCCGTCCTGTTGGCGATGGCGATGGTGATTTTGGAAGAGAATCGTTTCGACGCCAATTTCTTCCGCACCTGGACAAATTGGGAAGAACTCGAAGTCGATGGCTTCGTAGCGAAAGGGCAAACGTTCGAGGCACTGATCGAGGCCCTGAAGCGGCATTACGCAAAGTTCACGCCGGAATTCGCAGCGAATGAAAGCGGTGTAAAGGCTGACGTGATCGTCAAGACGGCGCGCGAAATTGCCACCGCCGGAAGTCGATTCGCTTCGCATCTCTGGCGAGGCAGTGCGTCCGGCAATTTGGGCGGATGGCAGACGGCTCGCGCTCTGATGCTGCTTCACGCGCTCACCGGCTCGGTCGGAACACCGGGCGGGCACAACTTGAATACGTGGAATAAATTTGTTCCGCGTCCATTCAAGAATCCTCCGCCACAGAAGCGATGGAATGAACTTCTTTATCCGCAAGAGTGGCCGCTCTGCATGCACGAGATGTCTCCGCTATTGCCGCACTTCCTCAAAGAAGGCCGCGGCCGCATTGAGGCTTACTTCACGCGCGTGTTTAATCCTGTGTGGACTTATCCCGATGGCTTTTCCTGGATCGAGATGTTGCGTGATGAACAAAAAATCGGACTGCACGCCGCATTAACACCAACCTGGAGCGAAACCGCGTGGTTCGCCGATTATGTCTTGCCGATGGGCTTCAGTTCCGAGCGTCACGACCTGATGAGTCAGGAATCGTACGCGGGTAAGTGGATAGGATTTCGGCAACCAGTGCTGCGCGTGCTGCAGGAAAGGCATGGCAAGAAATTCGATTACACCTATCAGGCAAATCCCGGAGAAGTCTGGGAGGAAGATGAATTCTGGATCAATCTCTCATGGGCCATTGATCCCGATGGTTCGATGGGAATCAGGCAATGGTTCGAGTCTCCCTATCGCCCCGGAGAAAAATTGACGGTCGATGAATATTACGGGTGGATGTTTGAGAATTCAGTGCCCGGCCTGCCCGAAACTGCAGCTAAAGAGGGGCTTAAACCTTTGGAGTACATGCGCAAGTACGGCGCGTATGAAATAACGACCGACGTGCATCGGCAGAACGAAAAACCGGTGCAGGCAGCCGACTTGGCCGACTCCACAATCGAAGCAAGTGGCGTTATTAAAAAAAACGGCAAGGCGGTTGGAGTCATGATTGATGACAAGCCAGTTGTCGGCTACAACACTCCTTCGCGCAAATTAGAACTATTTTCGAAGACGATGGCGGATTGGAAGTGGCCTGAATTCGCGCTGCCGGAGTATTATCGCAGCCACATTCATCGCTCGGCCCAGAGTGCTTCGATCAATGCGTCGATAAATCAGAGCGCCAACGGCAATCCGGAAGATTTCAAACCGCAATACTCCCCTCGCGTAGAGTGGCCGAAAGATGCGCGTGGCGAGGTGTTCACGCTGCTGCCAATCTTCCGTCTTCCGCACTTGATTCACACGCGGTCGGGAAATTCGAAATTCCTCTACGAGATTGCGCACAAGAACCCGCTATGGCTGAACCCTGTGGACGCGGCAAAAGTCGGAACGGTTAAGACCGGCGACCTGATTAAAGTTCACACTGAAATCGGCTTCTTCGTTCTGCATGCCTGGATCACCGAGGGACTCGCGCCGGGTGTGGTCGCATGTTCTCACCACATGGGTCGCTGGCGCACGAATAAAGAAGATAAGTTGGAACGCATGTCGAGTGCATGGGTTGACCTGCAAGAAGTCGGCAGAGGCCAATGGAAAATGCGCCAGACTGCGGGCGTGCAGCCGTACGAAACGTCCGATCCAGACACCAAGCGCGTTTGGTGGAGCGACGCGGGCGTGCATCAGAATCTGACCTTCCCGGTGCATCCCGATCCCGTGACCGGAATGCATTGCTGGCACCAGATGGTGCGCGTGGAGCGAGCTAGCGCCGAAGATCGTTACGGCGATATTTTTGTCGACACCAATCTGTCGTTCGCGGTTTATCAGCGGTGGAAGGCGCTTACACGTCCTGCTCCGGGCCCGGGCGGATTACGACGTCCGCTATGGATACCGCGCGTTGTGCGTCCTGAGGAAGCTGCGTTCTATATTCCTGAGAAGAAACTTTGAGGACGAGAGTTCGGGCTGTAAAATAAATAGATGCCGTTGCAGCCAGGGAATCCAAACTTTACCAGTAATAAAAAACGAACCCCTCCTCCCGACGAGACTTTCGAAGAAGCGGCCTATCTGAAAGCTCTTGGAGAAAAGCAGAAAGTTGTGAGCTTGAAGTTGGCGGATGGAGAAGTAGTCCGTGGCTGGATCGAATACTACGACAAGAATATGGTGCGAGTGACGCGCGACGATGGGCCGAATCTTTTTATCTTCAAGCACGAGATTGTATATATCGCCGAAGATGGCAAGAAGCGCTAGGCCAAGAAGCGGGCTAGGCGAGCGCTTTAAGAAGTCTAGATTGTCATCCTGAGCGAATCGAAGTACCAATTCAATTAGCTCGTGCACACGAACAGTGGCCTCGGCTTCGCCGACGATGACACCAACACTTAAATAATTTCTCTTATCTCCATGACAATCGATTTGCTCACTCCGATGCAGGCGATGGCCCGCGAAGCAGGCGCACTTCTCATGCGCTACTTTCGCGAGCACGTCAAAATTGAATACAAGGGCGACGTTGATCTCGTCACAGTTGCTGATCGCGAATCGGAGAAGCTGATTCTCGAGCGCATACGCAAGCAGTTTCCCACCCACGATGTGATTGGCGAAGAAGGGGCGCGCATCGAAACTGGAAGCGACTATAAATGGTATGTCGATCCTCTCGATGGCACGACGAATTTCGCCCACGGATATCCCGTTTTTTGCGTGTCACTCGGAGTGGAGCATCTCGGACAACGAATCGCGGCAATTGTTTACGACCCCACGCGAGATGAAATGTTCGCTGCCGAAAAAGGTTCTGGAGCTCGCCTGAATGATAAAACGATCCATGTATCGACCACCGCAAATCTGGCGCAAAGCCTGATTGCCACCGGCTTCCCAAGCAGGAAGCGGCACAAAAATCCGAATATCCACTTTTATCATCAGCTCACTCTTCGCAGCCACGGCGTCAGACGGGCCGGTTCGGCGGCGCTGGATCTATGCAATGTGGCTTCCGGTCGCTTTGATGGTTTTTGGGAATTCAATCTTAATTCCTGGGACACGGCGGCTGGAGTTTTGCTAGTGCAAGAGGCGGGAGGCACGGTCACTAATTTTTCAGGCGGAGACTTTGAGATCGCGAGTCACGAAACGCTCGCCTCAAACAATCTTATTCATGACACGCTTCTGAAAGAATTCCAGGAAATTCTAAACGGCAGGGAGGACGACCTGCCCAGCGTGTTGACCTACAATAGAGATCGAACTCTCTAGATTTAAAGGCGGCGTCGCGCGACCTTGCCCGCCATCCCCAAGTCGGCCACAGACAAGCTGCAAGGGTTACAATCAATCACGTGGGTTCATCACTTCTTGAACGCAAGATCGAAAGGCGCCCAGATAAGGTGCGGCTCCACGGACGCATTTTATTTCTCACAGAAGATCCAGAGCTCATTAAGAAACAACTATCCGGTTGGGATTTGCCCTGGGATTCCACAAATCCGGCAAAAAATCCTAAGCTTCGCGACGATATTTCTACCGACGAAATCACTCCCGCGCATTTTTGCTTCTACTTTGACCGCACTCTCGGCGAGATTCCGTACGCCGGGCTGCGATGTGGTGGCATCCTTCCCATTGGTCGCGGAGAGGTGAAGAAGGGTGGCTTCGTTTGCTCGGTCGCGGGCAAACGGCGCGGCAAAGGCTCCAGCCGCGAGCAATCTCCATATGCTGAGATGTCGGCGGGCATTCAGCTTGCCATCGCAGAAAACATCGAGCGCATCTACAAGCAGAATTGCCAGAACCTGGGCCTCCTTACTTCCACCGACTTTTCTTTGATCGACCGGGTGCGCGCTGGCGAAGAGATTCCGCTTAGCGAATTCACCAACGGAGAAGATGAAATTACGAAGCAGGTGATCGAATCCGGAGGCCTCTTTCCGTTCAATGTGGCGCGCTTACAGGGAAAAATCTTTCTTCCTCCGATTACGACCGCGAAACGTGCCATGACCCTGGCGGAGAAGATTCTTGCCAAGCATATGGGGCCGATGGAGTCGTTGAAATCCGAGCAGTATGTTAAGCCCGGCGACACCGGCTTTACACGGGTTGACCTGCGTTTCAGCCATGAATACGTGACCCCGATGGCTTCGATTTTCTACGAGCAGAATGTTGGCAAAGATGTTGCGGTCAACGATGCTTCCAGTATTCGATTTTTTCGCGACCATCTTACTTTTCTTGACGAAGTGATCTCCGAAGACAAGAAGAAGATGGGATTGCTCGACCTCGCCACCCAACTAAAAATCAGACAGGAAGATTTTGCCAAACAGCAGGGAATCAAGCTTCACGGAGAATTGCCTGACCGCAAAGGCTCGGAAGGAATCTGCCACTCGGTGATGCTTGAGACCTACGCTTTGCCGGGCCAGGTCAATGTCGGCTCCGATTCGCACACTCCGCATGTTGGTGCGATCGGATGCATCGCCTTCGGCATCGGCACCACCGATTTATTTAATTCATGGATCACCAAAGATGTTCGCGTCATGGTGCCCGAGTCGGTGAAAATTGTGATTCGCGGCGACCGCCATCCCAATGTGACGGCCAAAGATTTTATTTTGAAAATTCTTTCGCTCGATTACGTGCGCAGCGGCAAAGCTCTTGCCAAGGTTATGGAGTACGCGGGCGAAGCGGTCGAGTCGCTTTCCGTCGATGAGCGCGCCACCATGACCAATATGGCCGCTGAAATCGGAGGCTTCACCGGAATCGTCGCGCCGGATGAAAAGGTCGTTGAATTCCTGATGGAGCGGCGTGGGATGGAACGCGCGGCCGTCGAGGAAATGATTGAAGACCTGTATAGTGATACGGACGCTGACTATGCTGAAATCATCCAACTCGATGCATCCGAGATCACACCGATGGTAGCCACCCCTGGAGATCCAGGAAACGGCAAGTTCGTCCGCGAACTAGGCAATCGTATCCCAATCGAAATCGCCTACGGTGGTACCTGCACCGCCGGTAAGAATGAAGACATGGATATGTACGCCTTAGTTCTGAACGATGCACTCAAACAAGGACGTCGAGTTGCAGATGGAGTTCACTTCTGGATTCAGTTCGGCTCGCAAGAGACGCGTGAATATTCGAAGCGCCAGGGTTACATCGAAGTATTCGAAAGAGCGGGAGCCCATCTGATCGAACCGAGCTGTGGAGCTTGTATTAACGCCGGCCCCGGCGTCTCGACTAATGCCAAACAGGTCGTGATTAGCGCCCAGAACAGAAACTTTCCAGGGCGAAGCGGCCCGGGACAAATGTACCTCGCTTCACCGCTAACCGTTGCCGCGAGTGCGGTGGCTGGCTACATCGTGGAATACGATCCCTCGAGCAGAGGATCCCAATCCTGACAACAGTGTTTGGCCAAATCACTAAAAACGCATCCCAGGCTACGCGTGGAGGGTGTATAGTGTACGTTAGGGTACATAAAAACGTCTTTTAGCAATATTTACGCTAGGGGTCTCCACCGGTGTGCTGACCCTCATCCAAGCCTTCTTTTGCCGCTAGCAGTGGCTTTGCAGAATTGATTCCCCCCTATGAAGATCCTTCTCTATAACCCCGACAACGGGGTAACACGCAACTTCATGCCGCACTTGTGGATGTTCCTCCTTCAATCGCTGACGCCGGATGGGCATGAAGTATTGCTGGTCGACGGCAATGCGCAGCCCATGGATGAAACTGGGATCGCGCAATACGTTATCGACAATAAGATCGGACTGGTTGGCATCGGGGCTATGACCCGAATGATTGCAAAGGCCTATCGCATGGCTGACGCAGTCCGTGCGACTGGCGTGCCCGTAGTTATGGGCGGCCCTCATGTCACCGAGATGGCCGACGAAGCGCTAGGCAAGGACGGTGGGCCACGTCACGCTGACGCAGTCGCGTTAGGGGAAGCGGATGCGACTTGGCCAGAGATCGTAAAGGACGCGGCTCGCGGTTCGCTCAAAGAAGTCTATGCTCCGGTCGATGCCTTCGGGCAAGAGAGCAAGCCTTCACTCAAAGAATATCCGGTCATCCCGTGGGACACGATTGATTTGAAACAGTTCAATCTTGTGCCGAAGGCTGCCACAAGAATGCTGCAGAAAATAGGCGAAGGCTGGGGATCGTTTCGCATCGTCCCCGTCGAATCAGGCCGTGGATGCCCCTATGGCTGCGAGTTCTGCACCGTCACCGGGTTCTTCGGAGACTCGATTCGCTTCCGGACCAACGAGAGCGTGGTAAACGAGTTACTTCTGTTGAAGGCGCGCGCTCGCGAAGAGAAGGGTCAAATTGCGGTCTTCTTCATTGACGATAATTTTGCCATCAACATCAAGCGCACGAAATCCTTACTGCGCGACATCATTGCAGCCAAAGCACAGGTGCACTGGGTAGCACAGATCAGCGCCAATTTATTGCGTGATGAAGAGCTTGTCGATCTGATCGCTGCATCTGGTGGCAAGTGGGTTTTCATCGGCATGGAATCCATTGACCCAGCGAATTTAAAGGATGTGAATAAAGGATTCAACAAGCCAGGCGAGTACGCGGCCGTTTTGCAGCGGCTCGCGCAACGCAATGTCTACGCCATTACATCGTTTATTTTCGGAATGGACAACGATACCGTTGGAGTCGCGGAGCGTACCCTCGGGCAGGTGAGAACGTGGCCGCCCGGTCTGCCCATCTTTGGCTTGCTAACTCCGCTGCCGGCGACACCCCTATATAAACGGCTGGAGAAAGCTGGCCGCCTGACGCGTCCCAAGCATTGGCAGGAATTCATTCCTTTTGCCATGGCACACACGCCCTTGAAGATGACCATCGACGAAGCCCACGCTGAAGTGAACAAGGGATGGGCTGCTGCTTACAGTCCCGAAGCGCTGGCTGGAGCTGTCGAGGCGCTGAGCGATCAGCCGCTCGGCTATCGCGTCAACATTTTCGTCGCAAGGCTTTGCTTCCGTGGTATTTATTTCCCCATGATGGGGAAGTTGGCTTGGCCCAAAGCAATTGCTCAAAACTGGAAAACCATTTTTAAACTTGCGAGAGAAGGTTTTAAGCCTGGAGCATGGCGCGGTGCCCCAGTCCGAATGCCTGCGGTTCCCGCCGCCGCTGCGGAGCTTTCCACTTCGATGCCACGAACCGCGGAGAACTAATACTCCCGGCTCAATTCGCACGCAAAAGCCTATCGGGCGCTCTTCGACCCACGAAAGCCGCCGCTGGACGGGGCTGCCTGTACCGAACACCCCGTTCTTGCTAAAATTAAGTTCAGTCACCCTCCTGTACGAACTTGGAGCTTAAGAGATTTATGGCTTACGTAATTGCCGAACCCTGCATCGGAACGAAAGACACCGCTTGCGTCGATTCCTGCCCGGTGGATTGCATCCATCCTAAAAAAGACTCCGACAAGTTCGAAGCGCAAGAGATGCTGTATATCGATCCCGTGGAGTGCATTGATTGCGGCGCATGCGTCCCTGTTTGCCCGGTTTCGGCGATCTTCGCCCTCGACGATCTTCCGGAAAAGTGGAAAGAATATACCGAGCGCAACGCCAAGTATTTCGGCCGGTAGTCGCTGGCGGCGTTCATCCGTCCGCACTCAGTTCGCAACTGTCCACTCCCGACTATCAACAGGCTTCCCGATCGGCGTTGGTAGATTTCCTAATCCCGCCGCCGCTCCGTGCTGTCAAACACAATTAGAAAGCTGACGGCTGCCTCGCCCTTCCATTACAATCATTCATTGCTTTGCTAACCTTCCATGGCGTTAAAGGAGTCGGAAGCGATCGTTCTGCGCACCTATCCGTTGCGCGAGTCCGACTTGCTGGTCACGCTATTCACCCGGCTGGAAGGCAAGGTCAAGGGTGTCGCTCGCTCGGCGATGAAGTCCAGACGCCGGTTCGGTGGCGCGCTTGAGCCGCTCACGTATGTGCGCGCAGTGTACGACGATCGCGAGCGCCAGGATTTGGTTCGACTCGACTCCTGCGAAGTGATCGAGTCGCCAATGGCCAGCGAAGTAACTTACTCGCGTGCTGCGGCACTCGCTCACGTCGCGGAATTGCTGGACGAATTACTGCCGGACCGCGAGGCGAGCGATGCAGTGTTTCGTTTAAGTCTCGCAGTGCTGCACGAAATGCGTGGCGCTGTATTGTGGATGCCGCTAACTTACTTCGAGCTGTGGATGACCCGGCTGATGGGTTTTCTTCCGGAGTTTTCCGAGTGCGTCGTCTGTGGACGAGAGTTAAATGGTGACCGTGCCTTTTATCACGCTTTGGCGGACGGTTTGATGTGTCTCGACGATAAACGCATTGCATCATCAGAGCTTTCGCCGGAGTCAAGAAAAATTGCGGCGCAGATGTTGCGATCGCGTGTGTCGGAATTTGCGGCTATCGAGTGGCCGAAAGCTGTCGGGCAGGATTTACGCAAATTGCTTCTCCAGATTTTGGAACGACATATTGAGAAGAAATTGGTGACCGCGGGTATGCTGGAAAGAATTGCCGGGTAGCCTGTTTGTTATAAGGAAGTTTCTCAATCACGGTTAAGATTGTCGTCCTTTCGTTACGCTCGGGATGACGACGTCAGAAATATGGATTCATCCAAGAAAAATTCGCTGACCTTCCAGGAATTGATCCTCAAGCTGCAGGCTTTCTACGCGCAGCGTGGAGCGATCATTCAGCAACCTTACGATGTCGAAGTCGGCGCCGGAACCATGGCACCCGAGACTTTTCTTCGCGTGCTTGGGCCCAATCCCTACAAGGTCGCCTATGTTCAGCCGTCGCGCCGACCGGCCGATGGCCGCTATGGCGAAAATCCTAATCGGCTTTTTAAGCACCTGCAGTTGCAAGTCATCTTGAAGCCGCCTCCGGAAAATGTTCAGGAACTATATCTCGAATCGCTGGCCGCTATCGGTATCGATTTGCTTCAACACGACATCAAGTTCGAAGAAGATAACTGGGAATCCCCGACGCTTGGCGCATGGGGCATCGGCTGGCAGGTAATGCTCGACGGTCTCGAGATCACGCAGTTCACCTACTTCCAGCAATGCGGAGGCGTCGATCTCGACCCCATCTCCGCCGAGTTGACGTACGGATTGGAGCGCTTGTGCGCTTTTTTGCAGGACGTCGATTCGATCTACGACATTGTGTGGGCACGCGATCCAGAAAACGGCAGGGAAGTGAAATACGGCGACGTTCGCCTGGCCGACGAACAACAATTTTCGGTCTACAACTTCGAAGCGGCTGACGTGCAAAGCGCCTGGAAACATTTCGAGCTCTGCGAGGCGGAGTGTAAGTCGCTACTCGTCCGATATGCGGCATTGAACGCAGACAAGACGGAACGAGACGAAGTTGTGCAAGAGAAGTTGCGTTTCCCTCTCCTCGGAGCGTACGACCTGTGCCTGAAATGCTCGCATTATTTCAACATCCTCGATGCGCGTGGTGCCATCTCCGTTACGGAAAGGGTAGGTGTGATCGCGCGCGTGCGAGCATTAGCGGTAGGGATCGCGAAAGCCTGGATGGATCAATATTATCCGTCCGAAAAAAAAAGTGATCAGATCGGTAATCACGTAAGGCCCGCCTTGAAAGGGCTGAAAGTAGAACTCAAAGAAAAGAACGCAAAACTAACAACGGTTCTGACATAACCGCCCGATCGAATACATGCCTGACTTTTTACTAGAAATCGGCTGCGAAGAAATTCCCGCGAGAATGATCGATTCCGCTTCGCGGGAGTTGCGAGAGCGAGTCGCAGCGCTTCTGCAACGAGAACGCATGGAACCGGCCGGAGAGGTTTCATCCCTTGAAACTCCGCGCCGCCTGGGCATCGTCGTGTCCGGCATTCCAGCATCGCAGCCCGATCTCACCGAGCAAGTGAGTGGACCCTCCGCGCAAGTTGCCTACAAAGACGGGCAGCCCACGCCGGCCGCGCATGCATTCGCAAAAAAAGTTGGCGTCGACGTCAATAAGCTCGACAGAATCAGCACACCGAAGGGCGAATATCTTTCAGCCACAGTTACGCGTAAAGGCCGGAGCGCTTCAGAAATTCTCTCTGAAGCCCTGCCGAAGGAAATCTCAAGCCTGTACTGGCCGAAAAATATGTACTGGCGGAAGCGCAGCGAAGTATTCGTGCGTCCGGTGCGATGGATCGTTGCCATGCTCGATGAAGAAGTTGTGCCGCTTGAAATCGTTGGACTCAACGCCGGCAAGAATTCTCGCGGGCATCGCATCATCTCCGGCGAAACCCGAAGTACCGCCGTCCCCATCTCAAAGCCCAGCGCTTACGTAGAAACGCTGCGTTCCGCAAAGGTTCTCGGCTCTCAGGAACGTGAACACGTTATCCGGAAGGCCCTCGACGCGGCGACGCGCGCGATTCCAGGTGCCCGCTGGCGTGAGGATAAGCCGCTGATTGCGACCGTCGTCAATCTCACCGAGTATCCTTCTGTGATCCTCGGCAGCTTCGACCCTGAATTCCTCGAGTTGCCGGAAGAAGTGCTGGTGACGGTGATGCGGGATCACCAGAAATATTTTGCGATAGAAGACGACGACGGAAAATTACTACCTCATTTCC
This sequence comes from Acidobacteriaceae bacterium, assembly GCA_043749775.1. Taxonomy (GTDB): domain Bacteria; phylum Acidobacteriota; class Terriglobia; order Terriglobales; family Acidobacteriaceae; genus Acidiflorens. Next base: position 7,410 of record JAYVCW010000091.1, on the reverse strand, counting down.
TCGCAGTCCTGAACACCGACTCAGACACCGACGGACTCATTCGTCATGGCAACGAACGCGTGCTTCGCGCCCGCTTCAACGATGCCCGCTTCTTTTGGCGGACTGACCAGAAGCAATCCCTTCGCCAGCGAGTCGACTCGCTGCGCAACGTCACATTCCAGAAAGACCTGGGCAGTTATTACGATAAGACGCTGCGCACACAACGCCTGGCCAGTCGCCTCGCTGAGATCGTGAAGCAGAACGGAGTCGCGGTTCGACCGGGCGTCATTCACAAAGCAGCGGTGTTAGCGAAAGCCGATCTCACGACAGAATTAGTTAAAGAATTTACCGAGCTCCAGGGGATCGTTGGCGGTCTCTACGCTCGCGCGCAACATCTTGATGATGACCTGAAACCCGACGTCCAGATGGCGGTTTCGCGTACCATCTACGATCACTACAAGCCCCAGTCCATGGAAGACAGCGTGCCATCGACGATCGAGGGAGCAATCCTTTCCATTGCCGACAAGGCAGACTCAATCGCCGGCATGTTCGCGCTCAACCTTGTTCCGAGCGGATCGAAAGATCCTTTCGCATTACGCCGCCAGGCGAACGGCATTGTGAAAACCATTGCCGAACTCAAACTGCCGCTGCGAATTTCGGACATCATGTCAGACGCGCGCGCCCGCTATAAAGGTTCCGAAGCGGAGAAGAAATTTTCCAACGCCGCTGCCAGTGATTCGGTGCGCGCCTTCTTCCGTGAGCGCCTTGAGTTCTACTTGAAAGACGCTTGCGGCTACGCTTATGACGTTGTCAGCGCCGTTCTTGCAGTCGATTCCGACGATGTTGTCGATGCCGTCGCCAGAGCCGAAGCAGTGAGCAAGGTTCGCGGGTCAGAAGATTTTCTTTCCATTTCGAGCGCATTCAAGCGCATGAAGAATATCCTGAGGCAGGCAACCGAAAAGACTAAGGTCATCGCGATGCGGATGGACCCATCGGGCTTGAAGGAAGATTCGGAGAAAGAGCTGGCGCGAATGATTCCTGAAAGCGCCGCGAGGGTGGAAAGCCTTCGAACCGAACATAACTACGGTGAGGCGCTTTTAGAAATAGCAAAATTGCGCCCCGCGATCGACAAGTTCTTCGAAAAGGTGATGGTCATGGTCGACGATGATAATCTTCGTGCTAATCGCTTGGCCCTTTTGCAAAGCGTGGTGAAAGAGTTTTCGACCCTTGCCGATTTCTCCGAGATCGTGACTGAGGGCAAGAACTGAACTCTAACAACTTGTCACCCCGAGCAAAGTGACGGATTTGCACTAATGAAGAATATCCGTCGCTCGCTGCGTCCGGGATGGCGATTCTTGAAATGAGGCTCGATATGGCAGCCATAACGCTACCAAATGACGAAGTACTAGCAACAAAATCAGAACTGAACGCGACCGGCCAAAAGTCAGTGGCCGCAAAATACGTTTTCTTTTTCGGCGGCGGAAAGGCCGATGGCAACGGAAAGATGAAAGACATTCTCGGCGGCAAGGGCGCGGGTCTCGCCGAAATGACGAATGCGGGGCTCCCCGTCCCTCCCGGTTTCACAATACAAACCGAAGCTTGCCGCGAATACATGCGCACCCACGCAGCCTCCAAAGAGGTCGACCGACAGATGCAAGAGGCGCTCGCCAAGCTCGAAAGCCTGCAAGGTCAAAAGCTAGGCAAGGGCGAAAATCCGCTTCTCGTAAGCGTGCGCTCAGGCGCGAAATTTTCCATGCCCGGGATGATGGACACTATCTTGAATTTGGGTCTGAACGACCAGAGCGTGGAAGCGCTGGCCAAGCGCACCAGCAATCCGCGTTTCGCTTACGACTCGTATCGCCGTCTTATTCAGATGTTCGGTAACGTCGTACTGGATATTGAAAAATCTGTGTTTGACGAGATTTTTGACGCCAAGAAAAAGCAAAAGAAGACGGCGTTCGACACAGGTCTCGACGCCAAGGCGCTGCAAGAGATCATTGCCGAATACAAAAAAGCGGTCAAGAAGCACGCCAAGCGCGACTTCCCGCAGGATGCACAAGAGCAACTGGTGATGGCGCGCGATGCCGTGTTCCGCTCCTGGCTAAACGACCGCGCCAAGCACTACCGCCGCATCAACAACATCGATGACATGCTCGGAACCGCCGTCAATGTGCAGGCAATGGTCTTTGGCAATCTCGGCGACACCAGCGGCACCGGCGTCGGCTTCACGCGCAACCCCGCCAACGGAGATAAAGTTTTTTACGGCGAGTTTTTGCTGAATGCCCAAGGTGAAGACGTCGTGTCCGGAGTCCGCACACCGGTTCCCATCGTGGAGCTCGAAAAAATCATGCCGCAGGTTTACAACCAGCTTCGCGACATCACGAGTCGTCTCGAAAAGCACTACAAAGACATGCAGGATTTTGAGTTCACCATTCAAGAAGGCAAGCTCTACATGTTGCAAACGCGGAACGGCAAGCGTACGGGACGCGCGGCGGTAAGGGTCGCCATCCAGATGGTCGACGAGGGCTTGATCACAAAGGAAGAGGCGATCTTCCGCGTGGAACCGAATCAACTATACGATTTTCTTGTTCCGGGTCTCGACGAAAAAAGCACGAAAATTGAGGTGCTGGCGACGGGTCTTCCCGCATCTCCCGGCGCCGCGGTTGGCCAGATCGTGTTCACCGCGGAAGAGGCCGTAAAAAAGGCCGGTCACAGCGCGCAGCGAAATCCGGTAATTCTTGTGCGCGCGGAAACAACTCCCGAAGACATTCAGGGCATGGAAGTGGCCGCCGGCATTCTAACGTCGCGCGGCGGTATGACGAGTCACGCCGCCGTCGTTACCCGGGGCATGGGGAAGTGCTGCGTGGCGGGCGCCGGCGACATTCATGTCGATGAGCGCGCCGGCGAGATGCGTGTCAAAGGGCAAGTCTTCAAGGCGGGAGACTGGATCTCTCTCGACGGAACCAGCGGTCGCGTGATCAAGGGCAAGCTCAAAACACTCGAAGCGTCCTCCGACGATAAAGATTTGCAAAAGCTGATGAGTTGGGCCGAGCCGTTTCGCAAAATTGGAGTGCGCGCCAACGCCGATATTCCTCGCGATGCAATTCAAGCGCGGTCCTTTGGCGCGGAAGGCATCGGCCTTTGCCGCACCGAGCACATGTTCTTTGCGGAAGATCGCATCGCGCACATGCGCGCCATGATTCTCGCCGACAACGAAAAAGATCGACGCGCCGCCCTGAAAAAATTGCTGCCCATGCAGCGTGCCGATTTCATCGGCCTGTTTAAAGCGATGGATGGCTTGCCGGTAACGATTCGTCTGCTCGATCCGCCGCTGCACGAATTTCTGCCCAAGCGCGAGCAGTTGATGGTCGACCTTGCAAGCCTGCAAAGCGCTACCGCAAAACAGAAAAAAGAACTGATCGCGCGATACCGTGAATATGGAGCAAAGGGTGCACGCGACCTGAAGCCGGTCATGTCGTCGCTGCTCGCCCGGGTCGAAGATTTGCATGAGTTCAATCCCATGCTCGGCCATCGGGGATGCCGTCTCGGCATCACCTACCCCGAGATCACCGAGATGCAGGCAAGAGCGATCATCGAAGCCGTCGTCGCAGCGGAGAAAGATGGAATCAAAACGCATGCCGAGGTAATGATTCCGCTGGTCTCGACCGTAAAAGAGATGGAAAACCAAGGCGCGATCGTTCGCCGCGTCGCCAATGAAGTATTTAAAGAAAAAGGCAAGCAAGTCCATTACCTGGTTGGAACGATGATCGAGTTGCCACGCGCATGCGTCGTAGCCGACGAGATTGCCAAAGTGGCTGAGTTCTTTTCCTTTGGAACGAACGACCTCACGCAGACAACTTTCGGTTTCTCGCGCGACGACATCAACAAGGTGCTTCCAACTTATCTTGCTGAGGGAATCGTGAAACAGGATCCTTTCGCCGCCATCGACCAGGACGGAGTTGGACAATTGGTGCGTATGGGAATCGAGCGCGGCCGCAAAACTCGTCCGAATTTAGAGATCGGAATATGCGGCGAGCACGGCGGCGATCCTTCGTCGGTCGAATTCTGCCACAAAGCGGGAATGGACTATGTGTCATGCTCTCCATTCCGAGTGCTCACTGCAAGGCTAGCGGCCGCCCAAGCCGCAGCCAGCGAAAAACTTCAAATCGACGGCGGCCGAACAAAATAGCAAAACAAAGTAGCCGAACACATATCAGCGAGAGTAATTTGATGTGACGTGTGGGGGGCGGGCGACTCGCCCGTCCAGCCGCGGACGAAGTCCGACTACTGCACTCGCTGCAACCGGTTGATCAGCTTCTGGGCAAGATTCTCATCCGACTCTGACCACAGTAGCCTGCCCGTCGCTCCAGCATTCTTCTCGGCCCGGGCGGTGAACTCAACAAGCTTCTGCACGTTGCTGCGAATATTTCGCTCAGTTTCTGAAGTGAACGCAGCTTCTTCGTGCAGAAACAAAGTATCCAAGCCAAAATCGATTTGAATGTTCCCCGTCTGCTCTGACGCGTGCTCTTCAAACTCGTTGCCTTGGGCGGTCAGCCGGATGAGCGCTGGTTCAACTACCCAGTTTTCTCCGCCAGCCCGGGGTGTCCACAAGTCCCAATACGCCTCAAAAACATAAGCGTAGTCGTCGTGCAGAAACTCCGCCACCTCGGCCACCCCCTCTTCCGGCGCGACTCCCGGACGATACCGCCGCTCAAGAATCGTTGGCTCGCTCCAGGAGACGGGCTGGATCGCCGAATAAGTCACTCCCTCGCGCATCGCAGAAAACGGAATCTGCCGCAGCACCGTGACGGCATGCAATAAAATCTCCGGCTCATCAAACGTAGGGAACCACAAACTCAAATAAAGCGGGTCGGCCATCCCTCTATTTTAAACGGATAAGAAGGGAAGAGCGGTATGGAAGACGCGAGCCTGTGCGTGTGGAACAAAGCATCCCGCAATTTATCTATAATGCAGAGAAAATAAAAAGTGTCCACTTCAGCGAAGCGAAAAATCTATGTTGAGCGGAGAAAAGGATCTATGAAAAAGCTCTTGCGCGCAAACGTGCATTGATCATGCGTGTCGTGCAACAAGCGTCGAGCGATCACGAACGAAGTCAGTTTTGACGCAGCAAAACTGCCCTGATACTATGAACCTCGGCGACAACCCTACTCACCCATCCGTCCCCGTCGTCTAGCCTGGCCTAGGACATCGCCCTTTCACGGCGGTAACACGGGTTCAAATCCCGTCGGGGACGCCAAACCTAATCAATGAGTTACCGGGATTTCCCCAGAAACTCGCGGTACAACGACGGTACAACTTGGTTTCGAGCGGATCATGCCGACTACCTTGCTTTGTGCCGCTCGCTTCTGCGGACTCAGGGCCTGTGTGTAGGTGTCCAACGTCATCTTTGCTGTTGAGTGCCGCAACAGCTCCTGTACCACCTTGACATCCTCCCCGTTGCCCTTGAGCAACGTAGAAAACGTGTGGCGAAATGTGTGCCACGACACCTTCTTGGTGATCCCCAGTTTTCGAGCTGAAGGTTGAATGTAATCGCGCATTACCGCGCTCAGCCAGACTGGCTGTTTCCCACGCTTGGCTCCAGCGCGGTTGGCATCGGTGGCCCATACATAATCGGACGGCTTCTTGTATGGGGTCACTTCATACCAGGACAACAGATCATGAGCTATATACTCGTCAATCGGCATCAGCTTTCTCGATGCCTCCGTTTTGACCGGGCCTACGTGCTGGTCAACCAGCGACCGAGTCACGCTTACATGGAGATTCTTGAAATCGAAATCCTCCCATTTCAGCCCGGCCAGTTCGCCCCGGCGTAGTCCCGACGGCATGTCGAGAAACACCATAGCCTTTTCCCGAATCCCCAGTACCCCCAGCAGCAGATGCATCTCTTCAACTTCGAGAATGTCAGGTGTTCGCTCACGCTTTGCAGAAACACGAACACCAGAACCCTTGCCGGCACCCGCGATTGGATTGCGGTCAGTGAACTCCCACCGTATTGCATGATTGAAAACGCTGCCCATCGCGTCACGGATTTTTTCTCTCGTGCCACCTGCAAGAAGTTTGCGCCTGCCAAGCTTGCTTGTGACAAGTGACTTAAGCCATTGCTCCACCGCAACGGTTTTGATAGCCCGGAGTTCGAGTTTTCCCCAATGAGGCAGCACCCAGCGATTCAGAACCAGCGTCTTCCGGTTGCGGGTCGAATATGCTTTGCCGTCCCGGCCGCAATCAGCAAGTTCATGAATTTTGTAGTGCTCCACAGCCTCAGTCATAGTGATCGACGTCAACTCTGTCGGGCCATCGGTGTTGATGTTTAGCCGCAGTCCAGCTAACAAATCCTGCAGCTTCTTACTGTTTTCGGGATAGTCCTTGACTGGTCCGATGGTTTTCTTGCGCTCGCGTGAAATGCCGTCCGCGCCTTTGTGCAGCCAGCGAAACTGCCATCTTTCTACCCCATCTTTGCGGATTATTGTTTGGAGACACCCATTCTGATAACGCGCCAGCATTCATTTGCTCCTTGAATTCTGGCAGCGGTCGCAATCCGAATTTACCCCAATGGGCGTCGGGGAGTCTAGTTCACGGCGAATGTCATTTCCCGCAGTTCCTGGTAACCAACAGGCTGGGCCCCGAGCGGATCGTGATCCTGCGCAAAGGCATCTTGCACGCGACGGAAACGAATTCTGGATCCCTTTATTCACTTATCGGCCGCTACACCCGAGGCCATGTTGTGCCGCGCCCGACGGCCTGCAATTACCTGCGACCGAAGCCAATCATCCAACTCAGAGAGATAAAAGTGCCAGCGCTTCCGATCAGACCCCACCGGGTGAGCCGGAAGTGACCCTTCACGAGCCTTGCGGAGTACAGTTTTCGGGTGCATGTTGAGAAAGCGAGCAGCGTGTTGCTGACTGACGGGCGCCTCTCGAAGCGAGTGTGACCGCTCACTTGGGGTGATCAGATTGGGCTGGGCTGACATAAAGAACTCTTCTCCACAACCGCGGTCCGTCCGCATCGTCGAGTTCGCGCGGACGGTGCTAGCCAATTTGATCGATTCCTTCAGCCGTGTCCAACAACTTCTCGTCCGCGTGATATTCCTGCCGGGAATATCAGACAGCGGCAAACCGATTTGTCACCTCGCATTTCGTTGAGCAAATCACTTCGGGGATGCGGAGTGATCGTTTCAGAAGAACTGAGTCAAGCAGACCACGACACACTCATCTGCCTCATCGGCAGGCACTTGGACGCAGACTTGGGAAAACATGTATGCGCGTCTGCCAGCACAACGGCATCTCAGGGCCGTCTAAATAAGACGCCCTCCGTGTAGCGGTGTCCGAGTCACATTTGCCGACCAATCGCTTTCCGAGGAAGATTCCTTACCGCGAGTATCGGGCCGAGAAGCGCGATTTACTTGGTCGCGAC
>JAYVCW010000090.1:0-7826 GCA_043749775.1 Acidobacteriaceae bacterium | reverse complement strand
AACCTTCATAAAAAAGCGGCCCTCCATATTCGTCCTCACTCCCTCATCCCGTACTTTAGGCGTTCCAAACGCACATCGCCGCCGTCCAACCGCATGAATACTAGCGAAAACGAAACGGTGAAACTGTGGGTTTGTACGCGTACGCATCCCCCACACACAGTCCCATGCGCCCATTTGCCTGATAGAGAGGCGCTCCCTACAATAGACATCACTCAATCTTATGATTCATTTTCCGGTTCCTGAGGCTCTCACATTTGACGACGTACTGCTTCTTCCCGCGCATTCCGAGGTCGTGCCTGCAACCACGAACACGCAGACGCAGGTTTCTCGCAACATCCGGCTGAATATTCCGATCATCAGCGCTGCCATGGATACCGTAACCGAATCCCACATGGCGATTGCTATGGCCCAGGCTGGCGGCATGGGAATTATTCATCGCAATCTGAGCATTGAGCAGCAGGCAAATGAAGTGGACAAGGTCAAACGGTCCGAGAGTGGAATGATCGTCGATCCCGTAACGATGTCGCCCGACGCCAAGGTGTCTGACGCGCTCGACGTCATGAAGAAATACAAGATTTCAGGCGTTCCCATCACGCAGAAAGATGGAAGGCTGGTGGGGATTCTCACCAACCGCGACCTGCGTTTCGAATCGCGCTTTGATATTCCCATCAGCAAGGTGATGACGCACAAAAATCTCATAACCGTTCCGGTAGGTACCACGCTTGAGCAGGCGGAAGAGATTCTGCACGAGCATCGGGTAGAGAAGTTACTTGTGGTAGACGACAAGTACAACCTTAAAGGGTTGATAACGGTGAAGGATATTCAGAAGAAGCTGAAATATCCGGGAGCGGCTAAAGATAATCAAGGTCGGCTGCGTGTAAGTGCGGCGATTGGGGCTACCGGAGATTTCCTGGAGCGGGCGCAGGAACTGGCGAAGGCGAAAGTCGATGTGCTCGCTATCGACAGCGCGCATGGACATTCAGTGCTCGTCCTAGAGGCCGTGAAGGCTGTGAAAGCCAGGCTGCCTGAAGTGGAATTAATCGCCGGGAACGTGGCTACCTTTGACGGAGCCTGCGACTTAGTGAAGGCGGGAGTCGATGGCGTGAAGGTCGGCATCGGGCCCGGCTCGATTTGCACGACTCGAATCGTGACCGGCGTGGGCGTTCCGCAGATCACGGCCATCGCCGAAGCAACCCGTGCGACGCGAGGTTCGGGAGTTCCCATCATTGCCGATGGCGGAATCAAATATTCGGGAGACATGACCAAAGCTCTCGCAGCAGGCGCGTCTGCTGTGATGGTTGGATCGATGTTTGCCGGCACCGATGAAAGCCCCGGCGAATTGATTCTTTACCAGGGCCGAACCTTTAAAGCCTATCGCGGCATGGGTTCACTTGGCGCGATGGCCGCGGGTTCGAGCGAACGCTACTTTCAAAATTCGGATGGCGACTCTTCGACCGCGGCGTCGATGGTTGGAGACGCAAATCGGCTCGGCAAGCTCGTTCCCGAGGGAATTGAGGGGCGAGTGCCGTATCGCGGATCGGTATCGATGATTGTGCATCAGATGGTTGGCGGACTTCGGTCGGGAATGGGCTATTGCGGTTGCGAGACCGTAAGTGATTTGCAGCAGAAAGCACGATTTGTTCGCATTAGTTCAGCCGGCTTGCGAGAGAGTCACGTGCACGATGTCATGATCACCCGCGAAGCTCCGAACTATGCGGCAGAATAGCGACGTCGTGGAGTTGACGCGCTCTGCTGTCCCGTCACCTCCGAGCCTTTTTCGAGCATGGTGGCCTGCGCTCGTCTGGGTAGTCCTGATTACTTTCGAGTCCACAGATTTTTTTTCGTCCGAGCATACAGGTGGCGCGCTATATTCGATACTTACCCATTTTCTCGGCCAGATTGACCTGTATAAATTCCTTGTCTTTCATCATTATCTGCGTAAGACGGGCCACGTAATCGGCTATGGCATGTTGGCTCTCTTACTGCTTCGCGGCTGGCGAGCTACGCTTGATTATCAAGATCTGAAGTTGGCTAAAACCACATTGTTGTCTTGGCTCGGAACCGCTTTTGTAGCGAGTATGGATGAGTGGCATCAAAGCTACCTTCCATCGCGCACCGGCACATGGCGAGACGCTGTTTTAGACAGCATCGCGGGCCTTATTTTTCTGGTTGTAGCTTATGTTTGGTTGCGCCGCGCTCGGGCGCTCGTCGCCACCAATCCACCAAATTTCTGAGATGTCCCAAAACTTTAGACTTTCACAGGTTCGCGGACGCAAACGTAGATGCGAAGCTTCCCGCCAGTTACTATCCGTTTGTTGAACCAGGTGTGCGATAAGCCAGCAACGCGATCGCAGATACTGCGGCAATCCCCGCCGAAACGTAAAATGGGATCGCCGCTCCGTACACCTTCCACAATGATCCGGTGATGACGCTTGAGAGCAGCGTGGTCACGCTGGTGAAGAAGGAATAAATTCCGAGCGCGCGGCCGCGCACATCCCCCTCGACACTTTCGACGACCAACGCCTTGAGAACTGCGTTCGTCAATGCATAGAACAATCCATAGAACGCCATTGCCAGCCAGATCGCGAGCTGCGACGGTGCGAGGGCAAATACGAAATAAACGATGGCAAAGACAAAATATCCGGCGGAAGCGATGGTGGAGCGAGAGAATCGATCGCTCAATTTTCCGGCTGGCCAGGAAGCGAGGGTGAAAGTGATGTTGAATATAAGTCCCAACAGCGGCGCCTTCGAGGCCGCGATGCCTATGCTTCCCGCGCGCAGAACCAGAAACATGTCACTGGAATTTCCTAACGAAAAAATAGTTACCACTCCCATCACGTAATAAAAACCAGCAGGCAGTTTTGGAAACCATGAGCTGGTGCTAGGTAGAACGGCCGTTCTTGCGCCGGTCGTTGCAGACATCTGGCTGTCATAACCCTCGGCGTCGAGCGTATCCGTGGTCCGTTTGGCAGAAACTTTTTTTCGAACTTCTTGAATCCCAAGCCAGGCGACGAGAATGCACAGCGCGCCGGGCAATGCGGCCCAGGCGAATACACCGCGCATCCCGTAACGTCCGATCACCGCGAGCGCAATCAGAGGCCCGGCGATCGCCCCGGCGGAATCCATCGCCTGAATCAGCCCGTACGCAGATCCGAGAGACGAAGTTGCGACCGAGTCGGCGACCATGACGTCGCGCGCCGTGCCGCGCACGCCCTTGGCAAGTCGGTCGGAGAAGCGGATTCCAAGAATTTGCCACCACGATGAAACCAGCGCCAGCAGCGGCTTTACGGCATTTGCAACGACATAGCCCCCAACCACGATAGGTTTGCGTTCTGAAACTTTGTCGCTGATGTATCCGGAGAAGAGCTTCGCGAAAGACGCGACGCTTTCAGCAACACCCTCGATGATCCCCAGTTGCGCAGGACCCGCGCCGAGCGACGCGAGAAAGGCTGGCAACACCCAGTACGCCATTTCGCTGGCGGTGTCGTTCAGGAACGATGTCAGGCCGAAGACATAAATATTTCTGGGGGTTGACTCCAGCTTGTCGGGAGAAGATTCCATCAGGAATTTATTGTGGAGGAACTTTTGCGGGTTTCGATCGCGCTCGAGTCATCAGAGAGCAGCGACGTTTGCCTGTTCATGGGCGTGATAACTCGATCGCACCAGCGGCCCCGACTCGACATGCTTGAAGCCGAATCGCAGCGCTTCTTCCTTCAAAGAAACAAACTCGTCGGGCGAGTAGTATCGCGTCATCGGCAGGTGATCTTTTGAAGGGCGGAGATACTGGCCGATCGTAAGGATATCCACACCGCACGCGCCCAGGTCGCGGAACACTTCGATCAGTTCAACCGTCTCTTCGCCAATGCCGACCATAACTCCGCTCTTCGTGACGGTTGCGGGGTCCCACTTTTTCGAATTTGCAAGTAAGTCCAAAGTCCGCTTGTAGCGCGCGCCTGAGCGCACCACTCGATAGAGCCGAGGAACGGTTTCGGTGTTGTGGTTGAGTACGTTGGGCTTCGCGTCAAGCACGATTCGCAGCGGCTTTTCCAAACCTTGAAAATCCGGGATCAGCACTTCGACGCGACAATCTGGAACCAGCTCGCGAATCTGCGTGATCGTCTCGGCAAAAATCTTTGCCCCGCCAACATTGTCGTCGTCACGGTTCACGCTGGTTACGACCGCGTGCTTGATGCCAAGCGTTGCGACCGCTTCGGCAACTCGACGTGGCTCGTCCCAATCGATTGCCAGAGGACGGCCCTTGGGCACGGCGCAAAATCCGCATCGGCGGGTACAGATATCTCCGAGCAGCATGAACGTCGCGGTGTGGTGATTCCAGCATTCCCCAATGTTCGGGCACTGGGCAGACTCGCAGACCGTGTGCAGCCCGAGTCCCCGCGCCAGCTTTTTCAGGTTGTGAAAGTTTTCTCCTGCCGGAGCCTTCGCCTTTAGCCACGAAGGCTTTGGCTCGCGTACTTTGGGCCCGAGGTCGATCTGAATGAGTTGCTGCTCGGCAGGTATGGGAGAAGTTGACATCCGCGTAACCTGATTTTAACAGGTTCAGCTCGGCTTATTTGTTTCAAGTGCCGGCGTCGTACTCCCATTTAAATAAAAATTGGCCGGAAAACTTTAAATTATTTGAAATGCACCGGAGCTTCGGATTCCTTCAGTCCCACCTGCTTTTCGTTTTGACCTAACATGCGATCTTTCGGCATCGCGTATCTCGGTTTGATCTGGTGGCAGCTTTCGTCGCAGTAGACGCCTCCAGCGGCCGATTCTGGCGTGGGCATGGGAGAATTCACCGCAATTTCGCGCTCCGCTTCCAGTTGTCGTTCAACCTCAGCGATGAGCTTCACGTTATCGGACGCGGAGAGCCATTTCTTTTCTTTGATCAAAAAATTTTCCATCCGGACAATCGGGTCGCGCTTCTTCCAGTATTCGAACATCGGCTTCGGAACATAATCGGCCGCGTCGTGAATGGCGTGGCCCTTCATACGCATCATCTTCGCTTCAATCAGCGTTGCGCCTTCCCCGCGCCGCGCCCGCTCGCAGGCTTCATGGCAGGCATCGTAAACCTGCATCGGGTCCGTCCCATCGACGATGACGCCGGGAATCCCGTAACCGATAGCACGGTCGGCCAGATTTTTCACGCCGTACTGCATATCGGAAGGAGTCGAGTAAGCCCACAGATTGCTTTCGATGACTAAGACAAGCCCCAGTTTTTGGACCGATGCGAAATTAATTCCTTCATATGTAACGCCCGTCGATTGGCCGCCGTCGCCGATCCATGTCATGACGGCGATATTTTTTCCCTGCAGTCGCGCGCCGAGCGCGACGCCCGTCAACACCGGTACCAGGTCTCCCAGCATGGAAATGGGCGCGACTACATTGCGATGTTCGAGGTCGCCAAAGTGAGAGGTGGTATCGCGCCCTTTCGTCGGCGATCCCGCCTTCGCCATGTACTGCATCATGATGTCGGAGGGTGGAAAGCCGCGCACCAGCAGCGCGCCCTGATTGCGAATCATCGGGCCCATCCAATCGTCTTTGCCGAGAGCGTAGGCGGAGGCGCACGAACAACCTTCCTGGCCCAGACCGAAGTAGACGCCGCCCACAACTTTGCCTTGCTTGTAGAGATTTTCGAGTGCCGTCTCCATGCGGCGGTTCAGCAGCATCCATCGATAGATTTCGATGCACTGCTCGCGCTTCAGATATTTCGATTCGCGGAGGGCAGGGACCGGGGCTTTCAGGTCGGCGCTTTCGACTTCGTAATGAACTTTTTCTCCGACGCGAACCTGGCGGACTTTAAAGCTTGGCTTCTCAAGACGAAGATCGTGAACCAGGTTGCCGCGCAGGTCACCGCGCACGTCACCGCGACGATTGCCGTTCGGCGAATCTTGTTTCACGGATGAACTGCCGTTATCTGCTTGAGTCACTTTTGCCGGATGCTTGTTCACGGGTGAACTGTTCTTTTTCATCATTGATCGCCAGTAGTCATGCTAGCGCATCGGGTCGTATCGCGTAAATCGCGCTCAAGTCGGCCTGGCTGCTGGGAGTCGCTTGAGTTCACGGCGTTAAGAGTCACCCGCAAAAAGTTCACGGCGCGGAGAGTTCAACGTGGGATGGCTCACGTTACGCGAGGAAAGTTTGATCATCCCCCTGAATCTGCCGTAACTCATTCGGAACTCTTAAGGGCACGCCGACGCGATTACCGAGCAAAGCGTCTATCGATTCCAGCCAAAGCATCTGGCTCGAGAAGACAGTTCCAAAGTTTCGCGATATGGATTGCGCGACTTCGTTTTGATCGAGCTCGCGGCCCAGTTCTTTTTGCATCGATGTCACGTGGTGGGTAGTAATTCCGCAGGGGATGATCAAGTTAAAAAAACTAAGCTCTGTATTTACATTCAAAGCGAATCCGTGCGAGGTCACAGAGCGAGAAACATGTATGCCGAGGGCGGCGATTTTCGCCGAAGGCTCGGTTTCTGACCAGGCTCCGGTTAGCCCCTTCACGCGCTTCGTTGGAATTGCGAAATTGCCGCAGGTTCTGATCAAAACTTCCTCGAGCCTGCGAACGAAATCAACCGCGCCCAAAGTTTTTCGCGCAGCCCGGGTGAAGCGCGCTCCCTCGGCTGCTGCTTGCTCTTGCGAACGCATCTCGCTGTCCTCAGCGTGCAGCGCATGCCCGCGCAAGTCGAAGATGGGATAGCCGACAAGCTGCCCCGGCCCATGAAAGGTCACGTCTCCGCCACGATCGCATTCGAAGACTTCCACGCCGCGCGCAGTCAAAGCCTCTGGAGACGCCAAAATATTTGCCGCTCGGGCATTGCGACCGAGCGTAATAACAGGGGAATGTTCGAGCAAAAGGAGCGTATCTCCGATTTCGTTGGCTTTGCGTAGATCAACCAGGCGCCCCTGCAGTTCGAGTCCTTCTCGATACCCAACAACGCCGAGCTTGAGGACGGAGATCACTCAAGCATTATACGTTCGCACTCGGCGAGCGGCAGGTCTCTTCGCCCCGCACTTCGTCCCGACCCCGCCCCGCGCCTTCGCCCCGCACTCCGAGCGCAAATCCTTTTTGGAATATATTTTGCCAATATATTTTTTGCGCATATATTTTTTTGAGTGGGGGGTTGCACAACTACATTGTCTTTGATATAACAAACAAGTCGAGGACAAGTGAACAAGTGTCTAAGTGCTCCGCTGAATCGTCGCGGATACTTGCGGCATCAAATTCAGTAGCCTCCAATTGACCCCTTTTCCGGGTTTCGCATTCGGGAACAAAGTTTCCTGAAGGGTTTCCGCAAACAGCAGAGCCTCCAAGCGATCTTTACTTTTTGAAACGTCTTCCGCTTCAGCGCGCGTGTAAAAGCTGTGCAGGCTGAAATGGAAGTCGGGTGTGACGCGCTGCAAAGAGTTCTCCAATCTGGACTTAATAGTCCCTGGATCGAAACTCCCGCATTGTTGAAATCAGGTGGAAATCCTGTGATTTCAAGCGGTTGACAGCGGCGTAGCGGAACGGTAGCTTTAACAGGTTCCGTAGACAAGTTCAGTATCACAAGTTTCGAGGACGCCAAAGCCTCTTCTAGAGGCGGCGGCAGATTGAAAGCGCACCGCTCAGGCGGTAAGCGGATCGGTCTTTGACAAAAGGTTGAACGTGCCAGTCGTGAGAAACAAATGTTCGGGTCAAAAGTCTGAACGTACTCACAAAATGAACCTCCATCTCAGCTGATGGAGGTTGTCGGTCTACCCAGACCGACTCAGGTTTCAAATGAGAGTTTGATCCTGGCTCAGAATCAACGCTGGCGGCGTGCCTAACACATGCAAGTCGAACG
>JAYVCW010000089.1:0-2788 GCA_043749775.1 Acidobacteriaceae bacterium | reverse complement strand
AGGTGTGACGAGTGCGGCGAGGAGTTCTTCATCGGCCATAACTCGCAATCGGTGGATAAGAAGGTTGCAGAAAAGCAGGCAAAGTGGCTTGAAAAAGTTTTGTTAGAGGAGCACGAAAGTAATAGGCGGCACCCGGACCGGATCGAACTACCAGACTAGCTGTCTGGTCCAGAACGGCCTCCAGACTTGCCGGCGCGCTTTCTTCCCAATCTACTTTGAATTAGTGGCGCGATTACCTAGGTTGCTACAGGGTGGGCCCATGCGAGTGCCAGATTGCATGAAGCCAGGACTCTCTGGGAGCGACGATTGACGCACAACAGCAGAAAGCAGATTCGGTGGCATTGCTCTCAGCGCAGCACTCGCAGTCAGCGCCGATAGACGCCGCTTCTCGCTAGCTAGGGGCGGCATGATCGCCGCTTCGGCCAAGACACCCGCCCAAATAGCTAAGTCTTGGGAAAACGGAAAAAGAAAGTTCGGAGATGGGCTAAGTGGTTCAAAATTGGTAAGGGTGGTACGCCAAATCAATAGCTTAGGGGAGAAACGTCTACTCTCTGTTTAACAAGAGGGTCGGAAATCGTTGGGCTCCGTGACACTATGCCCATGAATTCAGTACCAAACCACGATGTTGCCTAGCTTTCGCCATGCTGCTCTTCAGGTGGTTGGACAGCCATAAATTCTCTATACAGCAACAGGTCGTAGAGAATTTTGAATGTGCCGGCGATGAAGAAGGGCACGTTGATCCAAGAAGGTCGGGCAAACATAAACCCAACGAACAGCGGGCTGATGGCGGCACCCGTTGTTCGTGCCACGCCGGTTATTCCCGCCGCCGCCGATCGTTCTTCCTTGGACACTACCGCCATGATGTAGGACTGCCTAGTCGGAACATCCATCTGGCTAATACTGAACCGTACGAGAAGAACGAGAACAGCCAGCCGGAGACTTGGCATCAACGGCACCAGAATGAGCAGAACGTTGGAGGGCAGATGGGTTATGACCATAGTGTTAATGAGGCCCCACCGCGTCGCAAGCCGAGCCGCCAGGAGCGCGGAAATTCCAGCAAAGATATTTGCCCAAAAGAAAATCACGCCAAGCGTTGCTGGGTTCACACCAAAACGAAGGTAGAACCAATACGCCGCGAAGCTCTGCACCACAAAACCACCCGCGAACGCGTCCAAGGCGAACAGGCTTGAAAGTTTGACGACAACGCGGTGTGACCGGCCCACGCCGAAGAAACTTTTCATCGTTCTCGGCAAAGCGGACGCTTCCTCAGGCGAACGCACTTCCGCCGCAGCAGAAAGCTGAATGAATAAACCGGTCAGCAGAACTCCAACCAACGCATAAACGACAACCACAACTCGGTACATCCCGACTGGCGTCATTGTGGTTTTCTCGAGCACACGAGTGATCGCGCCGGCAAAGAGTGCGCCTATTGCGGTCGCCACAGAGCCGGCCATCGTGTACCAGGCAAATACTTCCGTCCTCGACCGGTATGGAACGACATGCGAGAGCGCCGCCTGCTCAATCGAGAGAAACGGACCTACTTCGTTGCCGCTGGGACTGATTACTCCTATCGTGCCAGCGATGATCAGCAGCACGAGATTGTTTGTGCAGGCGAAGGCGACTCCCGCCGCGGCCATCAGAACAGCTCCCACAATCAGCATCCGGCGCCGTCCAATCCGGTCAGCCCGCGTGGTGAGATAAAGAGAGATCACCGTATCGCCGACGAGCGTCAGCGTGAGGAGGAGTCCCGTCTGAGATGCACTCAGTCCCAGGCCGATCAGGTAGAAGACCAAGACGACCGACAACGACCCATACGCGAATAAGCGCATGAATCGCGTGAGAAATAATAGATAACCATCGCGCGTCAGAATTCTAAGCGCGGCGGGTATTAAGGCGATGGTCAGCATCGTTATCGTGTACGTGCCGTTCTGAAGTCTCTACCCGCGCCAGGCGGCTTTCGGCGATATGGATTACGTGATTTCTACGGATTGGCTACCGCGTCATAGACGATCATTCTGGCTACAGGCTTGCCATCCTCTTCTTGTTCCGGGGTGTACACCCGGTGCGTCTCTAGATCTACCGCGAGGGTGTGTACTGCGTGTTGTACCTTGAAATCCTCAATCTTCCGATAGTGGTTCGGATCATCCTGATGAAAAACGGAAATGGCTCCGCTGTAACAGGCAACATAAATCCGACGTTGCGGAGGGCATCATATGGCCGGCGAGATTGCTCACCTTGGCGAGGCCGAAGTCCAGAACTTTCGCGTGTCCACGCTTATTGACAAAGATATTCGCAGGCTTGACGTCCCGGTGAACACTCGGCCACGGCTCGGCGTCCCGCCAGATTTCGGTTTGGACTCAGATGTGAATATCAAACCCCTTTTCCCTCAACGCAGGTGATATAACGATCCGACGCTAGGTCAGTGAAACGATCAACGCGTGAGGATGGTGCGGGCCAACGGATCTCGAGCGAGTCTAGTTTAGTGGCAAATCCCAACCCTAGAATCTCCCTAGGGTCATGTGAGGATAGATAACTGCCTCCCACGTTTTTTAATCTCGATCTTTTCCTTCCACCGGCTGACCAGGTCAAGCGGGCCCCCACCGCGTCACGATTGCATTTTGTGCCTTGAAGCTTAACTCCCAGCCAATGATTTCCAACTCCGGACTGGTTCTGAAGTAGCAACGGCGCACCGCCATTAACCCCAATCAGGACATCGAGCTTTCCATCATTATTCATGTCGCCGGTGGCCAACCCGCGCGCGGAGAGCGGCTCAAGAAATGCCGGTCCA